>JABLXB010000002.1:0-300000 GCA_013178305.1 Bacillota bacterium | reverse complement strand
AACGCCGGCTGGAACCCTACGTAGACCACCTTGCCCTGACCGAATGAGCCGCTGACGACCGCGGGTTTGCCCGCCGCCGGCTCGCGGTTCGGCCAGAAGCCCGCGACGAAGAACTGGCCGTTGCCGTACCACGAGTCCACGGCCACACCCGGCCCCACCCCGGTGAACCACAGGGGCCGGTAAACGAACGCATAGTCATCGAGGCCGTAGTATGCGGCCACGACCCCTTCCGGCCCGTAGCGGGCGCGGACTACACCGTTGTCGTAGGCGTTACCGTAGGCGTACGTAACCGGCAGCATCGTGCCGAGGTCCCCGGTCAGGCCGTAGCGCCCGATCCCCACGTATCCCTTTCCCGACTGGACGAACGACCGCACGGCAGCGGCCGGCGCCGCGGACGACGCCACCAGCACGTCGTAAGCGCCGAGCGGGTCGGACGGCGCGATGGTCGTCACGTTGAATCCGAGGTTTCTCAGGACGAACGTGACCGCGGCGTCGCCCAGTACCGCGACCTTAGGCGTGGTGAGGGTCTTCAGACCCGGCGCCGGGCCGGGCGAGCCCTTGAACGCAATGGAGTAGCGATTCGCAAGGGAAACGAGCTCCTTGCGCAGGCCGCTCTGGTCCGCCGGAATCACGAACGTGCCTGCGGGCAGCGTCGCTTCGCCACCGGCGGGGACGGGCGCGGTGGTTATTTGCACGAGAAAGCCGCGCTTCAACAATTCATTAACGGCCTTGACGGCGTTGTTGGTACGGTTCTCGAGCACGTAAACGGGGCCGTCACCGTCCACGGCGCCCGCGGGGTAGTCCGGTTTAGACAGACCGACCAGCGAGGCGTCGAACGGGGCGGCCACGGCGGCCGCGTCGAACCCCCAAAGTTCGGGCAGGTTCCACGCGGATATGTCGTACATGTCGCTGACCTCGTAGGAGATGTCTTCGCCGTCCCAGAGCATTGTGTTGGCGAGGGCCCTCAACGGCTGATTCATGGGCACCACGAACGTGCCCGCCGGATACTGCCTGCCGCCGGCGACGAACGACTTCTTTGCCTGCTGCACCTCGATACCGTTGAAGAGAAGGTGCTCGACGGCGCGGGCCGCTTGAACCGGGTCCTTCTGGTTGGCGGGATCGGCGGGGATGACGTAGGCGTATGGGAATTGCATGTCGGGTTGCACAACGCGTTCAATCCCGCGGCGGAACACCTCTATCTGGTCGTTGAACATGGCGACCTTGTTTTCGGCGGCGAAGCGTGCGGCGGCCATGATGGCGTAGTAGTGGGCGTTCACGCCATCCTCGGTTTTCTTGGGGGTTTCAAGCGTGTGGCCGATGGAGCCGTGGTACATCGCGTACATGGGCGTGAATATCGGGGGGTAGTCGTCCCAACCCTCGCCGTAGTCGAGGTATGGTATTTCGGCCTGGAACGGGGTGTTGGCCTCCACCGAGGTCCTCATGGCCTCGGCCTGCTCGAGCGCCCACTTGATGTACAGGTCGTATTCGTAGTTGGGGTTGTGGGGGACCGTGCACGGCTCGATCAGCATTGGATTGACGAACCCGTGGAGGTCGAGGAATATCATCGGCTTCCACTTGACGATCGCCGCGGCGGTCGCCCTCGACTCCGGCTGCGACAGCGTGATGAAATCGCGGTTGCAGTCGAAACCGTTCCCGTTCGGGCGCGTGTCGATTATCCGTCCATCGGGGTTCTGCACGATGTTGATGAGGACGATCGTGTTGTCCAGGATCTTGCGGACCTCTTCGTCATCGTCGAACGCGAGGCGCCGCAGCATCCGCAGGGCCGCGTCGACTCCGGGCGTTTCTCCCCCGTGTATGCTCGCGTTGATGAATATGGGGACCTTGAAATCGTCGCCCTTTTCGAGCATTGCCTGCGCCTTATCGGGGTCCTTCAGCATCGTGTGGCGGAACGCCTGGTAGTGGCCGAGGCGTCCCAATGCGGTCGGGTCACTTACGGTGACCAGGAACATATCGCGACCCAGCGCCGAATGACCCATCACCTCCACTTTGACGCGGTTGCTCCTCGTGTCGATGTCGCGCAGAATGGCGGGCAGTTCCGAGTAGTAGGTGTAACTGGGGTACGGCCTCGTCGGCCGCTCCGTGTAGTCCGGGACCTCCTTCCAGTACGCGCCCTCTTCGTGCTCGCTGTCAATGACCTTTGCGGATACGCCCGCAGCCTGGCCGAGCACCAAGAAGAGCACGAGCAACAGGGATAACCACCTTCGCACACGCCTCTCCTCCTTGGTCCTGATGTGTGGGGCCTCCGGGGAGGCCCTATACAGGATTGTATCCGGGCCTGTCCGGAGAAACGTGTCGTTGGGGGAGGGCGCTCCCCACACGGTTATCGACATAAGGCGCGCCCCAGCGCGCTGGATGACCTGACGGCGAGCCGCGTAGGCTAATACCAGGCAGCGCGGGGAAGAGGGGCATCCGGCGTGAAGAACAGGGTTCTCTCGGTTACTCCGTACCAGGTGGGCGCGACGTACATCGGCACTGCAATGGGGGCGGGATTCGCGACCGGCCAGGAGATCCTCCAGTTCTTCTGCTACTTCGGCCCGGTGGGGACGTGGGGAGTGGCCCTCGCCACGCTGCTCCTCGGGGTTTTCGGGTATGCCGTGATGGAACTGGGCAGGCGCTCCGGCGCGCTTTCCTACCGGGACGTCCTCAATCGTTCGATGGGAGGGCTCGCCGGTCGCGCCGTCGACTACCTCATCACGTTCTTCATGTTCGGCGGCCTGGTGTCTATGGTCGCGGGATCGGGCGCGCTCATGAGCGAGCAGCTCGGCTGGCAGCCGTTCGCAGGCGCCATCCTGATGACGGTTGCGTCTGCGGTCACGGTCCTCCTGGGGTTGCGGGGGATCGTCGATTCGATGGCGTTCCTCGTGCCGCTGATGTTCGCGGCGATGGTCGTTTTCGGTGTCGTATCCGGGCTGCGGACCGGCTACTTCCTGCGGCCGGAGGTCTGGCGAAGCCCGTCCTCGGCCGTTATCCCGTCCTGGCCGTTATCGGCCGTAGTGTATGCCTCGTACAACATCGTGCTTACGGTGGCTGTGCTCTCACCGCTCGGGGCCGCGCTGGCCTCGCGCGAGGACGCGATTCGCGGGGCCACGGTCGGCGGAGCGGGGCTCGGCGCCGCGGCTGTGGCGACGTTCGTTTCGGTGAGTTCGCACCTGCCCGCGGCGGCCGCATACGGCGTCCCGATGCTGTTTGTGGCCGGGGCTATTCACCCCCTCGCGAGAGCGCTGTACGCCGTCGTGGTACTGGCCGCGATCTACACCACAGCGATATCCGCACTGTACGGGTTCGTGTCACGCCTAACGACCCCCGAGTCCCCTCGCGGCCGCCGCGCCGCGGTGCTGACCTCCACTGCCGCCGTGGCCCTGGCATCCGTGGGGTTCACCAACGTGGTACGGTTCCTGTACCCGTCCGTCGGGATCGCCGGCCTGCTCCTGATGGCCGGCCTGGCGCGTTTCCTCCTCCGATCCTGAGGTGTACAGAAGGGGTCCGCGCGAGCGGACCCCTTCTCAGAACCTATGGATAGGTCAACCCCCGCGTTACTGGCGCTTCGGATTGAGCGCCTTGATTACGAGCACGTTGAATTTCATCAGCAGGCCCTCCTCCCGCTACTCGCCCGGAGGCTCAGTCCAGCCCGAGTGACTTCCTCTTCGAGTTTACGTGCGCCTCGATCCCGTCGACGGCCGCGACCGGATCGGATTCGACGGCGAGTTTCCCACCCGTGAGCGCCTCGACGTCCCTGGTAAGTAGCCTCACCACGTCCTCGGACCCGGTGACCGGAGGGACCGGGGAGACATGGGTGTACAGTCCGAGCGCCACGGCTCCGAACGCATCGATCGTCGCCTTCTGTTCCATGTACTGGGGCGCAGTCACGGCGACGGGAAGCGCGGGCGTGTCGACACCCAGCGCGCCCGCCACAGCGCCGACGAGCATCGCCATGCGCCCGACGTCTGTGCAGGTGCCGAACGACAGCACGGGCGGTACTCCAAGCGCCTTGCACAGGCCGCGCAGCCGTTCGCCCGCCAGTTCCTGGGCCTCCATGGAGTTCAGGCCCGCCACCTGGCAGGCGGCGTTCCCGCAGCCGCCCGATATGACGAGCATGTTCCGCTTGATGAGTTCTTTCGCCACCGCGACGGTTATCTCGTCGTGGGCGCCGTTCTTGAAGGTGGTGCAGCTGACCAGCGCGACAACGCCCTTGACCGAACCGTCCTTGATAGCGCCGAGGAGCGGGTCGAGCGTCCCTCCGAGCGCCTGCAGGACCGCCTCGGTCGAAAACCCGGTGACGATCTTCCTGCGCGGGAACCCTGTCCTCGCCGGCCTGCCGCGCCGCCTGCCGAAGTTCTCGATAGCGAGGTCGATGAGCTTCTGTGCCTGAGCGTCGACCTTCTCCGGCTGATAGTCGATGTGTTTCGGGACGCCGGTGATGTTCACGAGCCTCGATACCGAGACGAGCGTGGCGCCGTACCTGTCCGCGAACTCCTTGAGCGTCTGCACCGAGCAGTTCATGTCCATGGCGAACAGGTCGACCGCGCCAGTGGCCAGGACGTACTCCTGGTTCATCCAGTTACCCGTGAGACCCACGAACACGTCGTCGCACTGGAACCGCTGCATGAGCTCCTGGCCGGTCTCGATCGAGCCCACCACGTGGATGCCCTTCGCCCCGGCCATCCGCGCCTTTTCCCGGTTTTCGGGCCTCTTCGCCACCTCTATCAGCGCCGCCCCGATGAACGGCTCGTGGCCGTTTGGCAGTATGTTCACGAACTCGGGGTCGAGCACCCCCAGGTCGACGAACGCCTCGTGAGGCGTTGGGGTGCCGAACAGTATGTCCTGGATCCACTCGAGCGGCACGAGCGCGCCGTACGTGCTGGCGATCCCGAGGCGGAGACCGGTCTTCGCTAGCGAAATCCAGTCGCCGTCGATGTTGGTCATAGACCTCGTGGTAGATTCAATCACCTCGTGCGCCGGCCCGCCCGGCAGGATCCCCAATTCCCGCCATACGTTCTTCCGTCCCTCGGGGGCGAACTTCTCGACCATCAGCGACGCCTCGTCTGAGTCCTGGTTGATCGACGCGAGGACCGTGTCCGCCACAGCCACCGCTTTGGCGGCCCTGTCCGCGCCGCCTACTCCGAGCGAGGCCGCCAGCGAGTCGAGCTTGCCCGGGTCATTGATGGTGAAAGGCGTGCGACCAAGCGCCGTTGCGCGCAGGGTCTTGGCGGCCTCCTTGCAGTGATAGGTGTACGCCGAAATGCCCATGTTGAGCTTGTGCACCAGGTTTCGCATCACGAGACCATTACCGTCGATCCCGCATACCCCGCGCTCGACCTTCCCCGGGATTATGCGGCACGGCCCGTTGCTGCACAGCTGGCAGCTCAGCCCTCTCTCGCAGAATGTCCTGCACCTGACCTTCTCCTGCTCGTCAAACCTGTCCGCGATCGGCTTCAGGCCGTCCGACCTCACGTGGTCGTGCATCGCGTTAATGGATTCGTGAACACTCACTTTGTCCAGCATACTGGCCCCTCCCTGTGAACTGGTATTATGGCTCAGCCCCCGCAAGGTCGTCCAGACGGTGGGAGGCGAGTTCCCGCGCAAGCATTTCCTGGATCCTCGAGAGCGCTTCTCTCACCTTGCACGCTTTCATGCGCGGGCAGCGCGCGCCCGCTCGCAGACAGGGATTCAGCGCTATGTCACCCTCAACCGCCGTGATGATGTCGAGAAGCGAGACCCTCGACGGCTCCTTCTTCAGGCGCAGTCCCCCATGAGGCCCCCGTTGCGCCTCGAGCAGACCCGCCTTCAGTAAGAGGCGCGCGGTCTTCTGAAGGAATGCTATGGGGATCGCATACCTGTTTGCGATTTCGTGCACGGCCAGATAGCCTTTCGTGGGTTGGAGCGACAGCTCGAGCATGATCCATACCGCGTACTCTGCCTGTCGCGTAAGCTGCATTCAGATGCCCCCATCCCCATATTGTGGAGTAATTCAGTCCACATTATAAGTACGACACCGCGTGGGGAAATCCTTCTCCGGCTCATGCGTATTCCTCTCCTACTTCAGATTCCCCGGGGTCGTTCACGAACCGGCCTCCGGAAACCACGAGGAGATCGTCGAGGTACAGGTCGGGGGAGCGTATCACCGCGTCGACATGCGCACCTGCCCATACGAGTCCCCCGAATGTCGAATTGGTGCCCAGCGCGACATGCACGCTGCCGAGTACCTTCTCGTCTTCGGGAGGCGCTCCGCGGATAGCGGCCCCGGGGTTGCAGCCAATCCCCAGTTCCGCGAGGGTCCTGGCCTCGGGGATGCCCTCCAGGATGCCGGTGAATTCGCCGGCAGCCTCGCCTTCGGCTGACACCAGCCTCCCGGAGCGGAACTTCAGCAAGAGGGGCGTTTCGAGTACCCGCCCAGGAATAGAGCCATCCACGACGATTTCGCCCTCGGCCGTGCCCTCGAGCGGCGCAACGAATGCCTCGCCGCCGGGGAGCACCCCCGCTCGTCCGCGGAGGTCGATTACCCCCGTATCTGCGTATCCCTTGCGCCCCACCACCGTCATCTCGAGGTGGGAGTCGCCGGTCACGACAGAAACCCGTTGAGCGCGGGTAAGGAGGCCCGCGAGGTGAGCCGCCAGCCGGGACACGTAGCCGTAGTCGGTCCGCATCGCCTCGCTCTCGAACCCGTCCCTCGTCACACCCGGGAGGATTGCGACCCTCGCGCCTCTCTCACAAGCCTCGCGACGGGCGCGCGTGTGCGCCACCGGCCGCGGAGTAACGCATATCACCACGTCGGAGACAGCCATGAACCCCGCGAGGACTGCGGGTGGCTCGTCCGCCCCGGGGGCCCAACCACCCGGCAACACGAGCGCCGGTTCGAGGCCTTCGCCGGCGCAGAAGGTCCAAATGTCCTTCGCGACCTCCTCGCCGCCCTGGTCGGCCACGATCGTGAGCCGTTCCCCGCCCTTCACCTTGAGGCACGCGCGGATAACCGTCGCGGCCGACTCCCGGGCGGCGTCCGACAGGGATCCGAACTCCATCGCACGTTCCTCCGCCCCGCCCGCCGCGTATGTGGCTCATGGAGCACGGGCTTCACGCTTCGACAAATGGAGGATATTTCTAGCGGTGTGTAGTAGTCACTATCATATTCATCGCCCCGGCCTGTAATGAGGCCCGCCTGTGGACTGTCACTTCTATCCCGGGGGTGCTGGTTTGAGGTCAGTGGTCCTTGTCGCCGACGATGACTCTGCAGTAAGGTTCGTAATCGAGGTCGCCCTCAAGAGGGAGGGGCTCGAGGTCATCACGGCGCAGGATGGAGCCGAATGCATGGCGGTGGCGGCGTCCGGGGCTCCAGACGCGATCCTCCTGGACCTGCGCATGCCGGTCATCGACGGTATCGAGGTGCTCAAGAGGCGCAGTACGTGGGACCCGTCGGGACGCATTCCGGTGATAGTAATCAGCGGCACTGATGACACGGCGGACTTCGACGCAATCGGCGCCGCGCCCGTCGTGGGTGTGCTTCACAAGCCTTTCGACCTTGTGGACCTCATTACGGTCGTTCTGAACGCGGTCAGGGGGTCCGCGCCGGGGGGAGCGGATGTCACCGCAGACCAGGCAGGCAACCAGACACCTTAAGCGATTCCTCTGGATCTGGGCCGCAACGGGCCTTGGCGCCGGCCTGACCCTCCTGGTTGGATTCGTGTGGATCCCGTCTACGCGGGCGTGGCGCACACCCATCAGCTTTACAGGACTGGTTTCCATAGGCCTGTTCGCCCTCTTCGCCCTCACCCGGTACTCCGTTGAGAGGACTGCCCGCAGGTTGTTGCTCGGGGCCGCATACGCCTCACTCCTGGTCGTGACGATGATTCAGGTATCGGATCAGTTGACTGACCCGATCCAGGGTGGGTACGGTAGGTCGCTATGGTTGGCGGCGTTTGTTTTCGTGAGCAGCCGCAGATCGGTCGGTGAACGAGTAATCCCGCCGTGGGTAGCGGGTATGGTCGTCACCTTTTCGATAATGCTCGGCCGCGCGTGGGCAGCGGTCGACTTCGGGGCGGTGGAGTCGTCGCTGGGCGCGCCGCTCCCGTTTACTCCAGCGATTGCCACGATCCTGTTCTTCCTGACCTCTCACGAGCACGTATCCCGGGACAGCATACTTGATACCGGACTGGCGGTCACATTCTCTTTGTACGGGTGGACGTCCGTTCTGGTCGAGGTGAACCCGTTCAAAGTCGTCGCGCCCGGCGGGGCTTTCCTGGTCAACACGTTCGGCGCGGTGTTCCTCCTGCTGTCCGCCGGATGGGACGTGATGAACCTCATGCAGGTCGAGCGCGAAGTGGCCGATTACAACAGGAGGTCGAGACTGGTCATTGACCGGATTCCGTGCGGTTTCATGCTGCTGGATGGGTCCGGTGCCGTCACGATCTACAATCCGGCCGCGGAACGCCTGCTAGGTATTCCGGCGCCGGAAATCCTCGGTCAGCGCCTCGGTGATCTTGCCGGCCGTCTACCCGCAGAGTTCGACCTCATCGGACAGGTGCTCTCTCAGGGGACGGAGTACCATGACGCCGAGATCGAGGTCCGGTGCGCGTCCGGTCCGCGGTACTGGTCTCTTACAGCAAGACCGATCGGAAAGGGCGCCGGCGCGGTCGAGGGCGCCGTCGTGGTTCTCGAGGACTTCACCGATCGGAAGCAGCTCTCCGCGAGGGTAGCGGCCGGCGAGCGACTCGCGTCGATAGGCCACCTGGCAGCCTCGGTGGCGCACGAGATAAGGAACCCCCTGGCCGCGATCAAGGGCCTTCTTCACCTTGCGGTTCCCACGGTCCCCCGCCGGATGGCCGGTTCGATCCAGGCATGCGCGGGCCTCATAGACGAGGTTGAAATGGTTGTGTCGCAGGTCCTGTCGCTGGTCCGGCCGAGGGTGCCCGTGCTCGGCCCGGTCAAGGCCGGCGGACTCATCGAGGCCGTACTCTCCGACTTTCTGGGGCGATACGCCTCGAGGGGTGTGAAGTGGACCTGCGACGCTCGTAGCCGGCCCGTGATGGTCGACGAGGAAGCGCTCCGGCAGGCCCTCGTGAACATCGTCGGGGGCGTGGCTGAGGCCCTGCCCGCGGGCGCGTCGGTCACGGTCACGGCGGACACGCTGCCTGAGCAGGAGTGGGTGGTGCTGAGGCTCGAGTTCCCGGGGATTGTAATCCCTGGTGGTGGCGTCGAAACGGTCTTCGATCCGGCGTTCACCATTAGAGGCGCGCACCTGGGGTTCGGCCTCTCGGTGGGTAAGAAGCTCCTCGAGGAATGCGGCGCGCGCGTAGAAGCGCTGGCTGCCGACAAGGGCTTTACGCTACTCATAAAGATGCCGCCGGCGCCGGGAGGGGTGGCTGACGACGTGGGCGACGATCAGACCCGGAGAGTCCCACCAGTTGATTGAGTCGCCGGGAAAAGAGAGGCGGCAGGCGGGCGGTAGTCCCGACTGGGCAGTGCTTCTGCCTGCGGCGCTGGCGATGGTAGCCGCCCTCGGTGGGCGGGCGCCGGAAGTGCACGAGGCGAACTGGTCCCTGCTCATGGAATTTGCCTCGGGTGTGCTGGCCGTGCTGATAATGGTGTTCGGCTACCTGTACTACCGTGCGGGGGGAGAGGGACCCGCGCTGCTGATGGGCATGGCCTACCTGTCACCGACCATAGCCGCGACGTTCCTGATGGTCATAGCCCCCCTCCTGTTGCTCGTCGGGGACCTCGGGGACGTCCGCATATTCTCGGGGATGACCGGCGCCCTTGCGTTCTCCATGCTCATGACTGTCGGAAGCGCGTTTGCGAGGCGGCCGCCGCGCGCTGGTCAGGGATCGCTTGTCGGGTTGACGGTCGGCGTGGCGCTGCTCTCGGCGGCGGGCTCCGCGGGCATAATGGACCTCGTGGCGCCGGGCGCCGGCATGGTTGCGGAATACCGGCTGACCGGCCCGGTCATGTCGAGCCTCGTTGCGGGGACCGGTTCGGCGGCTGTCTCGGTGCTGTGCTGGAGGGCGGGCGGGCGCCTCAATCGCAGGATTTCGATGTCGCAGGCTATAGCCGCGGTCGGAGAACTCGCGGTCGTATGGAGCGGCAAGTTCGCCCAGGCGCTCATGTGGTCGCGGGTTTCCAGGTTGATGGCCGCCATAAGCCTCCTGTACGCGATCTTCCTCGAAAGCGGCGACGTGCTGGACGAACAGAAAAGGCTGGCCAGGGAGTCCCAGGCCTACAGAGCGGCGTTTGACAGCGTCCCGATCGGAGTCTGTTCCGTGGGCAAGAACGGCCGGATAGAGACGTTCAACCGGATGCTTCAGCGCGTGTTTTCGGTTACGGAGTCCGATGTCGTGGGCAGGCGAATACACCAAGTCGTAAATGGTCTGTCGCTGGACCACGTCGGATCCCCGCCCGGTGGGGCCGCGCCGGACAGGGCCCTGACCGGGACCCCAATCGAGATTGCGGAGGGGAAGCGCATGATGTCCGGAGCGGCATACCCGCTGGTGTCGGGCGATGGCGTCGCAAGCGGCGTGGCGATCATCGTGAGGGACGTGACCGAACAGAAGCGCCTCGAGGAAGAACTCAAGCGCAGCGGCCGGCTGGCCATCGCGGGGAGTGTCGCCCAGGCCGTGTCGACGCGTCTTGCAGGGCCGCTCGACAGGATAAAGCAGGGTCTATTCTCTTGTCTCGCCGCGGCAGATGGTGAGGCGCTGGAGTACCTGCGGCTGTCGGTGCGTGAACTCGAGAGACTTGAATCGCTCATGCGCGACCTCAAGTTCCTCCAGGCCCCCGCGAACCTGGAGTTGCAGCGGGTGAGCCTCGGGGAGATAGCGCAGCAGGTGGTCGAGATCCACAGGGCGGCGATCGCGCGTAAAGGGGTGGTCGTGAACATCCGGCTTGCGCCCGGCGACGAGGCCTTCGCGGACCGGCGCCGCCTGCAGCAGGTCGTGACCAACGTCGTCAAGAACGCCCTCGAAGCGGTGAAGACGGGGGGCTCCATAGATGTTGAGACATGGGTTGACCCCCAACGCGGCAGGGTGGGCCTGAGCGTCCGGAACTCGGGCAGCAGGATACTCGGGGAGGACATCGAGAGGGTGTTCGAACCATTCTTCTCCACGAAACCGTCGGGGACGGGCCTCGGCCTGGCCGTCTGCAAGAGGATAGTGGAGGACCACAGCGGAAGGATCTCCATAGTCAACGAGGCGGCGGGGGTGCTCTGCTCCATAGAGTTGCCTTCATACAGTCCAGCACACTAGGCGGGCCGGCCGGGGCAATGGGCTGAGCCGCAGTGCGAACGGAGGGGTTCGTTTGTTTACACGTGACGAGCTATGTAAGATGATAGACCACACGCTTCTCAAGCCGTGGGTCGTGGAATCCGAGATCGTGAAGATCTGTGGTGAGGCGCGCGCCTTCCGTTTTGCCGCCGCCTGCGTCAACAGCTCCTGGGTCCACGTAGCCGCAAGGGAGCTGGAGGGGAGCGGCGTGAGCATTTGCGCGACGATCGGCTTCCCGCTCGGGGCGTGCTCAACCGCCGCCAAGGCCGCCGAAGCCGCCGAAGCCGTCGGTTCGGGTGCCGCGGAGCTCGACATGGTCATGAACATCGGCCTTCTCAAGGGCGGCGATTGCGCCGGTGTCGTGCGCGACATTGCGGCTGTGAATGACGCCGCGCGGGCCAGGGCGAGAGGGCTGGGGCGGGACGTCATCCTGAAGGTCATCATCGAAGCGTGTTATCTCACCGATGAGGAGAAAGTCGAGGCGTGCCGGCTGGCAGTGGAAGGTGGGGCGGAATTCGTCAAGACATCCACCGGTTTCGGTCCGTCGGGGGCCACGGTCGAGGACGTACGGTTGATGAGCCGCGCGGTGGGTGGGCGAGCACTCGTCAAGGCCGCCGGCGGGATACAGACGTTAGCCGAGGCAAAGGCCATGATCGAGGCGGGGGCCTCAAGAATCGGCACCAGCAGGGGCCCTCTGCTGGTCGACGAGATGAGCCGTCAGGCGTGAGATGACCGGAGTCAACAGATTCAGGAAGAACTCGATGAAGTATCCCACGCTCACGGCGAATATGAGCGTGCCTGCTCCCGGCGGGCTCCCAAGCGCGTAGCCCAGCATGACCAACGTGACCTCGATTGCGGTTTGCACGACCCATATCCTCTTCCCCGTCAACTTCACGATGCCCAGCATGAAGCCATCACGCGGCCCCGCGCCCACGCGAGTCCCGAGATACAGCCCCTCTCCGAGACCCTGGACCACGATCCCGCCGCAGAGCATCACGAGGCGCCCTGCCAACGTGGCGGGCGTGTCTAGAGGCAGAAACGCCGCCACGAGGTCCACGAATTGCCCTATGAGCAGCATGTTCAGCACGGTGCACAGGGTGGGCTTGACCCTGATGAGCAGGCCGAGCGCTATCACCACGAGCCCGACGTATGTAATCGTGCGCCCGAGCGGGATCCCCGTAGCGCCGGACACCCCGACGTGAAACACGTCCCACGGCCCGGGGCCGAGACCGGCCCTGACACTGAGGACGATTCCAACGGCGATAACGAAGAATCCCGCGATCATGACGGCATACCTGGCAAGTGTGCGACCCACGCTCGTTCCTCCACTTCCATCGACTGACGTCTCCAGGATACACGGCGGGGGCGCTGGTTTACAAGCGTATTTGCAGGTAGGACTTCGAACGAGTAACCTGACGAGCAACCTGGCACGGCTGCGAGGATACACCCCACCCCAGGTTGACGGCCGGAGGCCGCGTCGCTTCTCGAAGGGCGAATTGGAGAAACCCCGAGCTCCTGAAGTGCGCGGAGTTTTCCGGACACCAGGTGAAGATCATCGCCCTGCAGGACATCGTCCTTCGCCGCCCATAGCCCTTTCCGCCCACGAAACCTGGGCCGCAATGCCATCTGGGAGAGGGGTGGCCGGGCGAAATCCCAGCACTCTCTGCATGAGAGACGTGTCCGCCATCGTCGCATCGACGTCGCCGGGTTGCGGGGGCCCGTATTCCACTCGCAGGCGGCGTCGCGTGGCGGCGCCGACCAGATCGATGACGCGCTTCAGGGTCGCCGGACTCCCGGCGCCGGCGTTGAGCGCGAAGGCCACTCCTGCGGGGATCCGGTCGCTCGTCGCGGCCCGCACGGTTGCCTCCACGGCGTCGTCCACGTACGTGAAGTCCCTCACCTGATCCCCGCCGCCGAACAGCGTCACCGGCTCGCCCGAGAGGGCCGCCGCGATGAACCTCTGGATCCCCATGTCAGGCCGTTGCCGCGGCCCGTACACCGTGAAGTACCGCAGCATCACGACGCTGAGGCCGAATGCGTCGGCGTGAACCCGGCACAGGTGCTCGCAGCAGAGCTTCGTCACGCCGTAAGGGGAGGCGGGGCGCAACGGGTCGTCCTCGCGTGAGGCGCCACCCTGGGCGGAGCCGTACACCGACGACGATGACGCGAACACCATCCTGCGCGGGGGTGATGATAGGCTCGCGGCGGCGAGCAGCACGCGCTGGGTTCCGAGGATGTTGTTCCTGTCGTAGAGGGTGAAATCACGCCCCCAGCTTTCCCTGACGCCGGGGCGAGCCGCGAGGTGGAAGACGGCGTCACATCCGTCGAAATACGGCTCCAGGTCCATGCCTGTTACGTCGCCCTCGACGAAGGTGAACCGTCCTGTCTCACCAGCGCCGGCCGCGGCTGTGACCGCGTCGCGGACGTTGTTCTCCTTGAGCGGCCGGTGGTAATAAGGGTCGAACGAATCGATCCCCGTCACGCCCCACCCATCAGCCAGTAGCCGCCGGGCCAGTGTAGACCCTATAAACCCCGCTACGCCCGTCACAACGCACCTCGGCATCCGTCACCACACCTTTCGCGCGGGGCCAGCGCCGTCACGGTAGGGAGGGCCACTCGGCCGCGGGCACGCCGAATCGCTCACGGAAGACGGTTTTGAGCGAGGACGCCTTGGCGAGTTCGAGCCCGATCGCCTCAGCGAGTTTCCCCGACGATGTTGGCTTGCCCTTGAGGAATCTGTTCTTGGCGACGTCGTGGAAGGTGTGGGGGAAGAGAATGTCCGCGAAAGCCACCGCTTCCTGCGCAGGGCGGAGCGGGTTCACTCTCTGGAACCATGAGAAAACCTCATCCGCGTGGTCCTGGTCCCAGCGGCCGCAGCCGGCCGTCGTCTTGACTACGACCTTGCGGATGTCCCTCGCCGGAATGTCGAACGTCACGCCGTCCAGGTCCAGGATGTATATGTCACCGCCCCGGTCGATGCAGTTGCCCTCTCCGTAGTCCTGGTGGCAAATGCCGGGTCGCTTCTCGAACTCGCGGACCCATCCTGTGTAGTCAAACCGCTCCAGGAGGCGGGACGCGAACTCCGCCAGCGCAACCGCCCAGCCGGAGTTCTGTTCGAACAGGCGGCAAAACTGCTCCGTCGAGCCTCTCGCTGCAACCGACCACTCCCTGGACCGGTCGATTATGCTCCGGTACTGGTGAGGCCAACGGCCGAGCTTCGACGACACCTGGCAACCGGGTGGCGGGGCGTACCCGCGCGACCTGACGTGGAATTCCGCCAGGGCTTCCACGCCGCGCCTGAACTGGGCCGGATTGCTCCAGGACACCGGCCTCCCATGGATGAACTCGTAGAGGGCGAACACTTGCCCTCCGGCCATGACGTAATCCCCGCCCGCCCGCGATCTGATTACGGCGGGCACCCTGGCTCCCATCCTGTGCGCGTACCTCTGGGCCGCCGTCGTAAAAGCCACCTTCGCGGGAGCGTGGCGGAACTTCTTCAATACGTAGGTGTTCTTCCCCGAGGCTACCTTCCACAGCGCCTTCGGCCCACCCGACTGGATCGGGGTCAGGGTCAGGGAATCGCACCCCAACCCATAGTACCCCAGCGCCTCGGTTGCCAGGGATTCCAGGGCGGTTTCCGCTTCGTTTTCGACTGGTTTCATGTGCTTCATCCCCCGCGGTGAGTGCACCCGAGCGAATCGACGATCTCGTCAAACCGGGCGAGCACGGAGCCTTTCGCCTTCTCGAGCCTGACTATGTCTTTCAGGCGCTTCAGGAACTTGGACGGAGACCATTCGGACTCGCGCCGTTCGTAGTACTTGCTGACCACACCGTGGAACAGGTGGGGGAACGCGAGGTCTGTTTTCAGCGCCTCGTAGTCGTCGCGACCGAGGGGATTGACCGCGTGATATGAGACGAGCATCTCCCTGAGAAGCGACGCGTCCCACCCGCCCGACTTCTTCATCACCTTGTTCACTATCTTCCTGAGGTCCCTCGCCTCATGGTCCACTGTCACGGAATCCAGGTCGAAGATGTACAGGTCGTTCCCCGCGAGCGCAAGATTCCCGGCGGCGAAGTCCTGGTGGCAGATGTTGCACCCAGACGCCACCCTCTTGACGCACCGCTCGTACGCGGGGCCGTCCAGGCCGGACAGGGCGCGACGCGCCTGGTCGACCATTACGACCGACTCGCGGCTGACTATACTCGAGAATTCGGAGCCCCCCGGGGAGGCCTGCGCGGCGAAGCGCTCCAGGTCGGCGAGCCGTCCGGCGTACTCGTGCCGCCACGTGCCAAGGTGAGACCTCACGTAAGCGCCGTCCGGCGCCGCAAACCCCCTCGAGGCCCTGTGGAAACCGGCCAAGCCACGAATGATCGCCTCGAGTTCGCGCTTCACGAAATAGCTCGGCGTGCGGCCCCCGGCGGCCCGCGAGACGACGTAGCAGGCCCCGTCCAGTTCGGCGCAAAACTCACCGGCGCGGGTGGGCAGCATTTCCGGAATCCTCACTCCGCGCTCCTGCAGGTGACGTGCGACAGCGAGCACGAACCTCATCTGCCGCGGCGGGTTCGGGGACAACTTCATCACGAGGCGGCCGATGTCCGTGTCAAGCCACCACACCGACTTCTTCTCTTTCAAGTTTTCGACGGTGATGGATTCTACGGCGAACGGGTACAGCCTCAGCACCGGTTCAAGGCGTTCCGGGATGGACATGGCGGAATTCAGTACCTCCGGTTCGCCGGCCAACGCCGGCATACTCAAACCCCATTGCCCGCACGACGGCGGGGGACAGGGCGTTTCTCCCGTCAAACACGAAGTCGCCCTCCATCAGGCGCCTGACGAGGCCCCAATCGACCCAGCGAAACTCGTCCCACTCGGTAAGCAACGCCAGCGCGTGCGCGCCGCGGACTGCCTCATACGGGCTATCGCAGCACACGGCGCCCTCAATGCCGGGGACGGGGGTCTCGACTGCCGGGTCGTAGAACCTGACCGACGCCCCTGACTCCATAATGACCCGCGCGACGTCCACGGGCGGTGATTCCCTCGTATCGCCCGCGCCCGGCTTGAACGTCACTCCCCAGACCGCAACGATCCTGCCTTCGAGCCCGCCCAGCGCGCGCGCTATCCGTTCGACCGCCCTGGCGCGCTGCCTGGAGTTTCGCCTCTCTACCTGTTCGAGAATGTCCATTGCCACCCCGTGGTCCCTGCCGGCGGACACGAGAGCCTTCAGGTCCTTCGGGAGACACGGCCCCCCAAACCCGATCCCCGCCTGCATGAACGAGGCTCCGATGCGCGGGTCCGCGCCGGCCGCGGCCGCCACCCTGGTAACGTCCGCCCCGACGGCCTCGCACAACTCCGCGAATTCGTTAATGAACGATATCCTGGCGGCAAGGAAGGAGTTGGCGGCGTACTTGATCAGTTCCGCCTCGATGGGAGAGACGACAAACAACGGGCGCCCCAGCGACATATACAGCTCACATAACACCTGGGTAGAAACCGGGTCATCGGAGCCGATGACCACGCGGTCGGGGTGCAGGGCGTCACGGACGGCCGTTCCCTCCCTGAGGAACTCCGGGTTGGAGCAGATCCGCATCCCGTAGGACCCGTACCTGGCCGCCAACGATGAACACGTTCCCGGTGGCACAGTGCTCTTTGTCGCCACCACGAGCGCGCCTCGCCGTGGACCCGGCGCCCGCGCGATGCATTCGTATGCGTCTTTCACCTGGGACAGGTCCGCCGAACCGTCAGGGGACGAGGGAGTGCCGGCGCACACGAGCGCCACCTCGGCCCCCACGATGGCCTCTGCGGTGGATGTTGTGAAACGAAGCCTGCCGGCTCCGGCCGCCGACGACACCAGCCTGTCGAGGTCCGGCTCGTACAAGTGTATTTTCCCGTCGTTGAGCAGCCCCACGACGGAGGGGTCTCTGTCGGCGCAGTAGACGCGGTGCCCCATCCAGGCGAGGGCGGCGCCCGTCGTAAGCCCGACGTACCCGCACCCGATCACCGCCACGTTCATACGGTTATCCCCACCGCCGCGCGGCCTGGCCGTTTAGCCGGGGCCGCCCACCGGTACATCTCGTCGAGGTCGGCGGCCACCCGCTCCCAGCCGTACCAGCCCTCTGCGAGCTGTCGACCGGTCCGGCCCATCCTTTCCGCGTGGGCGGGGTTGCTGTAGAGGTAGGATACGTGGTGGGCGAACTCGCCGGGGTTCGTGTAGTCGTCTACTATGAGGCCGGCGCCCGTCCCGCGGATAATCTCAGCGTTCCCGCCCCTCGACGTGGTGATCACGGGCAACCCCGACGCCATGGCCTCGTATATGGTCCTCGATAGAGGCTCGGTCCATTGCGACGCGCAGACGAACGCGTCCGCCGCCGCGTAGTAGGCGGGCACCTCGGACGGCGGAACGAAACCCGTGAAAACTACGGATTTGCCCAGTTTGGCGGCCTCTCGGTCGAGGTAGCGCACATAGTCGTCGCTCGTATTTCCGCCGTACCACCTGCTGCCCACCACGACCAGCGCTATGCGGGGGTGGAGCCGGCGAATCTCGTGCATCGCCTTGAGCACGATGTGGGCGCCCTTCTTGTCGGTGAGCCTGCCGACGAACAGGAGGACCCAGGGGTCCTCCAGGCCGAGTCTCGACCTTACCTCACGCCGCCGGGCCGCCGCCTGCTCCGATTCCCACGCGGGCCGGTAAAGGAGAGTGTCTACCCCCGAATACACGACCCGGCATTTCGAGGCTGCCTCGGGATAGAGCGCCGTGATGGATCTCTTGATGAAGTCGCTCACGGTGGCTATCCCGCGTACCAGGGCGATGCAGTTCTCGGCGTCGGTGCGGCTTATCTTACCGCTGTTGAACATCTCGTTGTGCACGTTGAGCAGCCATGTTGATTCGGGCGACGCATGGTTGAGCGCCGGGACCCATTTCGGCCTGTTGAAAACGTGTACGATGTCGGACGGCGTGGACTCCAGCGCCCTCGCTATTTCGGAAAGGTATTCCGTAGTGCTGCCTGCGGGGAGGCGTACGAACTCGGCGTATGGCCCGGCCTCCCTGCCGGGAAGCGATGGGTCCTCGATCCCGAAAACCGTGAGGTCGTGCTTGTTCGAGAGGTACGGGAGCACCCCGTCTATATACAGCTGGATTGCCCCGCCCTTAACGGGCGGGACCGGCAGCTTCTCGGTGCAGACCAGCGCGACTTTCAACTACCTCACTCCATGGTCAGTGCCTTGGCGTGCCGACAAAAAGGGGCAGGGGAAACCCCTGCCTCAGTGCGTCACGGGTCCCTTCGGTTACTCTTCCGGTACCTTCGACCAGGACACCTTGATGGAGAGCTGGCCTTCCTCTTCATCCTCGTTGTACTTCACTTTGAAGGTAATCTCTGTGCCGTCCGGAACCGATACCGGCTGTGCCTGCACGGAGAGCGTGTTGCTGTTCACCTGTCCCACGAACGCCTTCAGGTATTGGATAAGGTCCGACTTACTCCCCACGTATTCATCGGTCCACTTCACGACTGGGCTCCTCCCTTCGCCTCCCGCGGTTAATCATATATATGCCGCCCGGCCCGAATATGTCGACACGTTGTGTAAATTCGCCGCCGAATTCAACCGTCATGGCTCGTGACCGTCACAGGTCGCTGCGTGTCGCTGTTTTCAGTCATCGTGGTCCGTACTCTTCGGTACCTCGTCGTCCCAGTCCAGCGGTGGCGGCGAGGGCTGCGGCGCCGGCCCGCGCGGGTTTGGCGGTGAACCCGTGGGCCTGGGTTTCGCGGACCCGCGTTCCACCGCGCGGTCCGAACTCACCGGCTCCAGGCCCGCCGGTGGCAACAGCGCGACCTTGAGTTTGGTCTCTCCGGTCAGCTCGGCGGCGAGGGTGGCATCGACTTCCACTTCCACGCTGTCTTTCACCGCGCTGATCGTGGCTGTGCCGCATTCCGGTTGTTTCACGACCCACACACGCACGGACAGGCCGTTATACTGCTCCCTGCCCATGGGCTTGACCGGGATCTCGACCGTGGCCGACACCACCTGCTTCGCGACTGCGGTGTCCTCGCCGCACATGTACCACACGTGCACGTTGAACTGTCCGTTGACCGACGCGACCACGTCACCCCCGGTGTTGTCTATGGACACGTCGCCCACGCGGAACTCGGTTGCGGTGGCGCCGAGCACTTTCTTGACGTCAGCCAGGTGTGGAAAGGTCACTACCCCGTGAGCCGTTCCCTCGCCCCGGCCGTAAACCGCCTTCGTAATGATCTCCTTGAAACTCTGTGTCGTGGCTCCCCCTACCCCGACGCCGCTCATATTACCCACCTTCCAGCGTCCTCCCAGTTGTGAAACCGGCCGCCCGAGCGGGCAGCGCTAGTCCGTTATAACCTGCACCGCCACTTTGGTTTCCGCGATAATCTCCGCCTGAACGTCGAAAACCACGACGACCTTGATCGTGCCCTCGTCCTCCGCCTCCGCCAGCGTGCACTCGGGAGGCCGTGTGAGCGCCACCCGCGCGCGTACCTCGTCGCCCGCAAGGGTACTCGTTATGGTAGTGGGCAACATCTCCGAGACCGTGACGCGGTCCCTCAACACCGCCGTGTCCAGATGGTCGTTGTAGGCATACCAGACGTTGATGTCAAAGGAGCCTGCTACCGGGACGTACATCTCGCCCCTCGTCGGCAGGGTCATTTCTTTCGGCTCCGGCAGCACTACCCGGGTGATCGAAGCGCCCAGCACTCTCGTCAGGACCTCGTTCTCCGGGAGCCTGAGCAACTTCATGTACTGGAACGACTTCTCCCCGAATCCACAGACGGCCTTGGTTATGATCTCGCGGGTCGTATACGGCCCGGACCTGCGCCCCATGATTTCCGCCAACCCGGTTCACCCCCTGAATCAGAAATAGGCGGCGAGACCCCTCGCTGTTACAACATAATATGAACCTCGGCCCGGCGTTGCGACTGCGCGGCCCCCCCCTCCCCCCCCAAACGAACGGGGGTTTGAGCGGCAGGTTGGTGATATAATGGGAAAAGGTATTTGTCAATTTCACAGAGGGGTGTGCCAGTGTCGAGGGAACGCACAATCACCGATTTCACCAGCGGAAGCATCATGCGGCACCTTCTGACCTTCTCGGCCCCGCTCTTCCTGGGCAACCTCCTGCAGGCGCTCTACAACACCGTTGACAGTATCTGGGTAGGCCGGTTTCTTGGAGCGGGCGCTCTCGGCGCGGTGTCCTTGAGTTTCCCGATCGTCTTCACGCTCATTTCGCTTGCCGTCGGGCTATCCATGGCCACGACTGTACTCGTGTCGCAGCATTTCGGCGCCGGCAACACGGCAATGGTCCGGCGTACGGTGTATACGTCGATAGCTTTCCTCGGGGTGCTTGGGGCGGTGACATCCGTGATCGGTGTCGTGGTGCACCGGCCGCTCCTGCGCCTCGTAAACACGCCGCCCGACGTGATGCCCATGGCGGCGGGCTACCTGTGGATCTACTCCGCGGGACTCACGTTCACGTTCCTCTACAACGTGCTGGGTGCGATTTACCGGGGCCTCGGGGATTCGCGGTCGCCTGTCGAGGTGCTCGCTTATGCGACGGTCCTCAACATGATACTCGATCCCCTCATGATATTCGGGGTGTTTCCGTTCCCGGAGATGAGGGTGGCCGGGGCCGCTTGGGCCACGGTAATTTCGCAGGCGTTCTCCGTCTACCTGTTGTTGAGGCGGCTCGGCAGGCTGGGGTATCCCGTCTCACTCAGTGGTGACCCGTGCGGCGACGGCTGGGTCATAGATCGCGGCATAATCAGGCTGATCCTCAGGATCGGGCTGCCGTCGGGCGCTCAGCAGACGCTGGTGGCCCTGAGCGCGATGGCTGTCATGGGGGTAGTCAACTCGTTCGGCTCGTCCGTGCTCGCGGCGTTCGGCGCCGGCACGCGGCTCGACCAGTTCGCCCTGATGCCGTCGATGTCGATCTCGCTCGCGGTGTCCACAATGGTCGGGCAGAACATCGGGGCCGGGCGGTTCGACAGGGTGGGAGAGACGGTGCGGGTCGCCAGCATCCTCGCGGCGTCCATCGCCGCCGCGGTCGCAGTCGTGGCGCTTATAAGGCCGACTCTCCTCCTCGCGCTTTTCACACAGGACCGGGAAGTGCTTACGGTCGGCAGCAACTACCTGAGGATAGTCGGAGCGAGCTACATACCATTCGCGTTGATGTTTGTGGCGAACGGTGCGCTGCGCGGGGCCGGCGACACCGTGCCGACGATGTTCAACAGCCTCGCGGCCCTGTGGCTGGTCAGGGTCCCGCTCGCCTGGGTGCTGTCGAGGCTTCCGTCCCTCGGCAGCTCGGGAATATGGCTATCTGTCGCCGCCGGCCAGGTCGTCGGTATGGTCCTGGCATGGTCTTACTACCTCAGGGGTGGTTGGAGGAAGAAGGCCATCGCTGTCAGACCGCGAGAACATGCTTCTCCGGCGGACCCAGAGTACTAGCAGCGTGGCGGACACGAAACCCCCGGAGGCTGCGGCGAAGCATCCGGCCCTTCCGCCCAGGAACCCCGATACAGCTCCCACGTAAAGCGCGCCCGCCGGGGCGGAACCCAGCAGCACAATGGAGTATATCCCCATCACGCGCCCCCGCAGGTGATCGGGGGTGTTGTATTGCAGCAGGCTGTTCGCGTGCGATACGAACGCTATCATCCACCAGCCGTAGACGGCCATGAGGCCCATGGCCGCAGGGAGCGAATTAGCGAACCCAATCGCGGTAAGCGTAAGTGGAGCCGCGAAAGCCCCCGCTATCATCATGGATGGCAGCGGTCCCCTGTGGCTCAGGTACGACATGATCAGCGCCGCAACCAGCGCTCCCGCCCCCAGTGCCGACATGAGCATGCCGTATCCGGACGCGCCCTCCCCGAGCACCTGCTTTGCGATTATCGGCGTGAGCACCTGGAAGTTGAACGCGAACACGCTCACCAGGAACAGTGCGGATATCGCGAACAGTGGGACCGGGCTGGAGGTTATGAATCGCACGCCCTCCAGGATGTCGTTTCGCAGGTCCTGAGCCCATCCCTTCCCCGTGTTTACCGTCGCGATTTCCGATGACCTCATTATCAGCAGCGCGAAGATGATCGCCAGGAAGCTAATCCCGTTGAAGAGGAAAGCGGTTGCCGCACCGTACGTTGCCAGCACAAGTCCCGCCAGGGCCGGACCCAGCGTCCGCGCCACGTTGAACATCGCTGAGTTGAGGGATATGGCGCTCATCAGGTCGTCGCGCCCCACGAGCTGGATCATCAAAGACTGCCTCGTGGGGACGTCGAACGCCGTCGCCGCACCCGTTATGAATGAAAGCACCGCCACGTGCCAGAACTCCACGCGTCCGAGGTAGGTCACGGCAGACAGGACGAACGCGCACACCATCATCACGGATTGGGCGACAACGAGGATCCGGCGCTTCGATACGTGGTCCGCGATGCATCCCGCGGGGAGCGACAGGATCACAACTGGTATATTCTGCAACGCGGTCTGCAGCCCGAGGAGGAATGCCGAATCGGTCAGCTCCAGGACGAGCCACGATTGGCCGACCACCTGCATCCACGTGCCGATGGTGGAAATGCACATCCCGAACCAGTAGAGCGTGTAGTCGCGGTGCTTGAACGCCGAAAAGGCGCTGGGTCTCTGTGCGGGTTGTGGGGATTCGTTCGACACCAATTGCTCGCTCGCCTCGGTACGGTCGGGCTCGAGCGGCCCGGCCCCATTTCGCCGGCCTCTGATAACCGGCTCTGGATTACCTATACTATTGGGCCGGAGTATCGTTTTCCTTCTGCGAGACCCCTATTTACAGGCGAAGCACTCAGCGCTATACTCGTAGTAGGATACCCTGGTATGGTATCAGGCCAACCGCGGGCCGGAGGGCCCCGGTGGCGCACACCGAACGGAGGGAACGAACATGTCGAGGACCTTGGAACTCGGGCTCCACAACTTCGAACAGGAGATCCTGCAGGGCGCAGGCGTCGCGCTCGTGGATTTCTGGGCGTCATGGTGTATGCCCTGCAGGATGATGGGTCCCACGGTCGATCAGGTGGCCGGGAAGTACGACGGCCAGGTGAAGGTGGGTAAGGTGAACGTCGACGAGCACCCCGCGCTCGCGAGGAAGTACGGGATAATGAGCATACCTACGCTGCTCATCTTCAAGGACGGGAAGCCTGTGTCGCAGATGGTCGGCGTGGTGTCGAAGCAGGAACTCGAGCGCAGAATTGACTCGTTGGCCCCGACGGCGTAACCGCCACAGACTGCTGGAATTGCGCCGCCGCCGGGCGCTGCCGGCAGCCGGCGGCACTGAGGAAGACCTACGTTATCCCCTCCAGGTCAAAGGCGGGGGTATATTCCTGGGTGGCCGACGAGGTCTCCTGGCAGTAGCCGTTTTCGAGGCCTAGCCTGAAGAACTCGTCGACCACCTCGTCGTACTCTTCCTGCGTGAGGGCGCGATCTACCCCGGGAAACTCCCTCGCGCGGTTCATCGGGGCGTACTGCGCCATCAGGCTCACGTAGACCCCGCGTGGCAGGTTGTCCGCGATCCATCTCAGCACCATCAGGGAGTCGCGGGTATGGCCGGGGATGACGAGGTGCCGGACGATCAGCCCGCGCCTGACGATCCCGTCCGCGTCGAACCGCGGCTCTCCGGCCTGCCTCAGCATCTCCGCTATCGCGGCGGTGGCCGCCTCGAAGTACCCGGGGGCGGATGAAAGTCGCACGGCCGGCCCGTCGTCGAAGTACTTGAAGTCCGGCAGGTAGACGTCAACCAGGCCGTCGAGGCGGCGAATGGCATCCACGCATTCGTAGCCGTTCGAGTTCCAGATCACCGTGACTTGATGCCGGCGCCGGATGCGGGAAAGCATCTCCGCGACCTGGGGGAGGAAGTGCGAGGGCGAGACGAGGTTGAGGTTGTGCGGATTCATGCTCAACAGCCGCGCGGCGATATCCCCGAGCCTGTCGACGCTGACCTCGATCCCCGCACCGCCCTGGCTGATGGGGTGGTTCTGGCAGAATACGCACCGCATGTTGCAGCCCGAGAAGAACACCGTGCCCGACCCCGCGGTCCCGCTTATGCACGGTTCCTCCCAGTGGTGAAGGCACGCCTTGGCCACGCGCGGGAGTTCGCCCTCCCCGCAGAATCCCACCTGCCCTTGCGTGCGGTCGACCCCGCAGCGTCTCGGGCACAACCTGCAAGATTTCAGCATGCCAGCGCTCAGCCGCGTAAGGTAAGACCCCCCAGGATGAAGTATGAGGCCGGCCTCAGTCCGCCACACTCAACATACAGTTGCGTATCCTTTCTCGCAGAGCCAGCGGACGTCGCTCATGACGACCCGGGGTCTTGACCGACTTCATGTGTGTTCCGGCCCAAACGATCTTGGAGTACACTTGGATCAAGACCTAATTGCATACTGACACACTTTCACCATGTGCGGCGCCCACTCTCATTGTACGATTCTAAGACTGCACGGGCAACCCAACTGCGCCGGGTCGTCCTACGCGGTCCTTTATGGGGGCTCAAATCCCAATGCTGATGCCAGCAAGGATGAATGTCAAGTCTCACACGGAATGAGAATGGGGGTACCTGATAGAAAGCGGGACAACCCGAGATTTTGAGGGTTTGAGCGGGACATATGGAGAGATCGGGAAGTGCCAGCTACTTGGCATTGGGTGCAGGATCTCATGAGAGTGACGAAAAAAAGGGAACTCTCGGGCAGAGCGGACGACATTAGAGGGAGAGAGGGCCGGAGCGTTACCCGGGCGTTACTGGAGTATTCGGCCAGGTGGATGTTGAGATCGGCGTGGTAGGTGTTGGCACTGAGTAACGGACGGTGACAGGGCGATTGGGTGCAGCCCGGTGATACGGGGGGAGGGGTATGGTTACGAGAGACGGCGGAGCAGGAATATAGGCATGTAGCAGGCATGGAGACGGCGGCCAGGGCTGAATGTGCCCATAAAGTCATTGGGTGCACTCCGGCACCCAGAAGATGGGCGCTCATTGCATAAAAACTCAGCGAAGATATGCACCTACGCATACTGGGGTGAATCAGAATGCTGCCTCCAGATGTCAAGATTGGGGGGCATGTATTCACCGTCCACCTCGCAGAGCTACCACCGGAGTCTGGGAGCCGCAGTTCATTGCTGGATGGTGAGATCGTCGTAAACTCCGGATGGCCGAAATCGCTGCAAGAATCCGCGTTTCTACACGAGGTCCTCGATTTAGCTTCCACTATATATAGGATCGGCCTGGATCACAGAGACACGACTATCCTCGGAGAGGTGATATATCAGGTGATGGCCGACCTCACTGGCTGACTCAGACCCCACTTTCTTGCCCTTCTTTCTTGAGGTCGCCGGATGGGGACCCGTCGGCCTTGTTAGGTACCACTGTCGCCTCGTATCCCTCAGCACCCTCGGCCACTCGCGCCAGATCGCCCGGTGGCAGCCGGTCGAGCCGTCTATGTACTACAGGCATCATATAGTCCCTGTGCGTGCCTGGCCCCAATGGCGGAAGGCTGTCGCCGAAGGCTTTCCTAAACTGCACTTTGATCCACGTCCGGGTATCCTCGTCTGCTGCTATCCATAGAGCCTTCAACTGCTCAGTCATTGTGACGATATCGGGCTCGAAGACGCCGCGCACCGAAACCCGAGGCTTCACGAGTGCCTCGAAAGCCTGAGTCGTCGCCTCCAGCCCATACCTCTTGATGACATCCAGGAGGGCGCTGCCGACCGGCACTTCAGGTATCCCGGTGCCATCGCGTAGCCAGTCAGGGCTTATACCGAGTTCGCGGGCCATTGCGCGGATCAGTAGCTCCGATGCATTCTTACCCTTGCTGATGTTGTATATAGAGGAAGGTTGAATGCCAACCCTCTCCGCGAGTTCCTTCTGGGTTAAACCTGCTCTCGTCAATGCCTCGCGTAAGCGGTCGCGCAGATCCTGAGTCACTTCCCATCACCCCCCTCTCACATATCATTGGGTACTGTACCCATTCATGTACTTGACATGCCCTCTATGGATAGTCTATATTGGGTTGTAGGATAGACATGGAGGTGTCGCTCCGTGACTCGCAGCGAGTCCCGGCCAATGTCCAAGAACGAAATCAAAGCCGAACTCATCCGGCGCGGCATACCCTTCGCCGAGATCGCGGATGAGTGCGGCGTCACCCTAAGCGCGGTCAGCCAAGTCCTGCGCCGGTCTCCCTCATACCGGTGCAACGACAGGATCAGGCTGGCCATCGCCAGGCGGCTGGGCCTGACCGTCGAGCAGGTGTTCGGCCCGGCCGCCTCTCGTGGGCGATCCGCTAAGTCAACATCTTAACTCCGATTATAGTCGTCCGAGGTGAGGGTGGCAATGTCTAGGAGGACACGGGTTTTAGGCAAGCCGTCGTCTGCGCAGATGAGTCTTTTTGACGTAGTCCGGGCCCGCCACCTGGCGGCCTGCGGCCACAGCGCCCCCGGTAGTTTTAATATCTCCAGCAGACTCCGGGAGATGCTTAGCCAGGCCCTCAAAGAATGCCCCTTCAGCCGGTACGAGGCGGCCGCCCGCATGAGCGAACTCGTGGGCGCCGAGATCACCAAGGCTCAACTGGATTCCTGGACTGCCGAGAGTAAAGAGTTCCATCGATTCCCCGCCGAGTACCTGCCGGCGTTTCTCAAGGTGACGGGCTCCAGTGAGATTTTGCGTCTCATGGCGGAGCTCGTCTCTTGTTATGTCCTCGAAAGCGAGGAAGCCTTGCTGGCGGAGATCGGCCGCATCGATCAGACCAAGCGCGAGCTCACTCAAAAGGAGCGGGCAATTCGCGAGTTCTTGCAGCACATGAGGGAGAGGGCATGACCGAGTCCGGCAATCCGAGACAATCCGATGCCTGGCTGCCAACCGAAGAAGTGGCCCGGCTCCTCGGATGGAGCAGATGGACGATTCAACGACGGCTGGGTGAATTCGAAGTCCGGAGCGCCCTGGGGCGCGGCGGCTCAAGTGGCAAGCGATACGAGATCGCACTCTCGAGCTTGCCCGAACCGATCCGCGCGCGGTACCTGAACGGTGGCCGCGACCCTGAGCCGAAGCCGATCCGGACCGTCAACCTCGCGGAGTACAAGGACCGCCTGGGGGACCAGGTGATCGGAGAGGCCCTCCAGCGCGAGCGGACCGTGAAGATAGCGATGAGCACCGGCCGGGAGGGTAAGGCCGCCCTGGCCGCCCAGGCGGGGATAAGTCTGGCGACTCTCTACCGGTGGATAAGCGAATATGAGGAAGGCGGGTTCATAGCCATGCTGCCCAACCTCCCTGACAGACCGGGACACGGGGCCCGTACCCTGACCGAAGAGGCGCGCAAGTTCATCCTGGGCCACGCACTCCAGGAACTGCAACCCCCCATCCAGTGGGTGTATGAGCAGTATATAAAGGAAGCGCAAGAACGAGGCTGGCCGATCGCCAGCCGAGCCACGGTATTCCGCTTTGTCGCCAGCCAGCCCAAGCCACTCATGGTGATGGGCCGCGAGGGCGAAGAAGCATATAAGCACAAGTGCATGCCGAAATGCCGGCGCACCTATGATGACCTCGCGGTCAATGAGTGGTGGGTCGGTGACCATCACGAGTTTGACTTTCCTGTAAGCTACGGCGGACGTATTATCCGGCCTTCGCTCACCGCCTGGATGGATCTTCGGAGCAGGGTCATAGTCGGCTGGTGTATCAACCTGCAACCGTCGTCCGAGACGATATGCATGGCATTCCGGCATGGGGTTCTCGCAAAGCCTGGAGTTCCCTTCAGCGGATTGCCAGCCTGCGCATATATGGACAACGGCAACGACTATAAGAGCCACAGGCTTAACGACCTCGATGGGGTTTTCTCCATGCTCGACATCGAGGTACATCACTGCAAATCTTACTACCCAGAGGCGAAGGCAATCGAACGCTTCTTCGGGACGGTCAAGGAGCGATTCTCGCGCTTCCAACCAGGCTTCCTGGGGGGCAATCCCAAGGAGCGACCGGCTTGCAACAACGACGCCAGAATCAAGGAGATGGACGCCAAGGGCGAACTCGTCACCCTTCCCGAGGTCGTGGAGTCGTTTGGGAAGTGGCTCAGCACGGACTATCATGTCAGGATCCACTCGGAACTTCACATGCCCCCACTGCAGGCATACGAGACGACAAAGAAAGCCCGCGAGGATATGCCTGACGCCCGCGCTCTGGACGTTCTGTTAATGAAGACCGATCGGGCTGCCGTCTACCCGCAGGGCATACGCAGATTCAATCATGTCTTCTGGGCGGACGAGCTGGCCAACCACGTGGGCCGCGAGTTAGTAATACGTTTCGACCCGAACCGGATCGGCGAACTCCTGGTCTTTGAGGGCAGGCAGTATCTCTGCACCGCCACCTGCAATGAGCTGCTCTCCATGAACGCGACCGAGGAACAACTGGCGAAACACTGCAGGATGCAGCGGGCTGAGATACGGCGGATCCGCAAGGAGATCGAGGGATACCGCCGGGGCCTTGAGGACATCGTGGCCGTGGCCCAGGACGCCGGCGCGACGGCTCTCTGTGGTCCAGTCGTGGACAAGGGTTCGAAGGTGACACGGCTCACCGGCCTGGAGCGCGCGGGGCGCAGCCGGTTGCCTATTGATATCGCGCCGGCGAGGGCCAGGAAGGGCCGTGACATGGCGGACGAGTTGATTATGGCCTACGCCGAGCGTGCGATTCGTCGGGCTGAGGCCAACAAACACTGAAAGGGGTGCTGAAGATGGGAGCAACGGCGGCGACGGACATCGGCATTCAGGGTGTTGCGAGGGAATGGCTGAAGGACCAGGTCGAGAACCACGGCATCCAGGTTAGCGAGGTCGCGCGGAAGTTAGGTTATAGCAGGCCAGCGATTTCCCAATTCCTCCACGGCAGGAAGGATTCAGAGCAGATCGGGGTGGCGGTCCTGGCGCTCAGGGACCGGATCATGGCGACCCCCAAAGAGGAGACCCCGCCCGTTCAGGAGCGCCTGCTCCGATCCATGAAGACCTCGGTGGACTGGGTCTGGACAGAGGATGCCCGGCGGGTGATCGGGGTCTGCGAAGCATGCCAGGCCGAGAAGGCCATCGGTGTTGTCATTGGGCACAGCGGCGCGGGCAAGACCAGCGCGCTGAAGCAGTTCTGCGACACCCACCAGGACATCATCTACATATCCGCCGACGTGACCATGACCGCGAAGAGCCTGGTCGAGGAGATCGCGGCTGCTGTCGGAGTCGAGCAGTCCGGCTCTCTCAGGCCCATGCTGAGACGAATCGTTGCGAGGCTCCAGCAGGACCCCAAGATGATTATCATCGACGAGGCAGACATCCTCGTGTCGTACACGGTCCGGAAGATGGAGATCCTTCGGGCGCTGCATGACCAGGCGCACATCGCGATTGTCCTCGTGGGCATGCCCAGGCTGAAGGCCCTCCTGGTGAAGGGCCCGTCCCTCAAGGAGAACCTGGCGCAGCTATACTCCCGCGTCGGGTACATCCGGGAGCTGCGCGGCCTCAGCCGCGACGAGGCCGCCACCATCCTGGCCGATTACCCGCTGACCGACGGGGCGCGCGATCTCCTGGTGACGGTGGCCACCAATCACGCCCAGGGCGGCATGCGCCGGCTGACGACCCTTCTCTCTCGCTCCCTGGCGGTTGCCCAGGCGAAGGGAGGATATGTCACGCGGGACATGGTCGAGGCGGCCGACGGGTTGACGCTCAGATAGTCCCCGGGCCGGACAACCGGCCCAAGCCATCGGAGAAGACCGGTGCGAAGTCCTCGGCCGGCGCCGCCACCAGGCGGCCAGGATGGAGGCAACTGGAGGGACGGTCGATGCCAGTGACTCAGCGCGATAAGCCTGTCAAGCCTGGACTCACCCCATCCGAACGCGCATTCGTCGAGTACATGCGAGGCGTTGAGCGCGGGAGAAGGCAGAGACCCCCAGCGCCGTCCAGACGCGCGCATAAGCCACGAAAGGGGGATCCCGGTTGGGTGGCTCAGTGAAACACGCCGGCAAGACCGCCCCAGCGTTGACGATGGACCACGGCACCGTGCTCGGGTACCTCCAGGCGCGGGCCCGCGGCCGGAAGCGCGCCGTGGGGGCGAAGGGGCTTGCCCGGGCGCTGAGACTCCCCGAGCGGTATGTCCGCTCATGCATCCATGACCTCCGCGTATCCGGCGTTCTCGTTGGGTCGACGGTCGAACCCCCATCGGGCTTCTTCATCCCGACAAACCAGGAAGAAGCCGACGCGTGCAGCCGTCACCTATGGGCCCGCGTGCGCGAGACCGCAGTCGTGGCGAGGACGTTTGATGCGGCCGCGGCCCGCCTGGGTCTCCGGAGGTCGAGGTCGGAACAGATACGGTTTGTGTTTGATTCGTGGGACGGTGATTCGCAGTGAATCCAGAGATCGTGAAGGCTATTGCGGACCGGGAAGCAGCGGAAAACCGGTTCAACTGCGCCGAAGGAGAGGACCTCATCAATGCGGCGATCTACGAAATCAAGGCCGCAGAGTCCCGGCTGCAGCACATCCTCAAGACCGTGCGAACTGGAGAGGTGCTTGATGAGCGTGCTGGCGAGCATGGTTACGCCCAAAGCAACCCTATACGTAGGCTTGGGTGGCAACTACTACGTGGTCAGTACCTGCAGAGAAGCCATTATTGAAGTCGCGGACATGCTTGGGCGGTCCCATCGAGGCGTCTACCATCGGAAGGATTTCGGCTGCTGGGCGCTGCGAGTGAGGCGCAAGCGGGATAAGGTAACACTCCGAGACTATTTCGGGAGGTCACGCGTGAGATGAAGCGGGTGTATTCCAAGTTCGCGCGGGGGACCGGATGCGACCTCCGAGCGGAGGGGCCCTCCTCCCCTGTTCGTGTGTACAAGCCTGGCGACGTCGAGTGGTGCCCAAACTGCCGGCGTAGCCCATCGGCGGCCAGGCCCGTGGTTTCGCTAAAAGGCAAACTGCGGTTGAACAAGGCGGCGGCGGCGCTGCTCAGGGAGATCGGCGGCGAGAGAATGCGCCTTGATATTGGGTACGAGGGCGCGGCGCGCAGGCTGGTGATCCAGCCGGCCGAGCACGGGCGCTATCGGCTGAGTATCAGTCCGGACCGGACCTGCTCAGTAGGCGGGCGGCTCCTGGTGGCATGGCTGTCAGATCGGGCCATCACTGCCGGTGAGTATCCGTGCTACAGGGACGGGCAGCGTCTGGTGGTGGATGTGCAATCCGGAGGGAGGGTGTCAGGTGGCAAAGGGTAGAGTCCGGTTCGACGCCCCTGCCCTTAAGACCTGGGAGGACGTGGACCAGGCGCTCAGGGAAGTCGGGCTGATCGAGATCCAGATCGAGGCGCTGGAGGGAGACCTTAACCGCCGGATCGCCGAGATGAAAGACGAGACGGCCAGGAAGGCCAAGCCCATGATGGACCGTCGTGACCTCCTCGGACATCTCCTGCGCGAGTTCGTTGAGGCGAACAAGGAGGGCCTGGCGGGGAAGTCGCGCGAGTTGAACTTCGGGACCGTCGGACTGCGTCGGTCGACCCAGGTGGTCATCAAGAAGGTGAAGGCAACCATCGCGGCCCTGAAGGCCAGGGGCCTCCTGGAGTGCATCAAGACCACGGAGAGCATCATGAAAGAGGAACTCAAGAAGTACGACGACGCGACCATCGAGGCTGTCGGCGCGAAGCGGAAGACGGATGAAGTCTTCTGGTACGAGATAAAGCGTGAGGCCCTGAAGGAGGTCTAGACATGGGAGGGCGCCGGTATTCCCTGGCTGAACTCGTGGTGGCCTCCTGCTGCGGTTGGTTTCTCGGACTCCTTTTCTTCGAACTGGTAATCGCGCGGGCTCGCGGACTTCTGCCTTGACGGGAGGTCTCGCTATGGGACGCTCGGCCAATGTTCGGGCGGTGCTTACCGACCATTATATGGATGCCTGCGCGGAGAGGTTCGGCCCGGCAAGATATCGCCAGCAGGCGGCCTGGATCCGCAACTCCCTGGCTCGCCGCCGGCCGCGCCGACAGAAAGACGGCAAGTATTCGCTGAGACTCCGCGGCAGTAGCCGCGTCGCGATCCTGGCGTTCGAGGGTGGCTGGTGGATTGGGATAACGATACTGAAGGGGCAGTGGGATGGCGAGCGTAACGAAAGGCCAACTCAAGAAGATATGGGTTACGGCGCGTGAACTGGGCTTTGACAGTGACCTCCTTCACGCCCTGGTCAGGGAGATGACCGGCCGCGACCATATCTCTGAACTCACCAGGCGCCAGGCCCACTTCGTAATTGAGCACTTGATGGACCGGTTGGAGCCGCCACGATCCGTCATCGTGCACGACGTGGGGCCCAACCGGCTTCCCCGTCACATCCCGTTGGCCACGAGGCCGCAAAGACGCTACATAGAGTCGCTGACGTCGCGGCTCGGTTGGGAAGATCCCAAGCGGCTCCAGGGGTTCCTCCAGAAGTACGCCGGCACGGACAGCATCGAGTGGCTGACGCGGGACAAGGCAGCATCAGTGATTGAGGGGCTGAAGTCGCTGGTGAGACAGGAGACCGATCGGAGGGCCGGCAATGCCAGACAAACGGTTCATTGACAAGGACGGGCGCGAGGTATTCGTGCACGATGGCATAAGCGACGGGCGATGGTGGGGAGCGTTCAAGCGGAAGGCCAACGGCCGTCTCCAGCGAGTCAAAGCGGTGCCGGTCTATGAGGACAGGGTCGAGGCCGAGTGCGCCCTGGACGCTTACGCGGCCAGGCGCGGTTTGAAAGAGATCGGGGCGAAGGTGGAGTGATGACGAAGGTGTACGTCAATGCGTAGCCCCAACCAAATGAGCCTTCCCATCCCAGAACCGACGTTAGCGGCCAGTCCAGCCCCCGGCCGGGCGGACCATATCCAGCCGGTCCAGTGCGAGGGCTACCTCGACCTGCTCGGACTGCACTATTCCCTGGGGCCCATCGAGGGGTGGGTCGAGGTCCGTCGGCTCAACATCTACTGCCCTCCGGAACATCGAACCATCGCAGATCAGGCGTGGGTCGACCCCAAGACGATAGAGAGCCTCTACATCCAACGCTATGAGGGGTTTGCCCGTCCGCTTTCGCCAGTCAGTTGGGGGTTTGGGCCTGTCCAGGATCTAGACCGCCACCAGCACGTCATGGCGTCGTTCGACTTGGCGCATGCCGCAGAGGACTTCGAACGCGTGGATGCGGTCGTCTGGGCCCAGAAAGCGGAGCGCTACCGGGTGGATGAGATGGGGGCCCCGCCCGCTCCCGGCGAGACCCCCGAACCGGCGCCCAATGCAATCAGTTCGGCATGAACCTGTCAGCCCCTTCCAATTGTCGAACGATTCGTCTCAGAGGAGTGACACATGGACAGGTATCTCGATGACGATCCGGATGTTCGTGCAGAGATGGTGTTCGAGCGGCGGAGCAGACCAGTGCACTTCATGTGCTGCAATGATCCGCCCTGCCATGGCACGAGGGGCGTCTGTCCCGAGTGCGGTGGTGAGTGGGCTCGTTGCGAGTGTGGCGCATCGGACAAGGAGTGCAGGTGCGCGGAAACGGAACACAACTGACAACCCGGATGAGGCGGTGCCGTCCGCGACTGGGGGCGGTTGGGGCGGTTTGCCGGTGAAGGCTTGACGGCGGCGCCGCGCTGACGTGATAGCACGGGCAGAGGGACCCCCGATGACGCGCTGTACCCGGTCGATCCGAGGGGGTCCCAGGGAGCATCCGCTCCTGGGCCATGGGGAGATAGACCAGCATGACCGGATCCAGGTATCGGCGAGTGCGGGCGGGTTGGAGTCGGCCGGGGCCCGCCCAAGATAATGGGGTGATGGTACGAACGTAGCCATTCTGTCATCGTGGAAAAACCGCCACGAGGTGCGGGCGCTTGCGGAGGCTCTTCGAGAAGCCGGCCATGAGGTCTTCGACTTCACGGACGCCAGGTGCCGCACGACTCCTGAACTCCCTCCAGAGGCATTCCCGGAGCAGTTCGATCCTGCACAGCATGTCTATCGTGATTACATCACACGCCAGGAGTTCAGGGATGCCGTGTTCGACAACAAACGAGCGATTGACCGCTGCGATGTGGCCGTGTTGCTGCTGCCGGCGGGCAGTGACGCTCACGCCGACTGGGGTTATGCAGTTGGCCGCGGCAAGACCACCGCCGTAGTCGGTAACCCACGGCCTGGCGATAGGAGTCCCGTTCACTGCTGGGCTCATGCCATTCTCGAATCCGGTGATTCTCTCATTCAATGGCTCAGTCAGACGGTTTGTGTGTAGTCGTTTTGGGCGGGGCGGCGTGGCGAGATGACCCGCGTAGTGCCGCGGGAAAGTCGGAGCACGCTTGAATGCGCTGCGGGAGCAGAAGAGCGGCGATGACTCCGTTAGTAACCGCGGGAACGCCGTCGTGAGACGGCAGGCCGGGGTAGGACCGGCTCCCGCCCATCAGATTAGTCAGAAGGAGGGTGGCTATGCAGAAGGAGATCGCGGGTTGGATCATCCTGATCGCGATGGCCTGGACTGTGGGGCTCGTGCTGATTGCCGGGACCTGCGAGATGTGCCGGCTATTCCTGCCCAGGAGCAAAGACAGAGTTAGCGGACAACATTGAGGAGTCGTTTGGAGACACGGCAGCGCCGAAATCCAATCATAAATCGGCCTGTAAGCAGCGAGAATTCCGGCGCAGGTGTCCGAATAATCCGCAGCCAACAGACCTGATGAATCGACCCATAATGGAAGTGGAGAGATCCCTGCTCCTTAACGCAAAGGGGTGAGTACATGGCCCGCGATATCCTGGCAGCCGCGCCGAGTTCGCTCTATCCGCTCATCATCGTGGTACTAATGGCGCTGTTGATTGCTGCCGCCTCGGTAATCGGCTACCTCCTGCGGGATTTCAAGCTGTCATTCGAGAGAGGGCAGCAGAAACAGGATGACACGATCGATGGCCTGGCAAAGGACCTGTCAAATCTCAAGGCTACGCTACCTGAGAAGTTTGTCATGCGGGATGACTTTCTGCGCGCCGTCGCAGGGCTGGATAGAAAGATGGATTTGGTGATGCGAGAGGTCACTAACACCAGCAGGCTCGTGGCGGAGCTGAGGGGCAAGGAGGGCGCGAGATGCGACTGAGTGACTCCCGCGAATTGCGCGGTTTCGTGCTGCGCGTATGTCAGATCAACTACCCCCACGGCTGCAGTGAGCAGTTGCTGCAGATCACTCTCCAGGAGAACCAATTCATGTCGTCACCTGCCGCGTTGAAGGCAGACATCGAGTATTTGGAGGAGAAGGGTTACGTCCGCGTTGAGGAGCAGAACAGCGAACGCCTCGGAATATCGCGGACGATTGTCTACTGCACCGCAAAAGGTATCGATCTGCTTGAGCGCAACATCCCGGCGGATCCTGGGATCCTCCTGCCGGTGGTGTGTTGACTATGAGCGATCGGCGCCGGCACTCCAAAATCGTGACTGACCTGCCCCAGGAGGTCACTGAGGCGGTCAATCAGCGGCTCACGGAGGGTTATACCTACCGAGAGATCGCGGAGTGGCTGGCCCAGATGGGGCATCCAGTCAGTAAGTCCGCGGTAGGCCGCTACGGCAAGCACTGGCTTGCCAGGCTCGAAAGGCTGCGGATCGCTCGGGATCAGGCCAAGGCCATCATCGACCAGGCCGCCGCTGACCCGGAGGTCGCTATGGGCGAGGCGGCCTCGCAACTGGCGATGCAGCTCATCATGGAGGCTATGATGGCAAGCCTCGACAAGGGGCCAAGTGGTCTCAACCTCAAGATCGTGGAGGCCATGAAGGCCCTCGCACAACTGGAGCGGAGCGGCGTCGCCAGGGAGAAGCTGAAGCAAGAGATCCGCGAGAAGGCTAAGAGGGTCGCCCAGGACGTCGAGAAGAAGGCCGCCGCGGCCGGGCTCGACCCCGAAACCATCAAGTACATCCGGGAGCAGATCTATGGGCTTGCCAGCTAGCGTGACGCCGGCGATCCCGCTGCTCCCTTACCAGCAGCGCTGGGTACAGGACCAGTCAAGGTTCAAGATCGCCAATAAGGCGAGGCAGACCGGCTTCAGTTTCGCGGTCGCCCTCGAAGTGGTCCTTGACGGTCTGGAACACCGCACGACATGGGTTCTGCTCAGCCGCGGCGAGCGACAGAGCAAGGAACTCATGGAGAAGTGTCAGCAGCACGCCCGGGCCGTTGGCTATGTCCTGGACGTCCTTGAGTCCGCCTTCACCGTGGACGACCGGGACTTCAAGCTTCTGGAGATTAGGTTCCCGAACGGGTCTAAGATTATCGGCCTGCCGGCGAACCCGGACACCGCCCGCGGCTTCTCGGGAAACGTCGTTTTGGACGAGTTCGCTTTCCACCAAGACAGCAGGAAGATATGGACTGCGCTCTTCCCCGTCATCACGAGGGGCTACAAGATCCGGGTTATCTCAACGCCGCAAGGCAAGAACAACAAGTTCTATGACCTGTGCACTGATACGTCAGGCAAGTGGTCCAAGCACCAGGTCGATATCTACCAGGCGGTGGCTGAGGGCCTGGACGTCAACATCGAGGAACTGCGCGCTGGCATTGAGTGTGAAGACGACTGGGCTCAGGAATACGAATGCAAGTTCATCGACGAGGCAACGGCGCTACTGACATATGACCTTATCGCCGCCTGTGAGCACGAGGCAGCCACGAAGGCGCTGCCTATGGGGTTCGAACCGGCGGGGCCTCTCTATCTCGGGATGGACATAGGCCGGAAGCGCGACCTCTCGGTCATCTGGCTGGACGAACTGGTTGGAGATATCTTCTGGACCCGGGCAGTAGTGGAGATGCCGAAGACCCGCTTCAGGATCCAGCGCGATGAGCTCTACGGCTTCCTGAGGATGCCGCGGATAATCAGGGCCTGCATCGACTCGACCGGCATCGGCGCGCAGCTCGCGGAGGAGGCCCAGGAGGACTTCGGGCGGTACCGCGTTGAGTGTGTCGAGTTCTCGCCGGCCGTGAAGGGCGACATGGCGATAACGATGCTCCGCGTCTTCGAGGACAAGAGGACGCGGGTACCCATAGACAAGCAGATCCGGCAGGATCTTCACAAGGTCCGGAAGATGACAACGTCGGCAGGAAACGTGCGGTATGACTCCGAGCGCGACGAGGACGGCCACGCGGACAGGTTCTGGGCAAAGGCTCTCACGCTCCACGCGGCCGACCAGGCGCAGCGGGCGAAGCCTCCCAAGGTGAAGGCCGTGGCCTTCTGAGGCTCTAGAAAGCCCCAGGAGCGTTCGGGGGGTACAGAGATACCAGGGGCGGGCCAGTAACGCCTAGTAACGCCCCAGTAACGCGAAGTAACGCTATAGTAACGCGGAGGGTATGGGATGCCGAAAGCGGCCGAGAAGCAGAGCGCGGTCAAGGCATATGTCCTGAGCGACGGCAAGGTCATCCGGGCCGACGTCCTGGAGCAGTATGCCGTCAAGGGCAGCCCGTCGGAATCGAAGCAACTCGCGGCCGACCGGTTCACCGGCCTATATGGTGAGCTTGGCCTCGTCGCCCCTCCCCATAACCTCGAAACGCTCGTGGACCTGCTCGAAGCGAACACATATCACATGCGGGCGGTCAAGACCAAGGCCCGGGACACCGCCGGCCTTGGCTGGACGCTCAGGCCGCGACTCGACGACGCTCCAGAGACTGAGATCGCGGCCCTGAAGTCGTTTCTCGACGAGCCGCATCCCGAACTGGCGCTCGTCGAGATCCTGGACCATGTCATGGTGGACTATGAGGCGTGCGGCAATGGCGATCTGGAGGTGCTCCGCGTCTTTGCCGACGGGCCGGCCACGGGCCTGGCTCACCTGCCGGCGCACACGATGAGGGTCCATAGGGACCGTATGCGCTACTGCCAGATTGTCGAGAACCAGCGCCGGTGGTTCAAGCGGTTCGGGGTACCGTATGACGTGGACATGTATACCGGCGCCTTCGCGGCGCTCGGGTCTATTCCGTTCGAGAGGCGGGCCAGCGAGGTAATCCACTTCCTGAACTACACGAGCAAGAGCGCCTATTACGGCGTCCCCGACGTCCTCCCCGCATTGGGAGTGCTTCTCGGCGACGCATACAGGCGGGACTATACGCTCAAATTCTTTGAGAATCATGCCATCCCGGCATATGCCGTGGTGGTCGAGGGCGCGGACCTGGACGAAGAGACGGAGCGCACCATTCAGGACTTCTTTGAGCATAAGGTCAAGGGGAACCCGCATTCCACCCTGGTATTGACCGCCCAGACGTCGCAGGGCCAGACGGTGAACATCAAGTTCGAGAAATTGGACGTCGAGATGCGGGACGTTTCGTTCCGGCTCTACCGGCAGGATAACCGCGACGAGATCCTGGCTGCCCATGGGGTCCCCCCCTACCGCATGGGTATTAGCGAGACGGGCAATCTGGGCGGCAGCAACGTAAAGGGCACGACCGAGATATACAAGAACAGCGTGATCCGCCCGCGCCAGGAGACACTCGAGACGCGGTTCAACAGGCACGTGGTATGGGGATGCTTTGGGGCCAGGTCGTGGGAGTGGAAACTCAACGAGATAGACACCGCCGATGAGGAACACGACCTCAAGATGAGCGAGGGCTACTGCAGAATCGCTGTATTCAGCCCCAATGACGTCCGGGAGCGACTGGGTAAGCAGAGGGTGGCGGACCCGGCCATGGACGCCTACTACCTCAACGGCCAGCCCATCACGGGACAGTCGCCGGCGGCTCTTCTCGACGCTATCAAGGGGCTCCACCGGGACCTGGTCGCCGCGGTGAAGGCGTCATGAGGCGCGACGTGGCGGTGAAGGTAGACGCCAGGGTGGTCGCGTTCCTGGTGGAGCAGGGCGCGATGCCTCCCTGGGCTGAGAAGGCGCGTTGGGCCGACGAAGCCGAGAAGCGCCTGGCCCGGAGGCTCCAGGCGTTGTTCCAGAAAGGCGCGGAGAAGGTCATTGCCGAGGTCAAGCGGCGAGGGATGCCGGCGGGATCGGCGGAGAGGGAGAGCATGGCCGCCGACCTGGTGGCCGACCTCGAACGGAAGGCGCCGGACGCGATGGTCGAAGAGGCGCTGGGAGTGGCGGGTTCCGCGAGGCGTTCTGTTCAGCAGGAGCTAGCCAAGGCCGGGATGCGGATCCGGTTTGGGGACTTCAACTCGATGGTCCTTGAGAAGTTCCAGGACTACGTATTCCAGGGCTCCAAGGCCACTATGGAGCGGCTGAAAGGTGACGCGGGAGAGATGTTCCAGCGCATCGTGCGGGAAGGGCTGGGGATCGACGAGGCGGCGGACAAACTCGCCGAGGTCTTCCAGGGACTCCGAGAGAACCGGCTGACCGCGATTGCGCGGACTGAGATAAACGGTTACCAGAACGAGGCGGCAAACACGACGATGCGCGACTACGGCGTGGAGTACAAGCAGTGGCTCACGGCAGTCGATGACGATGTCCGGAGCGCCCACATCATGCTCCACGGCGTGGTCATGCGGATGGACGAGCCTTATCCCAACGGGCTCATGTACCCGGGCGACCGGTCAGGCCCGATTGAGGAGTGGATCAACTGCCGGTGCAGGCAGAGGCCGTACATACCCGGGGCGGGCGAGGTAATCACCTCCACCCCCTACGTGCCATGAGGAGGCAGATGCGATGAGATTCGCGGCGGACAAGCTCCCCGATAGCGCGCGGTCGCTCCCGGGCGACATCCAGGCGCTGTGGCTGGAGGTTGCGAACGGGATCCCGGAGGGGGTCGAACCCGCGGTCGCCGAGAAGGCGGCCTGGGCAGCGGTGGCCGAGATGGGATACCAGCTCGTGGACGGGAAGTGGGTACCCGCCCAGGGCGCCGCCCTTGCCGGCCCCATCGTCCACAAGGACGCGGCGCAGCGGAAAGTCTACGGACCGGTGCTGGTACCGGGCGAGCCGGACACCGATGGCGAGACCGTCACCGCCGAGAAGATAGCGGAGGTCGCGGAGACGTGGCTCACCGACTATGGCAATGTGGATGTCATCCACAGCCTCAACAACGTCGGGAAGCCCTGCCAGTCGTACATAACGCCGATGGACCTCACCTTCGGCAACTACCTGGTGCCCAAGGGGTCGTGGATGCTCGGCGTCAAGGTGAATGATGACGCCACCTGGGCGCGGGTCGAATCCGGAGAGTTGACCGGATTCAGCGTGATGGGAGTGCCCCAGTCGAGAGCCACCAAGGCGGGCGCACAGCCACAGCCAAAACGGGTGCTTCTCAGGGACCTCGGTCCGGACTGGATCGCGACGCACGTGTCGCTGGTCAAGACCCCGGCGGTACCCAAGGCAAAATGGATCGCCGTGAAGCATCAGGAGGAGACCGGAAAGGACGGCCTGCTCGCCAGGATAACGAAGGCGGTCGCGGCCGTGGTGGGTACCGGCGCGTCGAAGGCGGGCCGCAAGTACAGCGACAAGGACTTTTCGAAACTGCAGGAGGCGGCCCGGTTGATCGGTGAGCTGCTCGCCGACGCGGAAGCGGAAAGAGCAGAGAAGTCCACAGGGGAGGTAGAGACAGTGACTCCGGATGAAATCAAGGCGCTCGTGCAGCAGACCGTTCAAGCGACGGTCCAGCAGACGGTCCAGACCATGGTTCAGCAGGCAGTCGAGGCCGCCCTGAAGCCGTTGGACGACAGGCTCAAGGCGGTTGAGGCCGCAGGGAAGCCCGCCGGCCAGGATGGCGCCGCTGCGGGTACCGCTGGGGCGGCCGGGAACGCCGGCGCCGCAGGGAAGTCTCAGGACGACCCGCTCAAGGAGCTCTCGGCAAAGGTCGATGAGCTGTCAAGGCTCATCACGCCGGCGACAAAGGGTCTCGTAGGCCAGGACGGCGGCGTCACTGGCGACGCTGCCGGCGGGGCGAAGAAGTCCGCGGCCCCAGACCGTGACGGGTTCGGCCGCAAGATTCGCTAGGGTTCCGGCTCGGAGGTATCGGCACTGAGAATCGGGCCAGATGGCCCAATGGAGGTATCAAGCGCATGTACACTGCTGAAGAGTTGCTGGCCAAGGTCAACGCCGCAATCAAGGCGATAACGGTGGCTGACCTTGGATCGGCCGTCCTCCAGCCCGAGAAACAGCAGAAGTTCGTGCGGGCGATGGAGGCCAAGGCCGTCGCACTGGCCGAATGCCGCCGGCTCGACATGAAGTCGCATACGGCGGACATCGACCGCATCGGGTTCGGGTCAAGGATCCTTCAGGTACCGCCCGCAGCGGGCGTTGCCCCGGAGGACAGAAAGCCGACCATCGGCACCAACCAGATCGTCGCAAAAGAGTTCATGGCCGTAGTCGGAGTCAAGGACTCCACGATGGAGGACAACATCGAGAAGGCCGACTTCGCCGACAGCCTGAACGAGCTCATCGGCAACCGTTGCGGTGTGGATCTGCAGGAAGTCTGCTTCCAGGGTGACACAGGCTCGGGCGACACCTTCCTCGCGCAGTTCGACGGGTGGCTGAAGCTCGCGGGCAACGCCGTGAGCGGTGCGGTCACCGACAAGGTCGGCGGCGGGAACTCGACCGTGGCCGTGGCTACCGCCAAGGGCGATAGGCAGATGACAGTCGCCGACGCGGCCAACTTCGCGGCGGACGACTTCGTCCGGATCGGCGCGGGGCTCACTCGCGAGTACGCCAAGATCCAGGGCGTCGCTGGCGCGGTCCTCACGTTCACCTCGGAGCTCAAGCATGCTCACTACGTGGGCGAGGCCGTCGTGGAGATCACCGAGCTCCCCGACTTCAACCTCTACGACGTGGAGGACATGTTTGACGCGATGCTCTCGGCTCTTCCGGAGCAGTACAAGGCCGACCCGTCTCAGCTTCGGTTCTGGGTACCGTGGGCAACCGAGAACGCATACCGCGACAAGCTCCGCGCGCGCGGCACGGCTCTCGGGGACCAGGCGCAGCAGGCTTCGGCGCCGCTCGCATTCAAGGGCGTGCCCATCAGGGCCTGCGCTTCAGTGCCCGCTGGCAAGGCTCTCCTCGCCCATCCGGATAACATGGCCTACGGCGTCTACCGGGATGTCAGGATTGAGCCCGAGCGCGAGGCCAAGCTCCTCCAGACCGACTTCGTCGCGTCCCTCAGGGCCGGCGCGAACTACGAGGAGGAGGACGGCGCGGTCGTGGCCTCCGGCTACGAGGTCCCGCCCAGGGTTTAGGCATCTCTAGCATAGGCGACTCAACCGGGAGGTAAGCGGCGTGAAAGTGACCGTCAGGAACAAGGACGAGAAGCGGCCGGTCTTCAGGCTCGGCAAGCAGTTCCCGCCGAAGTCGGAGACCACCCTTGATGTCACGGATACCGAGTACCGCGCGCTCAAGGCTGTTGTCCGCCTCGAGGTTCGCCCGGTCCCCGAGAAGCCCGCGGTCAAGGGGAAGGGTCAGCGCGGGCCTGCCAAGGCTCAGGCGGCCAGTGAACCAACCGACGAGAAGGCCGGCGACGACACCGGCAAGGAGTAGAGCATGTACGGCAGCCAGGCGGAGGTAATCGCGATAACAGGCGTCAAGCCCGAGGACCTGGAGTGCGCTGACCAGGCCGCCCTGGAGACGCTCATTGGCGGTTGGCTCGAAGACGCCAAGGCGCTTATTGACGCGGAGACCCGCAGGGACTTCGACGCCGAGGTCGCGGCCGGGACAATTCCGGAAGTCCCTCGCGGCGTCAAGCATGTCGCCGTCCGCCTGGTGGCTAACATGGTCGCGGTCTCCCTGCAGCGGAGAAGGAGCCCGGTCGTGCAGATGGGCCAGTTCGAGATCCAGATAAGCGGAGACGACGTCTTTACGCCCGCGCTCCGGAGGGATCTGGCCCCGTTCAAGAAGCGCAGCAGGATCGGGCTTTACCTGGTTGGCCAGCCCGACGAGGAGACGCTATGAGCCTTGATTTTGGCATCGAAATCGATCTGTCCGAGCTCGGGGCCCTCAGGGAGAAGGTCATGGGGGCCCTGGGCGGCGCCTTCCGGATGATGGCCCTCGACCTCTGGGGCAACATCCGTGAGGAGGCTCCAGTGAGACATGGCCGGTTGGCCGGCTCCTGGGAAATCGAACAGGTGGACGATCTGGACTGGCGGATCCGGAGCGCGGTCTCCTATGCCCTGGCCGTCAACCAGGGGTCGAAGCCGCACGAGATCCGGCCCAGGAACGCCAAGTCTCTCCGGTTTGTGGTCGGCAATCAGGTCATATTCGCCAAGCGGGTAAGGCACCCGGGCACTGAGGCAAACCCGTACATAGACCGGGCGATCTCCCGCACTGAGAAACGGATAGACGAGTTTGTGGGGCGCGCGGTAAGCGCCTCTCTGGGGTGATAGAGTGCAGACCGTTGAGACCCCGCTGGACCAGCATCTTGAGCAGATAATACAGGCGATCCTGGACCGCCTGGAGGCTGCCCGCCAGGCGGGAGGCGCTCTTAGCGATGTCCTTCATATCGTGCGAGGGGATAGGGTGCGCACGAGCAAGGTTAGACCGCCATCATTGTGGGTATTTCCCAGTCCTGACAACATCGAGAGCGCCGGCGGGACGACGAACGTCCACAAAATCGAGTACATCATCGTTGCACTCGTAAGCAACACGGACCCGGAGGAGGGTCAGAAGGCGGCCAACAACCTGGCCGCGCGCGCGTACACCGTCCTGCTGGAGGACAGGCTCCTCGGGAACACCGTTCATGACTTTAAGCCCGCTCGTTTCGATCAGTCCTACGGCGACCAGCTCTCGGAGAACACCTTCGCGGCGGCCGCCGTGTTCAACGCCATAGTGCGCCGGCGCGAGTAAACAGGAGGGAACAGCATGAATTATCTGCGTTACGCGAAACTGGGAGAGGAAGCGGTGCACGGCACTGCGGTGGCTGGCGCGGTCACCGTGGATCCGGAGTCGAGTAGCCTTGACAGCCCGGGAGATCAGGCGCTCTTCTGGCCAGGCGCCTCCGGTCTTGACCGCCAGGTGGCCCCCGCGCCATACGTCATGGACGGCGATCTGGTCGTCGCCCTCGACGACGTCGTGGCCGGATGGATCCTGAAGTGGCTCCTGGGCGCGAACGAGACCACCGGTACCGGGCCTTACACGCACGTGTTCACGCCGAGCAGGGCGCCGCTGCTCACGCCATTCACCGTGAGGCTCGGCAAGGACATCTTCGAGCATGTGTTCGCCGGGTGCGTCTTGGACTCCCTCCAGATAGAAGTCGGCGCGGAGTTCGTGAAGGCCACCCTCGGCATCCTCGCCTCCAAGGATGAGAAGGCAGCGCTCGCCGGGGCGATTGCCTGGAGCGAGGGCAACATATTCGCTCCCCATCAGGTGACCGCGGAGATAGACTCGGTTGACGCGTCGGCCAGGGTCGAGGATCTGAAGTTGTCCATCAAGAACAACGCGGACCTGAAGTCCGGAAGGACAGTGGGGTCCAGGTTCGCCAGGCGCGGGTACCGCGGGGCCCTGGAGGTAACGGGTGATCTCACTCTGTCCTTCATCGACTCCGCCGAACTTGAGCGATTCTGGGGCACGGCCACCGGACCCACGTCCACCACCCTGACTGAGTTTCCGCTGTCCCTTAACTTTGGCACGTCGCTGGTCATCGAATTAGCCAGGTGCGTGTACACGGCCATGGGGCAGCCCCTTGCGGGGCGTGACAGGATCGTCCAGAAGGGCAGCCTCCGCGCCCTCGTAACCACCGCGGGAGATGGACCCATAGAGGCGACGCTCACAAACGACCAGGCCAGGTATGATGCTGTGTAGGAGGGTATGACATGACGAACAGACTTACAAAGGCTTTCTTGGGGGGTATCAAGCATATCGAGACGGTCGAGCTCGTGCACCCGGCGACCGGCGATAAGGTGACGGTCCAGGTCCGTCCTCTCTCCGATGGAGAGTCCCATGACATTCGGGGGCTCCTCGCCGGCGGACTCGAGCTTTCCGGAGACCCCACTGCCGCCCGGAAGGATGGAGAGAACCTCGTCAAGGGCGACCTGAGCAAGATCACCGAGAGCCAGGCGCTGGCTGCCCGAAAGGCTGTCGCCAGGGCCATAGTCAGCGATGACAAATGGACCGAGGCGGAGATCGCTGCGGCCTGGCCCCCGGGATGGGTAGCCGACTTAGCCAAGACCGTCTACCGGATCTCGGGTATCCAGGTCTCAAGTCCCAAGGTGGCAGCCCAGGAGGCAGCCGAGGAGGATACCTTTCGCGGCGTCAGCAGTGGTCCAGGAGTCGCTGATCCTCAGTGAGTTGGGGATGCCGCTGGCGTCTACGGCCGCAGAGTTGACCCCGTTGCAGCGCCGGATCCTGCTGAAAGGCTGGGCCTGGAAGCATGAGCAGGTAGCGAAGCAAATCGCGAAGGGGAGGCAGGGGAAGCGTGGCAACCGTCGTTGAGATAGCACTGCGAGCGATAGACCAGGCTTCCTCTGCCATCGAGGCGGTCATGGGAAACGCGACCGACGCGGCGCGCACTGCTTCTGATGCTTACTCAAAAGCCGGCAGCGAGATTGACCAGGCCTCCGCGACGGCAGCCGAGGCCATTCGGAACGTCGGAGACACTACTCAGGGCGCCGGGCAACAGATGTCGGACGCCATGGGCACGGCCAGCAACAGCGCGAAGGGCCTGGGTGATGTCATAAAGCAGTGGCTGAGCGACCCGATCAACCAGTTGGGTACCGGCGTCACCGCGCTTGGAGTGGGCCTGGGCAAGCTCACCTCCGATACCTTCGACGTGAGCTCGGCGATGGACCGGGCGGCAATCGTTACGGGTATGACTAACGAGCAGATAAGGCAGCTCACCTACAGCAATGCCAACGCCGGACTGTCCGCAGGCGAGATCGCCATGTCCATCGAGGAGATCGGACGCCGCGGCAACTTCACTGCCCAGGAGATTGAGTCGATGGTCAACGCGGTGGACCTCATGACGGACGCCCTGGGCGGCGAGATGGCGGCCAACCTCGACAGCGCCGACCGGGCCCTCTCGGCATTCGATATCCCTCTCACGCAGATAAACGAGCACTTGGACACCTTCACATTCCTGCAAAAGAAGACCAGCGTGGGGGTCCAGGAGTTCGGCATGTACATGTCGAGGGTGGCACCCGACATCAAGGCGGCCAACCTCTCCATGGAGGATGTCGCGGTGGCCCTGGCATCCATCGAGGCCAGCGGCATTCGAGGCCGGCCGGCAATCACTCTCCTCAGCCAGGCGCTCACAGAGGCGAAGGGCAGTGGTGAGCAGTTCTGGGCCTCGCTCGGGATCGCTCAACCCATCATCGACCAGCAAAGGGCAAGCCTCGAACAGACCGCCGGCATGACCGAGAGGCTGTCCGCGGCAAATGAGAAGAACCTCGGCTGGTACGATGCGCTGAAGGCTAAACTTGACATCGCAAAGGTCGCCATGGGTGACTACCTGCAGCCGCTGGACGACGTCGGCCAGGCAATGACAACCCTGGGTCCCGCGATCCTCGCGGCCAACCAGGCTCATGAGTTCTTCTCAAGTGGAATCGGGAAAAGCGTTATACCTGCGGTGAAAAGCATGGGCGCTTCGCTGGTATCCCTGGCCACCAACCCGGTGGCGCTGGTAATTGCGGCCGTCATCGGCCTCGTCGCACTCATCGTCGCCAACTGGGACTGGATCAAGGAGAAGACCGCCCTTGTATGGAGCGAGATAAAGGAGCACATCATCACGCCGGTAAAGGGGGCCTGGGACTGGCTCGTCAATGCCTGGGGCAGCATCAGCGCCTTCCTGGGCAAGACCTGGCAGGGAATCAAGGATACTGCCGCCGGCGTCTGGAACGGCATTCTCTCGTCAATCAAGTCGGTCATTAACTCAATTGTCGGGGCCATTAACTCTATGATCAGGGGCCTCAACCGAGTGCATTTCTCCATTCCGGACTGGGTTCCCGTCCTCGGGGGCAGGTCGTGGGGCTTCAATATACGCGAGATCCCTCTCCTCGCCGCGGGCGGTATTGCTACACAGCCGGTCCTCGGCATGATGGGTGAGGCTGGCGATGAGGCGATCCTCCCGCTCGACAGGATCGTGCCCATTGTGGCCGAGGGCGTGAGGGCTGCCGGCAGCGCGACGGAAGTCTACATCGATATGAGGGGCTCGACCTTCCAGGATGGACGCGACGCGGCAAACCAGATCGTGCGAGGTCTTGGTAGGCGTGGAATTCGCTTGGGCTACGGAGTAGCGGGGTGAGCGCATGCCGGTGACTGAACCGTTTACCGAGATAGTCTCAGTCTACGTCGCCGGCGCGTGGGCGGCGATCCCGGCTCAAGGTCTCAAGATAGAGGACAGCACCAAGAGCCGCGTGTCGGCGTTTTCCTTCAGCGTGGTGAAGACTCCCGACGTGCCTGATGAGGTATGGAACGCGCTCACGCTGAATGCGCGGGTCAAGGTCTTCCAGCAGGTCGGGACCGCCATTGACGAATTCACCGGCACTGTCGTCACAAAGCCGAGAAAGCGACTCGAAGGGGTCCCCGTCCTTGAACTGAGTTGCGTGGATGACACCATACTTGCTTCCCACTACAGGTTCATCGACTCGTGGCCGAAGCAGGATGTCCAGACCGCCTCCGATATCGTCATCGACGCCTGGACGCGGTACGGCCCTGCCAGCGTGAGCCTAGCGAGCGTTGGAGTCTGCTCCAAGAGAATCGGGGCTATCAGTTCGAACCTCGATACCCTGTTTGATTTCATGGAGGAGATATGCCGGCGAACCGGTTGGGCCTGGCGCATCCGGAACGACGCTCTAGAATTCTGGGATCCCCAGAGGTCAGTCTTCGGGACCGTCCTGGACGAGGAAATGAACATCGTACCAGACTCCCTAGTGATAACCGAGGAGATGCCCCAGGTCGCAAACGTCGTCTTTGTGCCGGCGAAAGTCAGGGATACGGATTTCGAGGACCTACAAGCCTCGAAGGCTGGCCAGGCGCAATATATGCTTCAGTACCAGCCCCTTATCCGACAATTCCAGGCAGGCGGCCAGACTGTCTACCTGGATGCCCCGCCCCAGGTATATCTCGGAGGGGTCGAACAGACGGTCGCCGAGGACGGGTCCGCCGACGCGGCTACCGCCCAGGTGGTCTATAACGTGGAGAACCGGTTCATCCGGTTCGCTGTGGCGCCGGCGGTAGACGGCCAGGAAGTCAAGGCGGTCTACACTGCTGAGATGCCGGTTATCGTGCGCCGGGAGGATGCCGGTAGCATCGCGCTGTTTGGTGAGCGCCATGAGAAGGTCGTCAAGGACCCCCGGCCAGTCAGAGCGGAGGCGGAGCAGATCGCCGACGCGTTCTTGCGTGAGCGCGCCTATCCCATCAGGCCGGTTGGCATGGGAATAACGGCGTTCGGGCTGAGGTCGGGTATGTATGCTCAGGTTCGGATTCCCTCCGAGGGCATCGATCATCTCATGCCGTGTGTTTCGGTCACCAGGGAGACCGCTGGCGGGCAGCTCCACATAACCGTCACTCTGAACCAGGCCCCGGTGACCGATGAGGATGCAGTATTCGACCTCTTTCAGAGGGTCAACCGATTGGAGGCAAAGGAGACAAGCCGCAACCAGCGGATTGAACGCTACATGGACGTGTCGGATGACTGGGGATGGGCCGGTGAGGTTATCTATGTGAGGCACGCCTGCCCGATCCCGTCAGAGGATCTCTATCCGTCGGAGGAGTTGCTACCATGCTGAGGCGGAGACTGGGGTTCAGCGAGCGATGGGCCTGGCGAGGGGCGTTCGAGATAACGCTCTGGGGGCCATGCGGTGAGATTAGACGTTACCGGGTGGCCAATCACATCACCGATGCCGGCATCCAGCTGACCCAGGACCTATGGGCCGGAACCGCAGCCGAAGGGTTCAAGTACATAGCGGTCGGGACAGACCCGACGCCGGCGGCCGATGGAGATACACGTCTGGGCGCCGAGGTCGCGGGTACCCGAAAGCAGATGTCATTCGAGTCGACCTTCGGAGAACTGCTCGGAACGGTCTTCTACCTTGATAGTGAAGCGAACGTGCACATACGGGAGATCGGCCTTTTCGGCGGGGCCAGTGCGACCCTGGACCCGAACAGTGGGATCTTGGTGGCCAGGGCCATTGTGGACATCAACAAGACCGACCAGGAAAGCCTCACCATAACAAGGCGTGACTATCTCAGGCGCGTTGCGCCATAAGGAGAGCGGCCATGTTCTTCGACAGGTTCACAAACGGGGGAGCACCGGGAATATCGGCTGAGCGGCTGAACGAGCCGTTCGATGTCCGCTCGGCTGCCTATGACGGCTCGAAGATAGTCGTCACGATCGGCCGTGGGCGCGCCAGGTATGGAGATGTCACGGTGTCCAAGGCGGCCGTCTCAACCCTGGATATCAATGCTCCGGCCCCCAATACTACTTATTACATATGGCTCCGGTTGAGCGACTCCACATTCCAGTACACGACGAACGCGGCGGCCGCTACAGGGTGCGTGCTGCTCGGGACGGTGGCCACAGGCGCGACGCTCTCCCAGATCACCGTTGCAGATGGTCGGAGCATGCTGCCTGACGCCATGGGCAGGAAGGCCCTCGATGTTGTTGAGTCTCATATTGGCGCGGGCGACCCGCACCCGCAGTACGCCCTTGACTCCGACTTGCAGAGTCACAGGACTGCCGGCGGCTCCGAGCATCCCGCCGCGACTGGATCGGTTGCCGGCTTCATGGCGGCCGCCGACAAGGCGAAACTGGATGCCTCCACATCGGCGGCGACCGCTGGAGCAATCATGCAGCGCGACGCCCAGGGCCGGGCCAAGGTGGCGGCGCCGGCGGCGGCGGACGATATTGCGAGGAAGGATACAGTGGACGCCGTGTCTACCAGTCTGACGACTCATAAGACCGCTGCCACCATCGACCACCCCGACGGCTCGGTGACTTTGGCGAAGATCGCGTCGGCAGCTCTGACCTCCCCCGGCGGGACCGAGGCGGGAAGGATCCCTGTGACCAACGCGAGCGGGAGGGTGGGGGCGGCGGCGACTGCGGATCAGCTCGGCGGGGTCGCGGCCTCTGCCTATTGCAGGCAGGCGAGCGGTTCATACGTCGGGGATGGCGCTGCGGATAGGGTGATTACAGTGGGTTTCCGGCCGAAACTCGTAGTCCTCGGTTCTGATTGGGGCGGTGCTGGATTCTACTGGGGGTTGGGATCTGATACGGGGGTCTCTTGCGGTATGTATGCGGTTGGTACCACCGGCACCACTGGTTCGGTGACGGCCGGAGAAGTGATCGACACACAGGCTCCTATCATTACTGCCAACGGTTTTCAAGTTGACGGTGTGGGCGGCAGCGGGTGGACGAATTACAGCGGAAAGACATACAGCTGGGTCGCATTCGGCTAGGAGGGATACCGATGCTTGTCGTTTATCGCAGGACCGATGGAGCGATTGCCTCCAATTCGGGCACGAATTCCAATTTGCCCGACGGCCCTGCGTTCGAGGCCGAGGTCCAGAACGCTATCCGCAAGCTCGGCGGAACCGCCCAGGACTATGGGGAATACCGGCTCAACGACAACGAGAGTGCTGAGACTGTCGCCGCGATTCTCGCCAGCGGCTCGTATGACTTGACCTTCGACGAGGCGGGGCAACCATCCGGCGTCATCATTTACGAGCGGCTGGCCGTGGTCACTGACAAGGCACAGATCGTTGCAGATGGCGTGGATACCGCAACAGTGACCGTCATGCTGCCGGATGGGGCAGAGGACGGCGAGGTTATCTTCGAGGTCAACGGAGAGCAGGCTGCTGTGACGACAACGGTCAATCGCATGGCGACCCTTGAGTTTTCGAGTGCGGAAGCCGGGGTGTATGGCATCGAGGCGATATCTGCCAGACACGGGCGTGCGGGTGTGGAGGTGAGGGCTGAATGAAAAAGCAGGTGATTATGAAAGCCGCTGGCAGGGTGGCCGTGAAGATCAACCGCGAGCCGACGCAGGAGGAACTGGAGCGCCAGGACCTGCTCGCCCGCCTGGAGGCCCTGGAGGCCGAGGCGCGGCGGAAGAACCCGCAGTTCCGCGTCCCAGACCCGCCGCAGGGGCTGCAACGGAGACAGGAGTGAACTCCATGAAGCCTTATGAGGGCGGGCATGTCTGGATCTGGGAACTGGAGAAGTGCGAGGGTGGCGACGCCCGTGCCATAGCCGAAAAAGCACGGGAGCACGGCATCCGTGGCCTGCTGGTGAAGTTCCACGAGGGCGGCGGTCCCCAGCAGTTCAGAGAACCGTTCCTCCGCGCTCTCCCGGTGTTTAAGGCGGCCGGCCTCGTGGTGGGCGCCTGGGGATATCTCTATCACTCGTATCCCGATAGAGAAGCTGCGCTGGCCCTGGATGCCCTGGCGAACGGCGCGGACTGGTACATAGCCGACGTCGAAGCGGAGATCGAGCGCGCGCAGGGGAACGTCGACCTGGCCAGGAGATTCCTGGAGGCAATCAGGAACAAGGCACCGCAGGCGTGCGTTGGGTACTCGTCGTTCGCCTACCCAATCCTGCACCGCCGGCTGCCATACGCCGTGTACGATGCCCTCTGCGACGTGGCAATCCCGCAGGTATACTGGGCGACGATCGGGACGGACCCAGCCGCGTGCCTTGAGAAGTCGCTCCGGTCGCACGCCGACCTGGGGCTGAAGAGGCCAATCGCCCCCGCAGGGCAGGCATACGACCTTGCCGGCGCCGCGGAGATCGCGCTGTTCCGCTCACTGGTCGCTGGCCGCGGATTGCCAGGGCACAGTCTGTGGTCCTGGCAGCATATGCGGGCGGAATACTGGGAGGCGCTGACGATGCCGGCGCAAGGAATCACGCCCGCTCCAGGTCTTCCGACGCTCAAGAAGGGGATGGTCGGCGGCGCTGTGCCGCTCCTGGCAGCTGCACTCCGCCTGCAGAGGGATGTTTTCGACGACGCGCTCGACGGCGCCGTCAGGGACTACCAACGGGAGCACGGCCTGGTCGTGGATGGCATCGTGGGACCGAAGACCTGGGGAAGCATCATCGAGGAGATTCTCGTCTGCGACGCTGCGGCATGGAGGGCTAGGGCGTTGGAGGCGGAGGAGAAGCTGACGCGTGTTAGAGAGATAATCAACTAAGGGAGGTTGAGATCGTGCCGACCGACTATATTCCGCTGCAGCTCGTGTACAATCCATGGGTGGTCAATGGCATACTGCTGCTGGTGGCCTTGGCCACCATCGACTGGCTCCTCGGGATCGGACGAGCCCTATTCCAGGGCGAGTTCTCGTGGACTAAGCTGCCGCAAGCTTTGGCAACGCACTACCAGGATTGCTACCTGGTAGCGGTCCTCGGATTGGGGGGCATGTTCTATGCACCCCTGTTGGCCGTCTTTTGGGCCGCTGTGACAGCGCTGACCCTGAAGTTCATGAAGGACATCGCGGGCAAATTCGGCTACGCCTCCGCTCCGCCTGCAGGGGAGGAACAGGTAGAGCAGCACACGGCACCTGCGAATCCCTTCGTGGCCACCACGCCGCCCCGTCGGACGCTATATGGGGGCGATATGACGGGTGAGACGAAGCGTTCCACCGAGGCCGCCGACGCCGTGGGCTCGTCACCTTAATGCATGCGCTATACACAAGGGGCGCATGCTTATGCACTCGCTGTGCATAGGTATGCGCCCATGGGTCTGTCGCATGGGTCTGAGATTTTGTCGCAAACCGCGTGAGACGCAACAATGAAGAAGGAGGAGTGCACTGTGAGGAAGTACTGGTTGGTTGGGGTGCGGCGTTAGCGCACTGGGGAGGCGGCATTGTTGCCCAAGATACTCGTGGTTGAGGACGAGCGCAAACTGAGTTCCGTTATCGCACGGTACCTCGAGTCGGAGGGTTTCACCGTCGAGGTCGCGTCCGACGGCCCCTCCGGCCTGGCCGCGGTCAGGAACGGCAACCCATCACTCGTCGTGCTGGACCTCATGCTCCCCGGCATGAACGGGCTAGACGTCTGCAGGGAGATCCGGCGGACCAGCAACGTCCCCATCATCATGCTTACCGCGCGGTCCGAGGAGGCCGACAAGCTCGTCGGCCTCGAGATCGGCGCCGACGACTACATAACCAAACCGTTCAGCCTTCGCGAACTCGCCACGCGCGTTAGAGCTGTACTGCGAAGATACCAGTCCGAGCAGGCCCGCGTCATAGAGCGTCTTGAGGCCGGGGACATCGAGCTCGACGTGCCGTCGCACACGGTAAAGGTGCGTGGGCAGGAGGTAGCGCTGACCCCGGCCGAGTTCAAGATACTCTCGCTACTCATGCGCAATCCGGGAAGAGTGCTCACGCGACTTCAGATACTCGACGCGGTGTTTGGGGACGCTTTTGAAGGATACGAGCGCACGGTCGACACGCACATCCTCAACTTGAGGAAGAAGGTCGAGCTTGACCCGTCAAACCCGGCTCACATACTCACGGTCTACGGGATAGGGTACAAGATGGTCCCTCAGGCGTTTCAGGCGGGCAAGACCGGAGGGGATAACGGGTGAAATTCCGGTCGCGGATCCTCGTTTCACTACTCGTTGTGGCGCTGGTGGCGACGGCGGTGACCGCCGGCTTTTCCCTGTTCGCTACTTCCGTGTATTTCTCCGACTACGCATCGAACCAGCGCCGCGCCCGCGCCAGGGAGCTCGCCGCGCTGTTCTCTCTGTACTACGAGCGGGCCGGCTCGTGGGAAGGCGTGCAGGCGTTGCTCGTGTTTCGCGGCCCCGGGATGGGCATGTACGGCCAGAGACGGTGGGCAACAAATGTCCCCGGCGGGATGATCGACCGCATCCTGCTCATGGATGAAACCGGTATCGTTGTGGCCGACTCATACGGGATGCAGGTGGGGGACAGGATCCAGTTGCGGGGTCTGGACTCCGTGCCGGTGACCGCAGGAGGGCGCAACGTGGGAGCCGTGGCGATAGTTCCAGGGGCGCCGGACCCCTCCGGCAGGGTGGTCGCGTCCCTGGAGAACACGTTCAGGAGGTCGGTGCTTGCCGCCGCGTTGCTGGCAGCGGCGGCCGGCATCCTGCTCTCATTCGTGCTTGGCGCCTCATACAGCAGGGACCTGATGCGAAGGGTCGCCTCGCTCGCGGAGGCGTCGCGCAGGCTCGCCGCGAGGGACCTCTCGGTGAGGCTGCCCACCGGGGAACAGGACGAGCTCGGACAGCTGGCGTCGGCGTTCAACGAGATGGCCGGGGCCCTTGAGAAGGCCGAGGCCGTCAGGCGCAACATGGTTGCCGACATGGCCCACGAGATCCGCACCCCGCTGGCCATATTGAGGTCGAACCTCGAGGCGATGCAGGCAGGCCTCGTCGAGCCGACGCCCGACGCGGTCGCGTCCCTCCACGACGAGGTTCTGAGGATGTCGAGGCTGGTGGCTGATCTCCAGGACCTCAGCCTGAGTGAGGCCGGCAAGTTGCCACTGGTGACTGAAGAAATCGAACTGGCGGCCGCGCTGGAGCGCGCGGCGCAGGCGGTCGGGCCGCAGGCGCTCTCGCGCTCAATCGAGGTCAGCGTCGCCGTCCCGGCGGGAGTCCCGGCTGCCCTGGCGGACGGGGACCGCCTCATGCAGGTGATGATGAACTTGCTCAGCAACGCGTTGCGCTATGCCCTGGAGGGCGGGGAGGTGCGAATCGAGGCGGAGCCGGCGGACGCCGGGTTCGTCCAGGTGTGCGTATCCAACAACGGAGAGCCCATCTCGGGGGAGGAAATTCCCCACCTGTTCGAGAGGTTCTACCGGAGTGACAAGTCCAGGAACCGGCAAAGCGGCGGCACGGGTCTGGGGCTCGCCGTCGCCAGGGCGCTCGTGGAGGCGATGGGCGGCCGGATATGGGTCGACGCCTCCACCGGGCTGACCAGGTTCTGTTTTACACTTCCCGTGGCGCCCGAAAAGGAGGGCTAAACGTGACCGCGAGGCTCGTATTGTTCTTCACGGGGGGGACCATCTCGATGGTGGTCGACCCCGTTACCGGCGGGGTGATCCCCGCGCTGTCCGGGGAGCAGATCGTCGCCAGCGCGCCCGGGATACGTAGCATTGCCCAGGTGGAAATCCGCGACTTCGCCCGGCTGCCTGGGCCGCACATGACCCCCGATGACTGCCTCAGGCTCTCCCGCGATATTGGCTCGGCCCTGGCGGATTCTGGCGTCACGGGCGTTGTCGTCGCTCACGGGACCGACACGCTGGAAGAGACCGCCTTCATCGTTGACCTGGTACTCGACCCCGCGAAACCCGTGGTATTCTGCGGGGCGATGCGCAACGCTTCGGAGCTGTCGTGGGACGGTCCCGGGAACCTCATGGCGGCCGCGGTCGTAGCCGCGTCCCAGTCGTCCACAGGCAGGGGAGTGCTAGTGGTGATGAATGAGGGGGTCCACGCCGCGGCGGAAGTCACCAAGACCCACACCGAATGCGTCGACGCATTCCGCAGCCCCGACTTCGGCCCGCTCGGCATCGTTGAAAAGGGCCGCGTCCTGTATTACAGGGACGCTCCGCCGCGGGTACACATCCCCACCGCGCGATTGGACGCCAGGGTTGACCTGTTTAAGGCGGCTATAGGCGTCGACGACAGGCTGATCAGGTACTCGGTCGATTGCGGGACACACGGGATCGTGGTGGAGGGCACGGGGTGCGGCAACGTGACGCCTCCCATGGCGGAAGGGATACGCTACGCCATCTCACGAAACATACCAGTCGTCCTCGTATCGAGGTGTCCCCGGGGGCGCGTCCTCGACACCTACGGTTATGATGGCGGGGGCAGACGCCTGAGGGAGATGGGGGTCATCTTCGGCGACAATCTCAACGGCCAGAAGGCGCGAATGAAGCTCATGGCGGCCCTCGGTGCGGGGTTCGATCGCCGGCAGATCCGGGAGGCGTTTGAGCAGGGGCGTTACTAGCGCCGTTGCCCGACCCGGAACGCTCTGGACTGTTCGACACGGACATACGGAAGCAATAGGCGAAGCCAGGTAGGTGAGAGCTCGCGAATGAACAAGCATCAGCCGAACACGACGATGGCGCTGAATCCTTCGGGGATGCGCCAACCCGGTGAGGATTTTATCGGGAATCCACCCGCGACCCCACACGGCGAGATCCCCACCGAGGCGGCACGCCGCGCCCAGTTCCAGGCGATACTCGAGTCGGCGCACAACGGTATCGTCGCCATCGACGACCGTGGCCTGATCACCATATTCAACTCAGCCGCTGAGAGGCTGGTGGGGAAACCTGCGGCGGAGGTCCTGGGTAAGCACATCACCGAGATCATTCCCACCACGGGCCTCCCCGAGGTGCTGAAAACCGGCCAGTCGCAGGTGGGTGGCAAATTATTCGTCAACGACAGGCTGTGCATCACTAACAGGACTCCCATATTCGCATCGGACGGCCGCGTCGTCGGCGCGGTCGGCATATTTCAGGACGTCTCCGAACTGGAATCTATCAGCAAGGAGCTGCAATCGTACAAGATGATATCCAAGGAGCTCGACGCCATCATCGAGTCGAGCTTCGACGGGATTTACGTTACCGACGGCAAGGGCGTAACCACCAGGGTGAACTCCGGTTACGAGCGGATAACCGGTCTCAAGCGCCGGCAAGTCCTGGGCCGTCACATGAAGGACCTGGTCGACGCGGGCTTCTTCGACCAGTCTGTGACGCTGATCGTCCTCAGGGAGAAAAAGTCGGTGACGATCATGCAGGAGATAAGGCCTACGGGCAAGAGCGTAATCGTCACCGGTAACCCCATATACGACGAGTGGGGGAACATCGTCGGCGTCGTCACCAACGTCCGCGACCTCACGGAGCTGGAGAACCTCAAGACCCAGCTGGAGGAGACCATGAGACTGAGCGAACGATACTACTCGGAGCTCCAGGAACTCCGGTCGCAGCAATTGGACGTCGGTCACGTGGTCGCCCAGAGCGCCGAGATGCGGAAGGCGCTGGATCTGGCGGCTCGAGTGGCGAGGGTTGACTCCACAGTGCTGATACTCGGTGAATCCGGGGTCGGCAAGGAGGTGCTGGCGAAGACCATACACCTCAGGTCGAGGCGGCGTGACGGCCCGTTCATGAAGATCAACTGCGGGGCGATACCCGAATCCTTGCTCGAGTCCGAGCTGTTCGGTTACGAGGGGGGCGCGTTCACGGGCGCCCGCAGGGAAGGCAAGATCGGGCTCGTCGAGATGGCTGCTGGCGGGACCCTGTTCCTCGACGAGGTGGGGGAGCTCTCCACCAACCTCCAGGTGAAGCTGCTCAGGCTCCTGCAGGAGCGCGAGATCATGAAAGTGGGGGGCTCCAAGGAGATCCAGGTTGACACCAGGATAATCGCCGCTACGAACAGGGACCTGAAGAAGATGGTCGACGAGGGAAGATTCCGCGAGGACCTGTACTACAGGCTGAACGTGGTAATGGTAAGGATCCCGCCGCTCCGCGAGCGGCGCGACGACATCCCGCCGCTGGTACTCAATCTTCTCGCGAGACTGAATTCCAAGTACGGCCTGGACAAGCGCATCTCGCCGAGGGCGATGGACAGGCTGATCCAGTACCACTGGCCGGGGAACGTCCGCGAGCTGGAGAACGTGGTGGAGCAAGCGGTAGTACTCACTGAAGGGGACGTCATCGAACCGGAGTCGCTCCCCGCCGCGATCATCTCGGCCACGTCCGGACCCACGGGAAACGCTGCTCCGGTCTCTTACCGCGCTACGATGAGGGAAGCGGAGAAGAGTCTCCTCCTTCACGCCCTCACCACGTGGGGCAACCCGACCAAGGCGGCCGAAGCCCTGGGGATGCACCGAACGACATTCATAAGAAAGGCTGCCAGGCACAAGCTGAATGTGCCGGGTGAGGGCAGGATTGTGCATATCTGATCCGGTGTGTGCAATTCGGCACACCGGAGTCCGTGCCGCTACAAGGGTAAATCGATGATGATCTTGGGACGAAGCGCGCGCGGCGCTGTGCCAGTTTGCACAGCGCCGTTTTGCGTGTCGCCTCGAGTTGCCAGGCCTTCCCCCGGCGAACCGCCTGCCAGCAGGGCTGGCGGCGCGATCCCCGGCTGTGGTTCCCACGGCATGAACCTTGCTACTCACCCGGACCGAAAGGGGGATTGCCTTCATGGCATTGATGACCAGAGAGCAATACATCGACAGCCTGAGGAGACTGAAGAGAGACATCTACATCCTCGGGCAGAAGGTCGACAACGTGGTCGACCACCCCATGGTAAGGCCCTCGCTGAATTCCGTCGCGAAGACGTACGAGATGGCGCAGGACCCTCAGTACCAGGAGCTGTTCACGGTTAAATCCAGCATCAACGGCAAGGTTGTCAACCGCTTCACCCATCTCCACCAGAACACTAACGACCTCATTAGCAAGGTTAAGATGCAGAGGATCATGGGGCAGAAGACCGCCTCGTGCTTCCAGCGCTGCGTGGGCATGGACGCGTTCAATGCCGTCGATACCGTGACATTCGAAATGGACCAGGCGCTCGGAACTAACTTCAACAAGAAGTTCAGGGACTACCTCGAGTACGTCCAGGAGAAGGACCTCACGGTTGACGGGGCCATGACTGACCCCAAGGGTGACAGGTCGCTCAGGCCGTTCCAGCTTGAAGACCCCGACCTGTACCTCCACATCGTGGAGAAAAGATCCGACGGCATCGTCGTCAAGGGTGCGAAGTGTCACCAGACCGGCATCCTCAACTCCCACGAGGTGCTCGTGATGCCCACCGTCACGATGGGCGAGGAGGACAAGGACTATGCGGTGTGCTTCGCCGTGCCGACCGACACGAAGGGGATTATCTACATCTATGGCCGCCAGGCATCCGACACCCGCAAGATTGAGGGCGGCGACATCGACGTCGGAAACGCGAAGTACGGCGGGCATGAAGCCCTGGTCATATTCGAGAACGTCTTCGTCCCGTGGGACAGGGTATTCATGTGCGGGGAGTACGAGTTCTCCGGCGCTCTCGTCGAAAGGTTCGCGGGCTACCACAGGCAGAGCTACGGCGGCTGCAAGGTCGGCGTGGGCGACATCCTGATCGGTGCTGCGGCCACGATGGCCGACTACAACGGCTGCGCGAAGGTCTCCCACATCAGGGAGAAGCTCATCGAAATGGTGCACCTGAACGAGACCCTGTACGCCTGTGGCATTGCATGCTCCTGCGAGGGCAAGAAGATGTCGTCGGGCACCTACCTGATCGACCTCCTGCTCGCGAACGTCTGCAAGCAGAACGTCACCAGGTTTCCGTACGAGATCGCCAGGCTGGCCGAGGACATCGCGGGCGGTATCATGGTGACGATGCCGTCCGAGCAGGACTACAAGAACCCCGAGATCGGGCCCTTCATCGACAAGTACCTCTGCGGCGTCAAGGGAATCCCGACCGAGCACAGGATGAGGATGCTCCGCCTGGTCGAGAACCTCACGCTCGGCGCGGCCGCCGTCGGCTACAGGACCGAATCCATGCACGGCGCCGGCTCGCCGCAGGCACAGAGGATCATGATCAACAGGCAAGCCAACATCGACGCAAAGAAGAAGCTGGCTAAAGTCATCGCGGGCATCGAGAAGGAATAACCGCCTGAGCAGGGGGGACGAAGAGGTTGCACTGGAGAGACGAATACAGGAAGAGACTTTGCAGCGCGGAAGACGCGGCCAGGGCCATCAAGCCGGGCAACCGGGTAGTGGTCGGCCACGCGTGCGGTGAACCGCAGGTTCTGACCACGGCCATGGTGAACCGCGCGGCCGAGCTCGAGAACGTCGAGGTCGTACACATGGTGGCGATGGGCCCGGCGGAGTACTGCAAGCCCGAAATGGCCCCCCACTTCCGGCACAACGCGTTGTTCGTCGGCGGTAGCACGCGGAAGGCCGTCAACGAGGGGCGCGCCGATTACACACCATGCTTCTTCCACGAGATCCCGAACCTGTTCAGGGAGGGCTATCTTCCTGTTGACGTCGCGCTGATCCAGGTGTCGCCCCCTGATGCGTCGGGGTTCTGCAGCTACGGAGTCTCGGTGGACTATACCAAACCCGCGGCCGACGGGGCGGGATACGTTATCGCCCAGGTCAACAAACATATGCCAAGGACGCTGGGTGATTCGTTCATCCACGTGTCGGATATCGATTTCATTGTCGAGGCCGACTCGCCCCTGCTCGAGCTGCCCAGGCCGGAAATAACGCCGGTGGAGAGGGCCATCGGCGAGAACGTCGCCTCGCTCGTCACCGACGGGTCGACTCTTCAGCTCGGCATCGGCGCAATACCGGACGCGGTCCTGAGCTTCCTTAAAGACAAGAAGGACCTGGGCATCCACACGGAGATGTTCTCGGACGGCGTCGTGGAGCTCGTCGAGGCCGGCGTGGTCACCTGCCGCAAGAAGAGCCTCCACCCAGGTAAGATGGTGTGCACGTTCCTCATGGGGACGAAGAAGCTGTACGACTTTGTCAACGACAACCCCATGGTGAGCATGTATTCGGTTGATTACACCAACGATCCGTGGGTCATCGCGAAGAACGATAACCTCGTCGCAATCAACTCCACCCTTCAGGTGGACCTGCAGGGCCAGTGCTGCTCCGAGTCCATCGGGTTCAGGCAGTACAGTGGGACCGGCGGCCAGGTTGACTTCATTCGCGGCGCCGGCAAGGCGAAGAACGGCAGGGGCGTCATCGCGATGCCGTCGACCGCCGGCGGCGGGAAGTACTCGAGGATAGTCATCTCCCTGGACCAGGGGGCCGCGGTCACAACGTCGAGGAACGACGTCGACGTTGTGGTGACCGAGTATGGAATAGCCCGGCTCAGGGGCAAGTGCATCAAGCAGCGCGCGCAGGAGCTCATCGCCGTCGCGCACCCGGACTTCCGGGAGAGCCTCAAGGAAGGCGCAAAGAAGGCGGGGATCCTGTAGCTGCCCGGCTGCAGGCCCCGCCCGGGGTCCTTTTCGAAGGAGGTGGTTACCGGCTCGCGCAAGTCGTCTCAGGCTCCAATTCTGTGTGGAACCAGAAATGAGCGAAGGGAGGCCAAATTGTGGGAGTATACGTTCCAGCGATCCTGAAGCGCAAGGAAGGCCCTGAAAATGAACAGCCGTATATCCCGCTCGGGATATTCAAACTGAGATTGCCATTTGTCCACTATGAGTGGGAGTGGCCCGAGGCGATTTCCGCTCTTGTCATGATGGCTACCTGCCTGGGCGCCATTCCGGTCTTGACGGAGACCCTGGGTTGCTCTTTTGAGGTTGCGGTGACGATGGTCATCATCAACGGCTTCCTGTACATGCTTCACTCGTACTTCGGTGACGCCGTGATCCCGGGTTGGGTGACACCTGCGATCCCGCTGGTGGTTGTGCACCTGACCAGGTACCCGATCGGCCCCGTGCGTACCCAGGCCCTCATCGCCCTGAACCTCATGCTGGGCATCCTGCTCATCGTGCTGGGTGTTACCGGCCTGGCCGAGTGGTTTGCGAACCTCATCCCTGAGTCGCTCAAGTCGGGTATCATCTTCGGCGCCGGCCTTTCGGCCTTCAACTCGATATTCGCCAAGGGCGGCCGTTTTGACAACGCCCCTGTCAGCGTGCTCGTGGGGATCGGCATTGCCATGGTGACGCTGTTCGCGGGCTGGTACAAGAATCTCGCGGCAAAGAACCCGATACTCAAGATGCTGGGGAACCTCGGCATGGTGCCCGCGATCATCGCGTGCATTATCGTAGGTCCGATGGTCGGTGAGCTGAAAGTCCCGCAGATCATCTGGAGCATCACCCCGACCAGGTTCGGCGAGGTATTCTCCAGGTTCTCGCCGTTCGGGATCGGATTCCCGGCTCCCAACCTGTTCATTGAGGCGTTGCCCCTGCTCGTTGCGGTGTACGTCATCGCGTTCGGCGACTTCGTCTTCGCGAAGACCGTCATCGGCGAGGCCGACAGGGCCCGCAAGGACGAGTACATCGAATTCAACGTGAACAGGTCCAGCATCATCAGCGGCGTCCGCAACGTCTGCCTCGGCCTGTTCGCGCCGTACACCCAGAACGCCGGCCCGCTGTGGGCCGCAATGACCGTGGCCGTCGCGGAGCGCTACAAGGAAGGCAAGGATGCCATGTACTCCATCTGGGGTGGCGTAGGCACGTTCCGCACGATGACGTTCCTCGGGCTGTTCATCTACCCGATCGTGTGCGTCGTCCGTCCGGCCCTCCCGATCGCGTACTCGGTTACGCTGCTCGTCCAGGCGTTCGCCTGCGCGTACATCTCGATGCTGGCGCTCGGCGGCAATAAGAACTCCATCGCCGTCGCGGTGCTGACCGGCGCCATGCTCGTGCTCAAGGGCTCCGCCTGGGGACTTGGCGCGGGCGTCGTGTTGTACCTGGTGGTGGAGAAGGTCTGGAATGCGGTGTCCGCGAAGGCGACCGCCGGCTGAATGAGCCCACATGCAATCACACACTCCACGAATGGTTCCGGCCCCGCCATGGGGCCGGAACCGCCTTATGTGAAAGGCCCGTCGCCTGCGCTGGTTGTGTACGGGGCCTGTCCCCGTGAGTTACAATGGGGTAGACGGTACTCGGCACATCTGGAGGCGTTGCTCGTGAAGGTCGTGAACACGGTTGCGGATGTCCGGCTAAACGTGGCCGCCGCGCGCGCGGCCGGCAAGATCGTGGGGTTCGTCCCGACGATGGGCTACTTCCACGACGGGCATCTCACGCTCATGAGGCGGGCGAGGGAGCGGTGCGGGTTCGTGGTCGTGAGCCTATTCGTCAACCCGCTCCAGTTCGGGCCGTCCGAAGACTTCTCCCACTATCCCAGGGACCCCGAGCGGGACTCCCGGCTTGCAGAGTCGACCGGAATAGACGTGCTGTTCATACCGTCAACTGAAGAGATGTACCCGGAAGGCTTCAAGACGCACGTCGAGGTCGGCGAGATTACCGGGGTCCTCTGCGGTCGATCGAGACCCGGGCATTTCAGGGGTGTCGCCACCGTCGTCACCAAGCTGTTCAACATCGTCCAGCCCGACGTGGCGTTCTTCGGAGAGAAGGACTACCAGCAGGTGGTCGTGGTCACGCAGATGGTGCGGGACCTCAACATGCCCCTCGACATAGTCCCCGTCCCGACGGTCCGCGAGCCGGACGGGCTCGCGATGAGCTCGCGGAACGTATACCTGTCGCCCGAGGAACGGCGCGCCGCGCTCGTCCTGAATCGCAGCCTGCGACAGGCGCTGGAGATGGCGCGCTCGGGAGAACGCGTCGCCCGGAGACTGCGTGACCTGGTAGCGCACAGCATCGCCCGCGAGCCACTGGCGAGGATCGATTACGTCGAGATCAGGCACCCTGTCACCCTGAAAGAGATCGAGGACCTCGGCGATGGCGCAGTGCTGGCTGTGGCGGTGTACTTCGGAAAGACCAGGCTCATCGACAACGTGGCGCTGCCGCCCCTCCGCGGCTGAGAGTAGAGGGCCCAGGCTCCGCCGCGGGTGGTCTACTACGCGTACTCAGCCTGCTGCCGGCGCCTGGAAGGCTCGTCAAACAGCTTCTGCATGACGGTGGGGTCGTTGGCCGAGGACACGAACGTGTCCACCACGCGGGGGTCGAATTGGCTTCCGGAATACCGCTGTAGTTCAGCCAGCGCCTCTTCGGGCCTCGACGCTTTCCTGTAGGGCCTGTCGGTGGTCATCGCGTCGAACGCGTCCGCTACCGCGATGATCCTGGCTCCCAATGGTATGTCGTCCGCCGCTATTCCATTCGGATACCCCTTCCCGTCGTACCGCTCGTGGTGGGTTTCGATCACCGGCGCAGTAAGGGTGAGCCTTTCGACGGGTCTGACCATCCCCGCCCCCCAGGTGGGGTGCATTTTCATGAGGCTCCACTCCTCGGCGTTCAGGGCGCCGGCCTTCGTGAGTATCTCCCTGTCGATCTCGATCTTACCCACGTCGTGAAGGAATGAGGCCAGGCGGAGGTTCTCGACGAATGAAGGGTCCAGGCCCATTCTCGAGGCTATCCAGCCGGTGTACCTGACGACGCGCTGGGTGTGCCAGTATGTGTACCGGTCAACGCTGTCGATGATCGCCAGCAGTACCTGCGCGGATGCAAGCAGGTCGGTGGGATCGCCGCCGGGCCGGAGGACGCTGGTGAATGCGTTGAAATATCTTAAAGCCCTGCCTATCCCTGTGGTCTTTGACAGGTTCAGGTCCATCTGGGCCGATCTTATCAAGGCTTCCTTGGTCGTGCCGTCGTCGGGGAAGACCGAGACACCGAACGAGACGGTCGCGCGCCCGTTCGGCAACAGGTCTCGCCCGTAAAACGGGAACTGCTCGATCTTCGCCGCCGTCTCCTGCAGGGTTTGTCTGCACGAACTCGCGTCCATATCTGGAAACACGAGCCCGAAGTCATCGCCGGCATATCTCGAAAGGATCGCGCGGCCGGCCGCGGCTTCCGTGATGATGGCGGCGACCGCGTGCAGGAGTTCGTCCCCGCGGGCGTGGCCGAACGTGCTGTTGTAGTACTTGAAGTAATTCACGTCGAGAAGCCCGAGGGCAAGTGGTTTAAGGTGTCGCTTGGCCCGTTCTATCTCCTTGGACAGGTATTCGTGGAAGTACCGGTAGTTGTATAGCCCGGTCACAGGGTCCGTGTACGATAGCGCGGTCAGGGCCGCGTTCTTGGTCATGTGTTCCTCGAGTGACGCCGCCATCTCATTGAACGCCCGGGCGAGAGAGGCTACCTCAGTTGGGCCCGCCTCATCGAGCCTCTCGAAAGCCTTCTTCTCGCGTATGCTGGATATGCCGCACTCGAGCTGACTCAGCGGCCTTATCGCGATGACCTGCAGCGCCTTGGCCAGGAGTACGGCCAGGATGACGGCCCAGGCCATTGCCGCCGCGATCCCGCTGATGTTCTTCAGCGTCGTGTTGAACATCACACGGGAGCTGGCGGCGTATACAGTCACGGCGTTCTGCCCTCGCGCGTCCCTCAGGTCCGTCCTTGCCACGATGAACTCGTCTCCCAGCCGCACCGGTCCCGGATCATCCCCGGCGCCGGCGAACGGCGGCTGCGGGATGGCCCTGGAGAACGAGGACGAGGGCGAATAAGTTCCCTGCCACGATACGGCCAGGTGACTGCCTACGACCTTCTCCAGACCCGCCAGATACCTGCCATCAACGAGCCTTCCGATGAGCAGGCAGCCGCATGGCGGCCCCGAACCGTCGGTGTGAACGATGGGCATCGCCACCATGAGATAGATGCCCTGTGAGTAACCCTGGATACCGCTCACGGTTTCCCCACGGAGCGCGCGCGTAACCTCGACATCGTGGTCGAGGTTACGGGTACCGTAGATGGCGACGGGTTTCCCGTCCCTGCCCGCTACAAGCACTATGTCCACACCGAGGCCGCTGGGCAGCCAACCGGTGATGTTTTCCCTGATCCAGCCCATGTCCCCCCCGGGACATCGCCGCGTACGTGTCATCCCAGGCTGCGTAGACGAGAGCGAGCCTCTTCAGATGAGTTTCCTCCTCCGAAAACGCCGTTACCGCCCTTTGCGTCGCAGCGGCGGCCTCCTGGTCCTCCAGGCGGATCAGGGCCGAGGTCACGATCCGGGTGACTGACAGGTAGTAGCCTGTGATGGGGAGAAGGGTTCCGATGAGTAGAAGGACTACGGTCTTCGCCCCAAGGGAGCGAAGGTCGAACCACTTCCGGGGGTTGGACGCTGCAGGAGTGTGGTTCCCGCTCAGAGCAATCGTTCCTTTGCCGTTGTCATAATTACCGTGTTCGGTGCGGATTACGGTTCTCCTGCAAAATTATCCCACCGGTGGATTCTCGAGCACCATCACGTCTCCGGGCCTTACCGGAGCACGCGAGAGGGTCCCTGCGGGGAATTCCACGACAAGCCGCGCACCCTTTACCCACGGTATGAACCTCCACGGGGCGACGGAGCGCGCTGACAGGATTGCCCTCATGTCCCGCGCGACGAATACGACGTCGATCGGAAACCGCATGAAGCACGTGTGTATCCCGTTGCAGGGTTCGATTACCAGGGCCGAACCTGCCAGCATGCCTGCCCTGAACATCAGCCCCCGGAGACGCCGGAGCGGTGTGCTCGCCGTCTCCGCACATTGGGCCAGCACATCGCCTGTTGTGGCATTCAGGATCCTCAAGTAATCCCACCCTCCCAGCGGATGGCAGTCCCTGAAGGAATCACACCCGGCGGGACGAATATCCTTCTGGTCAATAAGCCCATGGGAGTGTCGGTTACGTCAATTCGCGTAGGTCTGCCGGGAGCCCTCTTTTCATACAGTTTCAACCCGTTCTGGGAGCGATTCTTCGAGGCGCTCGGAGTCGAAGTCGTCCATTCGGGCCCTACCACGAGGGAGATGCTGGACGACGGCGTCCGCGAGGCTGTCAGCGAGGCTTGCGTCCCCATCAAGGTTTACCACGGTCACGTGCGCAACCTGGCGTCCAGATCGGATGCTTTGTTCATACCCCGATACGTGAGCGTGGACCGCGGCACGGTCTTCTGCCCGAAGTTCCTCGGACTCCCAGACATGATACGGTTCTCCATGAAGGACATCCCGCGTGTGGTTTCGCCCAGGGTTGACATGCGCAAAGGTAGACTGGGACTCGGGTTCGCGTGCCTTTCGGTCGCATCCGAGCTGGGGCTTCCGAGGACCCGGGCGATATCCGCCTGGCTCTATGCCACGAGGTCGCAGGCCTCAGCCGGGCGGCCCGCCGCCGCGCGCGCGGCGGGCGAGGAACCGGCCATCGTTGCGGCGTCTTCGCGGGAAGGGGGCGCCGGCGCCGCGCCGGCCGGCTCGCGCCTGAGGATAGCGGTCCTGGGGTATCCGTACGCCGTATACGACCGTTTCCTGAACATGGACCTCCTCCGGAAGCTTGCGCGGCTCGGTGTGGACGTGCTCACGGTCGAGTCTCTCCCGTCAACCCTGCTGAACAGCAGCGCGGGTAGGCTGGCGAAGAGGCTGTTCTGGCACTATAGCGACCGCGTCGTGCGGGCCGCGTTTCGCCTGATAGATACCTCCTCCGTGGCGGGGCTCATTCACGTCACGGCATTCGGGTGCGGGCCCGACGCCCTCGCGGACAGGCTCATCGACCTTGAGTCCTCGAAGAACGGTATGCCATTCATGCCGCTCCTTATAGACGAGAACTCCGGCGAGGCCGGACTCGTCACCAGGCTCGAGGCATTCGTCGACATGGTCAGGAGGTCCGGCGCCTTATCAAGACGCCCCGCCGCCCACCGCGTGGGGGGATTTGCTTGAACAGTTCCTCGAAGAAGGTCACGTTCCCGTACCTCGGCGCGTCGCGGCTGGCCTTCAAGATGCTGCTTGAAGACCTCGGCAATGAGGTCGTCTTGCCAGCAAGGCCGAACCGCCGGACCCTCTCGCTGGGGGTGTCCCTCGCGCCGGAGTTCGCGTGCCTGCCGCTCAAGATCACCCTCGGCACGTACGTCGATGCGCTTCAGAGGGGAGCCGGCCTCATAGTGGCGACCGGCGGAGTGGGCCCGTGCAGGGCGGGCTGGTACACGGCTGTACAACGGCCGATCCTCGAGGCAGCCGGCTACTCGTTCGAGATGGTGACGTTCGAGCCGCTGAGCTGCGGCGTCTTCAGGTTCCTCTCCAACATGGCCAGGTTGAACCCCGCGAGGCGGTCACCGCTCGCCGTTGCCCAGCTCGTCAACAGGTGCTGGGAACAGGTGAAGGCGTTCGACGACCTGGAGCGCCGGCTGCATTTCCTGAGGCCGCGCGAGGCGGTCAAGGGTGAGGTGGAGAAGGCATTCGACGAGGCGGTCAACTGGGTCGGCCGCGCCAGGACTGTGCGAGACATCCGCGACGCCAGGGAGGCCGGGCTCGAGTCCATGAACTCGGTGGACTGGGACCGTGGCGCCGACCCGGTGAAGGTGGGTATAGTGGGCGAGGTTTACGTCGTACTCGAGCCTGCGACGAACCTGAACATGGAAGGGATCCTCGGCAACCTCGGCGTTGAGGTTCACAGGTCCATCTTCCTCTCGGGGTGGACGATGGACAACGCCATACACGAGGGTGGCGGCCACGACGTAAAGAAGGCGGCGCTGCGCTATCTCCCCGAGATGGTCGGCGGGCACGGCCAGGACTCGGTCGGTCACACCGTCATCTACGCCGCCGAGGGCATAGACGGGGTTGTCCACCTGGCGCCATTCACGTGCATACCGGAAATAGTGGCGAAGTCGATACTCCCACGTGTCTCGGAAGACCTTGACATCCCGGTCATCTCGTTCTTCCTGGACGAGCAGACGGGCGAGGCCGGGGTCCGCACCAGGCTGGAGGCGTTTGTCGACCTCCTCAAGCGCAGGCGGGAGGGCCGAGGAAAGAGGGGCCGCTCCGGTAGAGGGGCGGCGGGGTCGTGCGGGAGGGTTGCTTCATGAATCTGTATCTTGGAATAGACGCCGGGTCGGTCAGTACCAACGTGGCCCTGCTTGACGACGACCTGAACGTACTGGGCTCCCTCTACATACGCACCAGGGGCAGGCCCATAGATGCGGTGCAGGAGGGCCTCAGGGAGACAATCCGGTTTGTCCCCGCGGGCGGTGTCGTGGCGGGTGTCGGCGCCACCGGAAGCGGCCGTGAGCTCGCCGGCGTCATCGCGGGGGCCGACGTCGTCAAGAACGAGATCACATCCCACGCGGTGGCGGCGCTATGGGCCGTGCCGGGCACTCGCACAGTCCTCGAGATAGGCGGGCAGGATTCCAAGGTCATAGTCCTCCGCAACGGCGTGGTCACCGACTTCGGCATGAACACCATCTGCGCGGCTGGGACCGGCTCATTCCTTGACCAGCAGGCCGCCAGGCTGGGCATCCCGATAGAGGATTTCGGGGGCATCGCCCTGGAGAGCACGTCTCCGGTCAGGATAGCCGGCCGGTGCGCCGTGTTCGCCGAATCCGACATGATACACAAACAGCAGATGGGCCACAAGATACCCGACATTCTCTTCGGGCTCTGCCAGGCGCTCGTGAGAAACTACCTGAACAACGTGGCGAAAGGCAAGGACATAAAGCCCCCCGTCGTATTCCAGGGTGGTGTAGCTGCGAACGCCGGGATAAAGAGGGCGTTCGAGGACGCGCTCGGCGTCGAGGTCATCATCCCACGGTACTACAGCGTAATGGGCGCCATTGGGGCCGCCATAATCGCGCGTGAGTCTGCCACGGCAGCCGGGACCCGCTTCAGGGGTTTCGAGGCGGCCGGCATACCGTTCAACGGCTCGTCGTTCGAGTGCCCGCACTGCCCCAACAGGTGCGAGATCGTCGAGATCTCGATGTCGGGCAGGGTCGTGTCGCGCTGGGGCGGGAAGTGCCCGCGGTGGGACGTCTCCTCGGCGCCGGCCGGCCCCACGCCCCGCGCCGCGGACTGAGCCGCCTGGCCCTTCACCGCAGCCTTCACGAAGGAATCCACCGCCTGTTCTCGTGCGGATCAGGCGTTCCACCTCCGGCTGTCCCGCCTGAGGCCATTGCCTGGTGAACGGCCGGAGACCTCTTTGCGCCTGGGAGGCGCTGGTCTGGATAAGTGGTGTGGAAGGTGCTATGCTGGCTTCCAGGGGCAGAATACCGGCGGGGGTGAACCTGGTGTACGGGTTGTTCGCGGGCCTGAGCGGCCTTACGTGGCAGCAGGTCGTCATGATGGCTGTCGGGGCGGTACTGATATACCTCGCCGTAGCCAGGGATTACGAGCCGGTCCTCCTGCTCCCGATAGGGTTCGGCGCCATCCTTGGCAACATCCCCTTCTCTGCCGCGGTCGGCGATCACGGCCCGCTCACTTTGCTGTACAGGGCGGGCATTACCACCGAGTTGTTCCCCGTCCTCATCTTTATAGGGATAGGCGCAATGATCGACTTCGGTCCGCTACTCGAGAACCCGATCATGATGCTGTTCGGCGGAGCAGCGCAATTCGGGGTGTTCGCCACCATATCGCTCGCGGCTGCTTTCGGGTTCTCGCTGAAGGAAGCCGCCTCCATCGGCATCATCGGCGCCGCGGACGGGCCCACCACCATATTCGTGGCGATGCGCTTCGCGCCGCACCTGCTCGGGCCACTTACCGTGGCCGCGTACTCATACATGTCGCTCGTGCCGGTAATCCAGCCGCCCGTGATCAGGTTGCTGACGACGCCAGCGGAGAGGTGTATCAGGATGCCGTACGCAGGCGGGCGGAGGATACCCAGGGTGGTCAAGGTACTGTTCCCCATCCTCGTGACCCTTGTGGCAGGCGCCATAGCCCCGGTCAGCACCGCGCTGGTGGGTCTGCTGATGTTCGGCAACCTCCTCAGGGAAAGCGGGGTCGTGGACAGGCTTGCCAAATCGGCGCAAAACGAGCTCGCCAACCTGGTCACGCTGCTGATTGGCATCACGATAGGCGGCAGCATGGACGCCGCGACGTTCCTGTCCCCGCGGACGGTACTCATCCTCGCCATGGGGTTGGCGGCATTCGTCTTCGACACGGCCGGAGGAGTGCTGTTCGCCAAGTTCCTCAACCTCTTCCTCAGGCGTAAGATTAACCCCATGATCGGCGCGGCGGGCATCTCGGCGTTCCCCATGTCGGGGCGCGTCGTCGCCAAGATGGCCCTGAAGGAAGACTGCACTAATCACATCATCATGTCGTCGATCGGCGCGAACGTTGCGGGGCAGATCGGGTCGATCGTGGCCGGAGCGCTGGTACTGTCGCTCATCAAGTAGCGCCCTGACGGGGGGATGGTGACCATGGGAAACGAGGTCCTGTACAGGTCTTTTGAAGTGCTCGCGCGGGGGATGGCCGGCACCCTTCTCACCATGCTCCTTCTGACGGGCCTCACGCTATTGCTGCGTTCATACCCCGGCCGGCCCGAGCGCGGCGACGACGACGGGCCGTGAGACAGAACTGCGCGGTATGACCTCCCAAAACTAACCATGCGTTCCCCTGAGGACGATATACTTGGTGAGACCCTGTCGCCGGGGGAGGTGCGAGCGTGAAGTTCCGTTTTGCTTTCAAACTGGGGGGCGCAATGGCCGTCCCGCTTCTTTTCGTCCTCATCGTCGGATGGGCCGGAGTCTCGTCCCTGTCTTTAGTCCACGGCTACGTACGGCAGATAGCCACTCACGAGATGGGCGTGGTCGATCTGGCCACCCAGATCCAGACCGAGGTCGGGCTCTACCGCCAGTGGGAACTCCAACACCTGCTCAGTACCACCATCGGCGAAATGGACGATTACAAGAACCGCGGCGAGTCCTCGGCAAAGGCGATCCGGAAGCTTGTAGACCTCCTTGCCTCAGCCTCCAGTGGTGATATGGCCGGGGTGGTCCAGGACCTCAAGAAGGGCTGGGAGAGGTACGAGGCCGCGCACGCCCCGCTGGTCGAGATGAGCTTCAACGACCAGAAGAGCAGCGCCCTCAACCACCTGCGCGGGGAGTCGCGGGAGGCGCTGTACGAGGTCGAGAAGTCATTGAAGGAGATAGTCAACCTGGCCAGGGAGTCGGCGAAGGGCAGGGAGGTCGAGGCTGACGGCGTATTCCGGTCGTCCCAGGGAGTCGTGCTGGGTGCCTGCGCGCTTACCGTCATCATTGGTGTATTACTGACGCTGCTCATCAACCGCAACATCGTGAGACCGCTGATGCAACTCGCGCGCGCCAGCGCGATCGTCGCCTCGGGGGACCTCACACACGAGTTCAGAATCATGAGGACGCGGGACGAATCCGAGGACGTTTCGAGGGCGTTCGCGGACATGATATCCGGCCTGAAGTCGCTGATCGGCCAGGTGTCCGAGGCGGCCAAGCGCGTATCCGGCTCGAGCTCGGTCATTTCCGCCGGGGCTGAAGGTGTCTCGGCGCTCACCGACAACATGAGCGGCGCGGCGGCTGCGGCCGTGTCCTCCGCCGAGGAGCAAGCGGCGGGGATGCGCACGGCGAGAAGCATTATGCACGAACTGCAGCAGGCCATCGAGGAGATCGCAGCGGGAGCGCAGGAGCAGAGTTCCGCCGTGTCCGACGCGCTCTCGGCCGTGGAGGGTATGACGGCTGCCATACGCGAGGTGGCGGACAGCGCCGCGCGAGCGTCGGCCGCGATGGAGAAGAGCAGGGACGTGTGCGACAATGGGGTGCAGGCCGTCGAGCGCGTCGCCGGGGGCCTCGACGTGATACGGCAGAAGTCGCAGGACGCGGCCGAAGCGATGCGCGAGTTCGGCGGGTCGCTCGACCGAATTACCACTATACTCGGGACGATAAGGGAGATCTCGGACCAGACGAACCTCCTCGCGCTGAACGCGGCCATCGAAGCCGCGCGCGCCGGAGAACATGGCAGGGGGTTCGCCGTGGTGGCTGACGAGGTGCGGAAACTGGCCGACCGCACGTCCCGTTCGACGCTGGAGATCGCGGACCTCATAAGGGAAGTGGAGTCGCACGGCGGCGCGGCCGCGTCGCACGTGGCGGACGCTTTCAAGGAGGCGGCCGGAGGGAAGGAACTCGGCGAGCGGGCCGCGGCCGCCATCGAGGGCATCCGGTCCACCGTTACCGGCGCAGTCGCCACGATAGACGCGATCGCGCCGGTGGTGCAGGGCCTCAGCAGCCACGGCGAACTTGTGGCAACCGCCGCGGAGAAGGTAGCGGCCGTGACGACGCGCAACAGCGCGGCCACCGAGGAGATGAGCGCGGCGAGCAAGGAGGTCCTGGCATCGGTGGAACAGGCGGCGTCGCTTGCGGAGAAGAACTCCAGGATAGCGGGGGAAGTGTCATCCGGAGCGGCGACCATGAAGGAGTCCGCCTCGGGGCTGGCGTCCGCGGCCAGGTCGCTGTCAGACCTTGCCCAGGGTTTGAAGATGTCGGTCGGGAGGTTCGGGGTGGCGGGGTAGGGCTCGTTTCACCCAGACCAGCAAAAATGCGTTGGCCGCGTATAGCATTCCGTAGAACGTCAAGCCCAGCGCCGCGCTGGTCAGGAGCGCGGCGTTCACGGCGCCCTCGATGAATTGATCGCGGCTCACGCCGGCGGCATCCAGGATGGGTTTGAGCAGCACATACCTGGGGACCAGCAGGCCCCCTGCGAGTTCCTCGAATGTGAAGCCGGCTATCCACGGCACGGCGTGTATCCAGCCAACGAACGCCAGGGTGTAGGCCGCCATCGAGGCGGCGGTGTTCAGGGGCGGCAAAGCCGGCGCCAGGTCCCAGCGAAACACGAGACCAAACGAGCCAATGAGCAGGAAGTACGACAGCGCTTCCCCGGGGTGGAACACCAGGCCGATAATAAGTGCCGACACGAAAACGTGGCGCAGCCGGTAGCCAAACCCCCCGTCGACCAGCGCAGTCGTTACGGGGCAGAAGTACTTGAGCCAGCGCAGGGCGACCGGCATGGCGCGGCTGGTGGTGTACATCACCGCGCAGGCGAGCGCCAGGAACGCGGTCCTCACCAGCATGCGGACGTCCCCACTGCGCGTTTCCACCCGGCCCCACCCCTCGAATCGTGCCCGTTGCAGTGTATGCCTCCGGCCATCGATTTGCCCTGGTGCTCCGGCCGGACCGTCCCGCAACAGGGGAAACCTTACCCTGGGAAGAACCCTTGAGGAGGACAGCTATTCACCTGGATGCCCCGACTTGGTAGGAACACACTGAAGGGAAGGATTACGCAGGCCGTGAAAGCGATGGTGTTGATTCAGCCCGCCCCTGTGACGACGAAGCCTCTGGTCAGCCGCGACCTGCCCGAACCGCAGGCCGGTCCAGGTGAAGTGAGGATCAGGGTGTCGGCTTGCGGGGTTTGCCACACCGACCTGCACATAGTCGAGGGGGAGCTGCGCTCCGTGCTCCCTATCATTCCCGGGCACCAGATAGTCGGGATAATCGACCAGGTCGGAACCGGTAGCACCGGCGGCGCTGGCGGTGCGGGCCCCGAAGCGGGCGGCGGCCCCCATCACCTCACGGGCCTTGCCCCTGGGACAAGGGTCGGATTCCCGTGGCTGTACAGCTCGTGCGGCGTGTGCGGCTACTGCCGGAGGGGAGAAGAGAACCTCTGTGAGTCTGCGCGGTTCACCGGTCTCCACCATGACGGCGGCTATGCGGAGTATGTAGTGGTACCCGCCGGTTTCGTGGTACCGCTGCCGGACTCGTTCGCCGACGTCGAGGCGGCGCCCCTCCTCTGCGCGGGGATTATCGGATACCGTTCGCTGAAGGTGAGTGGGCTCCAGCCCGGCGAGAGATTGGCCCTCTTCGGGTTCGGGGCGTCCGCCCACATCGCTATCCAGATCGCGCGGTTCTGGGGGTGCGAGGTGGCGGTGTTCACGAGGAGCAAGAAGCACAAGGACATGGCCATCAGGCTCGGGGCGGCGTGGGCGGGTTCGGCCGGCGAAACGCCGCCGTTTCTCGCCGACAGGGCTGTGACGTTCGCTCCCGCCGGGTCCCTCATCCCGGAGGCGCTGAAGGTGCTGCGAAAGGGTGGCGCCCTCGCGATAAACGCGGTTCACCTCGAAGGTGTGCCCGCTTTTCCGTACGATCTGCTCTACTGGGAGCGGTCGATCAAAAGCGTGGCCAACGCCACGCGGCGCGATGCTGAGGAGTTCGTAAACCTCGCGGCGAGGATTCCTGTGCAGACAGAGGTTCAGACGTTCGCACTCGATGAGGCGAACGAGGCGCTTATCGCCCTCAAGCAGGGCGCGATTAATGGGGCGGCCGTGCTGCTCATTCGCCCGCGCGCGTAGTGGATTGCGCGACGTCTGCGGGTGGGGATTGTTCGATACACGCTTCAAGATGAGAAGGTGCGGGGGCAGGGAGCGAGAATATTGCACGCAGGCCAAACAACCGCGCCTGTTGTTCGATGGGCGTAACACTGGCGCATCCCTTGCGAAGGGGGACCCAATGCTCAGCGCCACCCGCATAGACGAGCTCGTACGACTCTGCCGCGACATGATACAGTTGCCCAGCCCGTCGGGTCACGAGGACCGCTTGGCGGGCCTCGTTAGAGAAACGATGACGGCGCTCGGCTACGACGAGGTCGTGGTGGACAGGCTGGGCAACGTCGCCGGCAGGATCGCGGCGACCTTGCCCGGCCGGACAACCCGCGGGGCGGATAGCGGGACGCGCGGTACGACGGTGCTCTTAGAGGGTCACATGGATACCGTCGGACCGGGGGACGTCAGCCGCTGGACGAAGGCCCCGCATGGCGCGGAGGTCGAAGGAGGAAAGATATACGGGCGCGGGGCAAGCGATATGAAGGGCGGGCTGGCGGCCATGGTGCTCGCCGCCGCCTACGTGAAACGCGACCACCCCGTTCGACAAGGCGACATCATCGTCGCCGGGTCGGTCCACGAAGAATGCTTCGAAGGTGTCGCCTGCAGCGAGATCGCCCGCGCATTCGAGCCGGACTGCGTCGTGATCGGCGAGGCCTCGCAGCTGGACCTCAAGCGCGGCCAGCGGGGGCGCGCCGAACTGGTCCTCGAGACAGTGGGGAAGGCGGCACACTCATCCAATCCGCAGGCGGGGCTGAACGCCCTGAGTAAGATGGTCGCCGTGCTCGGTGCGATCGAGGCGGGGTACATCCCCCGGACACACCCCGTGCTGGGTGACGCCATACTCGAACCCACGGACATCATCTCCTCGCCTTACCCCGGGGCCAGCGTAATCCCGGAACGATGCCGGGTCACGTTCGACAGGCGGCTCCTCACCGGTGAAACCAGGGAAGACGTGCTCGGCGGGATACGCCGTATTATCGGGCGCGTCCACGAGGCCGATCCGTCGGTCTCGGCGTCCGTAGGTGTCGCAGTTGGCGAAGACAAGTGCTATACGGGTGAGAGCATCAGGGCGGAGCGATTTGCCCCCGCCTGGTTGTTCGACGAGGACCACTGGTTCGTGGCGTTGTGCCTCGGCGCCTTGAGGAGCGCCGGTCTTCATCCCTCCGTTTCGCACTACAGCTTCTGCACCAACGGAAGCTACTACGCCGGCGTCGCCGGCATCCCCACGGTCGGGTTCGGGCCGTCCCGGGAGGACTTGGCCCACGTCGCCGACGAGTACGTGGAAATCGAGCAGCTTGTGGGTGCGTGCGCCGGCTATTACGCAATAGCCGGGGCGATCGTGTGCGGCGGACGGTCCTGACGCCCGGCGCCGGCGGGTGCCCAGACCCCGGGTTCGAGGTCTATGTGGAGGTTTGCGCATGGGACAAGTCGCGGAATTGAAATGCGTGCTGTGCGGGCGCTCGTACCGCGAGGGTGAGGTCGACTACACCTGCACGTCTTGCGGCATCGACGGGACCCTGGACGTCCTGTACGACTTCGACGACGCAGGCGCGCAGATGACCCGCGCCGGCATGGCCGCGAACCCCGACAGGAGCCTGTGGCGGTACTGGCCCGTGTTGCCGGTGCGCGAGACGGCGCACGTCCAGCCGCTGGCTGTGGGCTGGACCCCGATCTACCGGAGCGACAGGCTCGCCGCCGAGTACGGCGTGAAGCGGCTGTACATCAAGGACGACGGCCGCAATCCCACGGCCTCGTTAAAGGATAGGGCGAGTGCCGTTGGCGTAGGAAAGGCGCTCGATCACGGCAGGCGCGCGGTGGCGTGCGCGTCGACCGGCAACGCCGCGAGTTCACTCGCGGGTTTTTCCGCAGTCGCGGGCCTGGAGAGCTTCATCTTCGTACCGAAGACGGCCCCCGAGGCGAAAGTGGCCCAACTGCTCATCTACGGCGCCCGCGTAATGCTCGTCAACGGCACTTACGAGGACGCATTCAACCTCTCGACGGCCGCCATCGGGGAATTCGGGTGGTACAACCGCAACTGCGCCATCAACCCCTACCTGGTGGAGGGGAAGAAAACCTGTGCGATGGAGATCTCGGAGCAGCTCGACTGGGAGGTCCCCGACTGGGTGTTCATCTCGGTTGGAGACGGGTGTTGCCTGAGCGGGCTGTACAAGGGGTTCCGGGATCTGGAGCAGATCGGTCTCATAGACCGCATACCCAGGCTGTGCGGCGTGCAGGCGGACGGGTGCCGCCCGGTATACAACGCGTTCAAGGAGGGGCGGGAGAGGGTGCAATTCGGCCCGTCCAACACCCTCGCCGACAGCATCTCGGTCGGCGCGCCGCGGAATTGGGCCAAGGCGCTTCGCGCCGCGAGGTTGAGCCGGGGCGACATGATAACGGTGACTGATGACAAGATCCTGGACGCCATGCGCGAGCTCGCGAGGCAGGCGGGTGTGTTCGGCGAGCCGGCGGGCGTCACGGGTTACGCAGGTTTCCGGAAGATGGCCATGGAGGGCGGGCTGCGTGAAACCGACACGGTTGCGGTGGTTGTTACTGGTAACGGGCTCAAGGACATCGCGAGCGCGAGGAAGGCGTGTGGTGAGCCGGTGGCTGTCGAACCGGACCTGGATGAATTCGTGAAAGCGCTGCGCTCCCGGGGCATGCTGCCCCGCGCGTGACATGGCCGGCGCTCGTAGAAATAGACGGAGTATAGCATCGAGGAGGATTCGAGATGTCAAAGCGGCTCGTGTGGGGACCTACCTTCGAGGAGATGCTGCACCCGGAGAAGATAGATCCGAAGGTCCGCGAGAAGGCGCTTCTTGCGAAAAAGGCCGACCCGCTCAACGAGATTAACCTCTACAACATCACCTGGAAGCAGCCCGACGGCTCGCCCTGCTACATGGTCCTGCCCAGGGAACTCACAGGCGTGGAGGCGAACGTCGTCGTCCTCTACGGGCGCGACTTCCCGACGGCCTCCCACAAGGTCGGCGCCACGTACTCGGTCACGGTGGAGAAACAGCTCGCGGGCGAGATCCGCCCGGGCGAGCACACGATCGTGTTTCCATCGACCGGGAACTACGGAATAGGTGGGGCCTGGGTCGGCCCACGTATGGGGTACGACTCTCTCGTCATACTCCCCGAGATGATGAGCCGGGAGAGGTTCCAGAAGATCGAGTCGTACGGGGCGAGGTACATCAAGACCCCGGGCTGCGAGTCCAGCGTCAAGGAGATCTACGACAAGTGCTGGGAACTGAAGAAGCAGCCCAACATGCGGGTACTCAACCAGTTCGAGGTGATGGGCAACTACAGGTTCCACTACTACGTGACCGGCAACACAGTAGTCGACCTGGTGTCCGAGCTCGGGCGGAAGGGCATCGGCAACGGAAGGTGCGCGGCGTTCGTTTCCGCGATGGGCTCCGCGGGCACCATCGCAGCGGGGGACAGGGTGAAGGAGGTATTCCCCGAGAACCGCATCGTGGGCCTCGAGCCCATCCAGTGCCCGACGCTCTACAACAACGGTTACGGCGACCACGACATCCAGGGAATCGGCGACAAGCACGTGACCTGGATCCACAACGTCATGAACACGGACGCCATGATGTGCATCGACGACATGGAGTGCAAACTCGGGCTGCAGCTCCTCACCGACCCCGCCGGCATGGAGTGGCTCGCGGCGAAGTCGGGGATCGACGAGGCGGCGGCGCGGGAGATGTCGACGATATTCGGGATATCCGGCGTGTGCAACGTCCTCGGGGCGATAAAGGCCGCGAAGTTCTGGGGGTTGGACGCGCGCCAGAACGTCGTGACCATCGCGACCGACACCATCGACAGGTACTACTCGGTCATGGCCGCGCTCGACGAGAGGTTCGGCAGGCTGGATGCGGAGAAGTCGGCCAGCCGCTTCTGGGGCATATTCCGCGGCGTCAAGCTCGACTGGATCCAGGAGGGGACGGCGAACAACCGCGACAGGTGGTTCAACCTCAAGTACTATACCTGGGTTGAGCAGCAGGGGAAGACCGTGGCGGAACTCAACGCGCAGAGGAGCCAGGATTGGTGGGCGGCGGAGCGCGCGAAGGTGGCCGAGGTAGACCGGCTGCTTAGGGATGCGCGCGGCTGAGCAGGGGTTGGGGGAGGGATACCTCAAGTGGCGCTCGAGAGGCAAACCGGGCTGAGACCCTTCATTGACATACTCAGGGACGCCCGCGAGATCATCGAAATCGGGACCGAGGTCAGTTTGGATGTGGAACTCGGCAGTGTCCTGGTGACCGCCGAGAGGCTCGAGAAGAAGGCGGTGCTGTTCAAGCGGGTGAAGGGGCACACCATTCCCGTAGTGGGTGGTGTGCTGGGCTCGCAGGCCAGGGTCGCGCTCGCGCTTGAATGCAGCCGCGAGGAGGTCGTCGACCGCATCGGCCACGCGATGGACAACCCCATCAAACCCGCGGTCGTCGGTGACGCGCCGTTTTACCGTAACATCATCAAAGAGGGGCCTGACCTCGGTGTTCTGCCCATTCCCCGGCACGCGCCGAAGGACGCGGCGCCGTTCATCACGGGCGGCGTCACCGTGGGACGAAACCCCGCAACCGGCGTACAGAACCTTTCATTTCAGAGGCAACACGTGAAAGGGCCGGACACCACCGGCATGATGATAAACGAATGGCGCCACCTCCGGGTGGCTCACGACCGAGCCGAGGAAGCGGGGGATCCCCTGCCGGTGGCGGTCGCGATCGGAGTGGATCCCGTGGTGTACATCGCTGCGGGGATCAGGTACGAAGGGGACGAGATCGAGATCGCGGGATCGCTCCTCGGGCGCCCTTACCCCGTGGCGAGATGTGTTACGAACGACCTGCTCGTACCGGCGGATTCCGAGATAGTCATCGAGGGCGAGTTGTTGCCGGGTGTGAGGGAAATGGAGGGACCGCTCGCCGAGTTCTCGGGTCACTACGGCGCGCCCTGGGACAGCCCGGTCTTCCGGGTGACGGCCATATGCCACAGGGATTCGCCCATCTACCAGACCATAGCCGGGGCGGGGTTCGAGCACGTCAACCTCGGTAATGTGTGGCCGAGGGAGCCACTGCTGAAGCGTTTCGTCACCCACGTATCCGGGGGAGTCAGAGCCGTCCACATCGCGCCGTACGGCGCGGGCTTCCTGGCGATCATCTCACTTAAGAAGTCAAACCCCGGGGAGCCGAAGAACGTGGCGCTTGCCGCCATGACCGCGCACGTTAACATAAAAAACGTGATAGTCGTGGACGACGATGTCGACGTATTCGACCCGCAGGACGTGATGTGGTCGCTATCGACCCGCGTGCGCCCCGACAAGGACATATTTTTCATACCCAACGCGCAGGGGCACGAGCTCGATCCCACGTCGGACCACCGCGGCGTGCAGATCAAGATGGGGATCGACGCCACGCTCGACGAAGAAAAGCGCGGGAAGATCTCGAAGGTCGTGTACCCGCTGGTGGATATGAGCAAGTACCTGACGGGAGGCTAAGACTTGGCGCGGATACTCGGCATTAGCGGCAGCCCCCGTCGCGCGGGGACGGAACACGCGGTGCGGGTGGCGCTGGAAGCAGCCCAGGAGGCAGCCCGTGACGCGACCGTGGAAACGCGGTTCTTCGGCGTCGCCGGAAAGAAGGTAAACGGCTGCATCCACTGCGACAGGTGTCTCAAGGAAAAACAGGGCCGGTGCCCCGCGTTTGACGATGCGTTTGGCGAATTCGCCGAGGCGTGGCTCTGGGCGGATGCCTACATAATCGGTTCGCCTGTGTACGTGATGGGCGTCACCCCGCAGCTTTACAGTCTGTTCAGCCGGACCAGGGCGCTCAACCCCGTGATTAGCACCGAGCAGTACCTGCGCAAGGTTGGCGGGGCCGTAGCCGTGGGCGGCACGAGGCATGGCGGGCAGGAGACCACGATACAGGCAATTCACAACTTCTACCTGGCGCGAGGCGTAATGCCCGTGGGCGGCCGGCCTCTGTACGGCGGCGCCACGGTCTGGTCGCGCGACCAGGGGGAGGTAGGCGTCCGCGACGACGCCGAGGGAATGGAGATGCTCCGCCTGCTCGGCAGGAGGGTGGCGGCGCAGGCGCTCATGCTGGAATGGTGCGGGAGATGAGCACGACGGTGACGCGTGAGCTGGCGGAGGACGGAGTGGTGCAAACCGGCGCCCAGCGGGGCATACAGGCCACCGTGGAGACAGACGGCAGGGAAGAGTTCCTCGAGAGCATCGGCCGCCGCATCAGGTTCCTGCGCAAGCGGAAGGGCATAACCCTTCGCGACATGGGCGAACGGCTCAACCTGTCGGCGTCCTACCTCAGCCAGATGGAAACGGGCAAGGCGAACGTGAGGATAGACGTTCTCAAACAGATATCCGATATCCTCGGCGTTTCGACCGTGTTCTTCTTCATGGACCAAAAGCGGGGGCCCATAAAGCACATCCGCTGTAACGACGTCGTCCAGACGATGCTCGAGCACAAGGCGCACGTGAGGATGCTGTTCGTCAGCGACAACCTGAAGCTCGAGGCGACGGGGATGACGCTGCCGCCCGGCGCGTCGTCGGGGAAGCCGGTGTCGCACCAGGGTGACGAGTGTTGTTACGTTATCGAGGGCGAAGTGGACTTCGTATACGAAGCCGATGAGAAGTACCGGCTGAAGGCGGGGGACATAATCAACTACCCCGCCGAATCCCCCCATGGGTGGAGCAACCCCACGGATGAGATGGCAAGGGTCCTGGTGGTGTGCACGCCGGCGACGTTCTGAACGCAGGAAAATGTTGACGCCTGGAGAACTTCCAGTTGGCTAGTTTGATGATTGTGAACACTGCGTGGCTAAAGGCAGTGGACGGCGCCACGGCGGGCCTTGAGAAGGCCGCTCACTCGGGCTGCACAACCGGGTCACGCTCTACGTGGCGGGGGTCGTCGGGGACCGATCATTTGAGCGGGGGAGGAGAAAGATTTTGAAGAGCGATCTCAAGGGCAAGCACCTGATCACGTGCCAGGACTGGACGAAGGAAGAAATCGAGACGATAATCGACACCGCGCTGGAACTGAAGCGGATGCGCTCGCTCGGCATACCCCACAAGATCCTCGACGGCAAGAGCATATTCCTCTTGTTCTTCGAGGAGTCCACGCGGACACGCAACTCGTTTGAGGCCGGCATCCACCAGCTCGGCGGGCACGCGATCTACCTGACGCCCAAGGCCACGCAGATCGACCACGGCGAGGGGCCGAAGGACACCGTCGAGGTGCTGGGGAGGTACGGCGAGGGTATCGCGATCCGCAACACCACCTTCGGCGTCGGCAACAGGTACATGAACGCCATCGCGCAATACGCGAAGATCCCCGTCATCAACATGCAGTGTGACCTGTGGCATCCCACTCAGGAGCTCGCCGACCTGATGACGATCATGGAGAAGTTCCGCGGAGACCTGAGGGGCCGCAAGTTCGTCTGCTCCTGGACGTACGCGCCCAAGTACGTGCGTCCGTTGTCGATGCCGCACTCGCTGGTCACCCTCATGCCCCGCTTCGGGATGGACGTCACGCTGGCCATACCCAGGGAGTTCCATCTCCTGCCCGAGGTGATGGCCGCCGCCGAGAACAACGCGAAGGAGGCCGGCGTCAAGTTCGAGGTCGTGAACGACATGACCGAGGCGTTCCGCGACGCCGACATCGTGTACCCCAAGAGCTGGGGGCCGATTGCCTACACTAAGGACGAGAAAGAGGGCATCGCCCTGATAGACAAGTACCCCGGGTGGGTCGTCGACTCGAAGAAGATGAGCGTCACGAAGCCCCGGTCGATATACATGCACTGCATGCCGGCCGACCGCGGCATCGAGGTCACCGAGGAGGTCATGGACGGCCCGCACTCGGTCATCTACGATCAGGCCGAGAACAGGCTGCACATCAACAAGTCGATAATGGCCTGCACGATGTAGCTCCCGCGCGACCGGAAGGCGGTAGAGCAAGCGTCGGCCTGGCGACAGGGGGTGTCCGTGTGGAACCCGTGCTCGTGTACGGCGACTACCTGCTGGCATCGGCGCAAGATGGGATCAGGAATGGCTGGGGCGTGCTCGTCGAGGACGGTAAGGTCGCGTCGGTGGGGCCTGTAGGCGAACTCGAGGCGAAACGGCCGGCCGCCCGGGAGATCGCTGCGCCCGGGGCGCTGGTGGCGCCCGGGTTCGTCAACACCCACATGCACATGTACGGCATACTGTCGCGAGGCATCCCCGTGCACGCCGCCCCCTCGGGGTTCTACTCGTTCCTCGAGGAGTTCTGGTGGCCGTACGTCGAGGACCGCCTCGACCACGAAACCCTGCGCGCGGCGGTGCGCGCCGCCTGCTACGAGATGATCGACTCCGGCGTTACCTGCTTCGCGGACGTGCTGGAGGCGCCCAACGCGCTGCCGGGCTGCCTCGACGTCGAGGCGGAGGAGGTCGAGAACACCGGCCTGCGCGGATTCCTTTCGTTCGAGGCGACCGAGAGGTCGGGGCCGGATAGGGCGGGAATGGGGCTGCAGGAAAATGCCCGGTTCGCTTCATCCAGGTCCGGCGGTTCCGGGGTTCGCGGCATGATGTGCATCCACACGACGTTCACCTGCTCGCGGGCGTTTCTGGCTCGCGCCAGGGACATATCCAGGGAAATCGGCTGCGGGATGCACATCCACATGTCGGAGAGCTCATACGAACCGGAGTGGTGCGAGAGGAAGTACGGCAAGCGCCCTGCGGCGCTGTACGACGAGATGGGCTTCCTGGGTCCGGACCTCGTCGCCTCGCAGTGCGTGAAGGTGAGCCCCGAGGAGATAGCCCTGCTCGCCAACGGCGGAGTCAAGGTATCACACATGCCCCTGTCCAACTGCGAGGTCGGCGGAGGCGTTTCGCCCGTTCCCGACATGCTGGCGGCTGGAGTTAGCGCCGGGTTGGGCACGGACGGCTATGTCAACAACTTCTTCGAGGTAATGCGCGGCGCGTTCTTGATTCACAAGGCGTACAGGGAAGACCCGCGGGTCATGCCCGCGAAGACGGTGTACGACATGGCAACCAGGCTGGGAGGGGTAGTGGTAGCGGGGGCTTCGCGGCGCGCCGAATTGGCGGGCCTCGGAACACTCGCCCCGGGCGCGCCGGCCGACCTGATAACCATCCAGATGGACCTTTCAACCCCGGTGACGGCTGGAAACGTATTCGAACAGGTGGTCCTGCACAGGAACCCGAAGGACGTGCGCGACGTGATGGTGGGTGGCCAGCTCGTGAAGTCCAGCGGGGCCGTGCTCACGCTGGACCGCGAGACAGTGCTCCAGGGTACGAGGCGCGCGGCGTCCAGGTTATGGGGGGTGTAGCTCCGGATAGGTGGTCGGGGGATATGAGAGTAGACACGCTCGTATATGGAGGCGTCGTCGTCAACGCGTGGGGCAGCGCTCCCCAGGACGTCGCCATAAAGGACGGCCGCGTCCATGCCGTAGGCAGCGACCTCAGGCAGCAGGTCGAGGCCGCCACCGAGGTCGACGCGAGGGGGCTCCTGGTGTTACCGGGACTCGTAGACCCGCACACCCACATGAACGACGTGGGCACAGGCGGCGTCCCTACGTCGGACAACTGGGCGTCGGGGTCGGCTTTCGCCGCGTCCGGCGGCGTCACGACGATAATCGACTTCGCCCAGCCGGAGCAGGGGCAGGGCCTTACTGCAGCGTTCGAGGCGAGAATTCGCAGCGCCGGCGGGGCGCCGGACGGGGTGGCGGGCGCGACGGCGGGACCGGCGGTGGGAGTGGATTACTCGCTTCACGTCGTGGTCAATCAGGTCGGCCGGGAGACCGCGAACGAGATCAGGCACCTCGTGGAGTCGGGGGTTTCCTCGTTCAAGGTGTTCACCACCTACGAAGGGCTCGCCCTCGATACGAGATCGCTGTGGCTTGTCATGCTGGCTGCGGCGGAGTCCGGGGCGCTCGTGTGCGCCCACGCGGAAAACGACGAGATAATCCGGCATTATACCGCTGAGTTCCTTGAACAGGGCAAGACAGCGCCATATTACCATGGCATGAGCAGGCCTTCGTTCGCCGAGGTCGAGGCGGTGCAGAGGTTGCTGGTACTGAACCGCGCCGCGGGCGGGAGGCTTTACTTCGTCCATCTCTCGACCGGAGAGTCCCTGGAGGCGGTTGCGGCGGCGAGGCGCGCCGGCGAGACAGTGTGGGCCGAGACGTGCCCGCACTACCTGCTCCTGGACGACTCATACCTCGCGGCACAGGATGGATTCCGCTACGTGATGTCGCCTCCGCTGAGGACGAAGGCGGACTGCGAGCGCCTGTGGCGCGGGCTGGCACTGGGCGAGATATCCTGCGTGGGGTCCGATCATTGTCCGTTCCCCCTCTCTGCATGCGAGGGGCGGCCGTTCAATGAGATACCCAACGGCGTGGGGTCGACCGGACTCATCCTGCAACTCATGTATACCGAAGGGGTCCAGGCGGGGCGCATAAGCCTCGAGAGGCTGGTGGCGGTCACGTCCTGTAACGCATCGAGGATCATGGGGTTGTGGCCGAGGAAGGGCGCCGTCGCGGCCGGCTTCGATGCGGACCTGGTGTTGTTCGACCCGTCGCCGAGGTGTCGGGTGTCCTCAAAGAACCTCCCGGGGGGCGGGGACTACAGCATATACGACGGTAGGCCGGTGCGCGGGCAAGTCGTGATGACGGTTCTCAGGGGCCTGCCGGTCTACCGTAGCAACCCCGGCCGGGAAAACCCGCCCGGGCGGTCCGGCGACCTGGCCCGCGGAGAGTTCATACCCCGAACGTTGCCTGACACCGCTGCGCTCCGATTTCCGTAATTTTTCTGTCCCGCGCTAGCATTGTCGATATACCGCCCGGCTATATGTTCGCGGTTCAAAAGGAGCCCCATCTGACCTGCCCCTTTCGACTACGCCTTCCGGTGAATTCAAATCTCCGCTAATTCCGATTTTAGGAAGGAATGGAAAGCAGCGCTGTAGAATACCGACAAGCCGTAGATGCATCATTGTATAGGGTTGAATCTGGAGGGGGGTCCACTCAGAAGACGCGATCTGACGCTCCGTGACTCAAACTCGGGAGGAGGTTTCGTAACCATGACCAATGTGAAACGGTTCATCGGTGTGTTCCTCTTGGCAGGGCTACTCGTGGGTGTTGCGGGTTGCGGTGGCGGCGCCGGCGGCGGCCAGGTGTCCCAGGATTACAAGATCGGTCTGGCGACCACCACGGTAACGCAGAACGAGGACGAATACCGCGCTGCGGAGGCGGTCAAGGCCAAGTACGGGGACCGCGTTGTCCATGTCACCTATCCCGATAACTTCATGCAGGAGCAGGAAACGACCATCGGCCAGATAGCGGGACTTGCTGACGATCCCAAGGTGAAAGCGATCATCGTCGCGCAGGGTGTGCCGGGAACGGCCGCCGCCATAGACCGCATAAGGCAGAAGCGCAAGGATATCGTCATTACGGTCGTCGAGGCGCACGAGGACCCGAAGATCGTATCGGAAAAGGCGGACCTGGTCTTCCAGGCGGACGACCTTGCGAGGGGCAAGACCATCATCAAGATGGCGAAGCAGCTCGGAGCGAAGAAGTTCATCCACTATTCGTTCCCGAGGCACATGGCGATGGAGCTGCTCGCCAAGCGTCGTGACTTGATGAAGGAAGCGTGCGCGGCGGAAGGCATAGAGTTCGTGTTCGTGACCGCGCCCGATCCGATGGGTCCGGACGGCATTCCCGGCGCGCAGAAGTTCATTCTCGAGAACGTCCCGATGCAGGTCCAGCAGCATGGCAAGGACATCTGCCTGTTCAGCACGAACTGCGGCATGCAGGAGCCGCTCATCAAGGCGACCCTGGCGAGCGGCGGGATCTTCGCCGAGCAATGCTGCCCCAGTCCGACCCACGGTTACCCCGGGGCGCTTGGTATTGACGTGAAGGGCATGGCGGGCAACTTCCCCGCGATCCTGAAGGCCACTGAAGAGAAGATCGTCGAGAAGGGCGGGGCCGGGCGTTTCGCCACGTGGCCTGCCCCGTACAACTACGTGGCCGTCAAGGCGGCAGCAGAGCTGTCTATGGGAGCGATAGAGGGCAAGCTCAAGTTGAGTGACCTCGACGCGGTGAAGAAGGCGCTCGAGAAAGAGTCGGGGGTGAGCATTCAGGTGTCGAGGTACATAGAAGGCCGCAACATGTACCTGGGCATTGAGAATTCGTACATCTTCGGGAAGAAATAAGGTTGTAGCTCGGCTGGCCGGGCGGGGCACCCCGCCCGGCTATATATTCGCGGGCAATGGGGGATGACAAAGTGCCGAGCGGTCCAGTCCTGTCTTTGAGGGGTGTTCAAAAGGAGTTTTACGGAAACAGGGTCCTCAAGGGCATAGACCTCGATGTTCAGGAGGGGGAGATACACGCCCTCGTAGGCGAAAACGGCGCCGGAAAATCCACGCTGATGAACATCGTCTTCGGAATGCCCGTAATCCATGAGACCGGCGGTTTTTCGGGGGAAGTCCGGTTCAATGGGTCCAAAGTGGACTTCAGGAACCCGAGGGACGCCATGCACGCCGGGATCGGTATGGTCCACCAGGAGTTCATGCTTATCCCGGGATTCACCGTAACCGAGAACATCAAGCTCAACCGCGAGACCACCGACCCCAACATCCTGAGCAGGTTTCTTGGCAAGCGGATGGAAACCCTGGACATCCCCTCCATGAGGAGGGACTCGAGGCGCGCTCTAGATAGGCTGGAACTCTCCATAGACGAGTGGTTACCGGTAGCAGGCATGCCCGTGGGGCACATGCAGTTCATCGAAATCGCCCGGGAAATAGACAAAAGCAGGGTCGCTCTCCTCGTGCTCGACGAACCCACCGCTGTCCTTACCGAGGGCGAAGCGTCTAACCTGCTGAGGGCGATGAAAGTAATCTCATCGTCGGGGATCGCCATTCTGTTCATCACCCACAGGCTCGACGAGGTTATCGAGGTTTCCGACACCATCACCGTCCTACGAGACGGCGAGGTGGTCGGCAGAATGCGCGGGAGCGAGGCAAGGGTCGACCAGATCGCGGCGCTCATGGTTGGCAGAAGCCTTGGGCAGATGTCGCGGACCGGAAGCGGGGGCAGGATGGAGGGCGTTCACGTGGCGCTCAGGGTCCGGGACCTTGAGGTGGATATGCCGGGCGAGATGGTGAGAGGGGTCTCTTTCGACGTGTTCAAGGGCGAGGTTTTCGGAATCGGGGGGCTGGCCGGTCACGGCAAACTGGGAGTGGCAAACGGCATCATGGGCCTGCAGCCAGCCCGCGGTGAGGTCGAAAAGGACGGCGTGCGGATTCCGCTCAACCACCCCCTCGGGGCTTTGAGCGCGGGCCTTGCGTTCCTGTCCGAGGACCGCCGGGGTGTCGGACTACTCCTCGATGAGCCGGTGGAAGACAACATTGCGGTGGCCGCAATGCAGACCCAGGGCAGGTTCCTGCGGCGCATGGGGCCTTTGCCGATCGTGATGAGGGACGGGGCCGCGGTGAGGGCCCATGCCTCCAGGATGGTGTCAATGCTCGACATCAGGTGCGCTGATACCAGGCAGAGGGTGCGCCAGCTCAGCGGCGGAAACCAGCAGAAGGTGTGCGTGGCGAAAGCGTTGACGCTCGACCCCCAGGTATTCCTGGTTTCCGAGCCCACGCGGGGGATTGACGTTGGGGCAAAGGAACGCGTCCTCGATGAATTGATCCACCTCAACAAGGAAAAGGGAACAACCATCGTCATGACGTCAAGCGAACTGAACGAGCTGAGGAAGGTTTGCGACCGGATCGCGATAATGCACAACGGTCGCATAAGCGCTATTCTAGAGCCTACGGCCTCCGATACGGCATTCGGGTTGGCGATGGCCGGAAAGGAGCTTCCACATGCTGGCTAGAGCGGCCCTATCCCTCAGGAGCCTTGGGGCGGCGCGCCTCGTGATAGCCGGGTTTCTGTTGCTCATATTCATTCTCGCCGGTATCAAGGGCCTGCCTATCCCCATGTTAATCTCCAATTCTCTCACCAGGGCCGGTATGAACGGGCTACTTGTGCTGGCGATGGTTCCCAGCATTCAAGCGGGCCTTGGCATGAACTTCGGCCTTCCTGTCGGAGTAATCTGCGGGCTTCTCGGGCTGGTGCTCGCGTTCGAGTGGAACCTAATCGGGTTTGCGGGGTTCTTTGTTGCCCTCTTTATAGGGTGTGTCGTGGGTACCGTTGTGGGATATGTATATGGCAACCTGCTCAACCGCGTCAAAGGGCAGGAGATGATGGTTGGCACGTATGCGGGCTTCTCGATAGTCGCGGGGATGTGCATGTTCTGGGTGATGGCGCCGTTTCACAACCCGAAGATGATCTTCGTGGTCGGAGGGCAAGGCCTTCGAGTAACCTTCGCGATAGACGAGAACTTCGGTCACGTCCTCGACAACCTCTTCAGGTTGAAGGCCGGCGGGTTCGAGATCCCTCTGGGTCTTCTCGGGTTCTTCGCCATGGCGTGCCTGCTAATGTGGGTGTTCCTGCGGACACCCCGCGGTATCGCCATGCGTGTCGCCGGCAGTAACCCCGCTTTCGCGGCCGCTTGCGGCATTGACGTGGACAAAGCTCGCTTGATGGGATCGATCCTGTCCACGGTACTGGGCGCCGCGGGAATCGTGGTCTATGCGCAGAGCCTCGGGTTCATCCAGCTTTACACCGCGCCTCTCATGATGGCGTTTCCCGCCGTCGCGTCGGTCCTGATTGGAGGGGCGAGTACTCAGTACGCAACCGTCCTGCACGCTGTGGTGGGCGTGCTCCTTTTCCAGGCATTGCTAACCACATCGCTGCCTGTAGCACAGACTCTCATCCAGGGGGACATGTCCGAGGTGGCGAGGATAATCATCTCCAACGGCATGATCCTGTATGCCCTGACAAGGGGGCGGAACGGGTCATGAGTATCAGGCAAGAAAGGGTCTCACGCACACCGGGAGCGCGTTTCCGGCACGTGTTTACCCGCGAGGGGCTCTCGGAGAACGCCGTGCCGCTCCTGTTCTTCATCCTGTGCACGTTCGGTGTCGCGCTCTGCGGGAAATCACCGCAATTCCTCATCCAGGAGATCATTACCAGGCTTGGAAGGAACACGTTCACGGTGATGTCGCTGACCATCCCGGTGGTCGCCGGGTTGGGTCTGAATTTCGGGATCGTGCTGGGGGCAATGGCCGGGCAGACCGGTCTGTTTATCGTGACGCATCTGAAGGTGCCGGGGATAGCGGGGTTACTCTCCGCGGTCGCAATCTCTATTCCGCTGGCTGTGGCGCTCGGGCTGCTAGCCGCGTCGGTCCTCAACAGGGCGAGGGGGCACGAGATGATCGCGGGCATGATACTCGGCTTCTTCATGAACGGGGTCTACCAGTTCGTGTACCTGTTCCTGTGCGGGACCGTGTTCCCCATAAGGAACCCGGATCTGGTTCTCCCCCAGGGCTTTGGCTTGAGGAATACCGTGGAGCTCAAGTATATGAAGTACGCCCTGGATAACCTGTTGGCGATTGTCCCGGGCGGGATCCTGATACCGGTGGTCACGTTTGCCGTGATAGCGGCCACGGGCTGGGCGATAACGGCCCTTTACCGTACCAAGTTGGGCCAGGACTTCAGAGCGGTTGGACAGAACATGCATATCGCCGAAGTGTCCGGCATCAACGTGGACAGGACCCGCACAATAGCCCTCGTGCTCTCGACGGTGTTGGCCTCGACCGGGCACATTATCTTCCTCCAGAACGTGGGGACGATCAACACATACAACAGTCACGAGCAGGTGGGGATGTTCGCGATCGCCGCTCTCCTGGTAGGCGGCGCGACCGTGGTCAAGGCCACCGTCGGCCAGGCGGTTGTCGGGACACTGCTCTTCCACTTACTCTTTATCGTGTCTCCGTACGCGGGGCAGCGCCTGATGGGGAATCCCCAGGTAGGTGAGTATTTCCGCGTCTTTGTGGCCTACGCCGTGATCGGAGTGGTACTCTTCCTGCACGCCCTGGAACGCGCGAGGCAGGCGTCGGCCGCGGCGCGGCGGTAGGGTCGTCAGTACTCGGGTGACCGGCGCGACCCCACCGTCCGCCCAGCCGGCCCGGGACGCCACAGGGCCGTTCACGCGAATTGACACATCGTGGATGTGGTGGCATTATCATAAGTAAGTCCTCAGATGTCTTTGGCACATATCAGATGAATCGACAGCAGTAGTCCGGCGCTACCGCCGCCGGTGAGCGGGCGCGCCGGGCGAACCGGGACGGTGGTCGTGTGGCGAGGCCGCTATATACCAAGACAGCCGAACAGATGATTTCGCTGCTCACGACCCGCCCGGGCGTGTGCGAAGGAAACATGCTTCCCCCTGAAGACGCGCTCGCGGAAATGCTGGACGTCGGCAGGAGCACGGTCCGAGAAGCGTTGCGGTCCCTCGAGGAGAAGGGGATCATCACCAAACGCCAGGGCGTCGGCAACCTTGTCCACTCGAGCGTACTCAGGGTCAGGTCGGTGGTAGACGCCCGCGTCAGTTTCATGGACATCATCGCGGCCACGGGCCGTTCGCCCTCGGCCTCCCCGCTGATGCCCGCCGGCGAGGAGAATGCCCCCGACGTAGCGTCCATGCTCGGCCTCGAAGCCGGTGTGCCGCTTCCGGTCTTCACCAGGCTCCACTACGGTGATGGGATACCGGCCATTTTCTGCAAGAACTACGTGCCTGCCTGGATGGCGCAACAGGCGCTACCGCAAGCGCTGCAGGGTTCCATATTCGAGTTTCTCCGCCTGGCAGCGGGGTGCGAGCTCAGCCATACCCTCGCGAGGATCGGGGCCGCCTCAACGGAGGAGGGGGTCCGAGCCCTCAACCTCACCGAGGGCACACCCCTCGTGATCTGGGAGGAGACGCATTTCAGCGTTGACGACAGACCACTTGCGGTTACGAAGGCCCTGATGAATCCGGACCTCGTGAGTTTAATATTTCTGAGAAAAGCGTATTGACCTGGGGGAACGGCTCATCGATAACACCGGCGGCACCGGAGTCCGCGATGTGGACGTAGTCATAATCGGAGCAGGGATCGTGGGGAGCGGGGTCGCTTACTACCTGGCCAGAGAGGGGCTCAGCGCCGTCGTGATCGAGGAGCGCTTTCCATGCGCAGGAGCGACCGGTGCCTGCAACGGCGGGCTGAGCTACATCGGCAAAGCGGCGGACCTGATTGAGCAGTCCCGCGCAAGTCTGGAGATGTACCGCGACCTGGAGAGGGATCTCGGGTGTGACGTGGAGCTCGACCAGGGTCGCGGTCTCATTTACGTGGCAGAAGACGAGGCCGGCCTTGACTCGCTCGAGAGGGTTGCAGGCGATTGCGCCGAACATGGTCTTCACGCTGTCATGCTGGACCGTAAAGGGGTTGCGGCGCGGGAGCCGCTCATCGACCACAGCCGCTGCGCGGGTGGCCTCACGGGGTACTCGGGGCTGGAGGGGCTGGTAAACCCGTTCCTGGTCACGCATGGGTTCCTTACGGCGGCCCGCCGGCTTGGGGCCAGGCTCATCACCGGCCTGAGGGCAGACTCGCTCTTGCTCGCGGGAAAGAGGGTCGAAGGGCTATCCGCGGGGGGCGTCGAGATCCGCGCAGGCAACGTCGTCGACTGCGCCGGGATTCATGCGGGACGCGTCGCCGCTCCGCGGGTGTCGTTCCCCATAACCCCGAGGAGGGGCGTGGTAATCGTAACGGAGCCAAGCCCCACGAGCGCCTCGTCGAACATCCTTTCGGCGGGGTATCTTTCGGCCGAGAAGGCCCCGGCCAGCCCCGGCGTCCTCATCGGGCTTGCGATCGAGCAAGCAGCTCCCGGCAACTTCATCATCGGGAGCTCCAGGGAATTCGCAGGCGAGAACCGCGGTTGCCCCCCGCACATCATGGAGGCCGTAGCCAGGAACGCGGTGAGGTACGTGCCGTACCTTAGACACCTCAGCGCAATCAGGGTTTTCGCCGGCCTCAGGCCGTACACGCCTGACGGGATGCCCGTGATCGGGCCGGTCGAGGGCATGGAAGGCTACTTCGTGGCATCGGGGCTCGAGGGGTCAGGGATAACGATGGGACCCTGGGTCAGCCGGCGCATATCGGACATGGTTCTCGGCAAGGACCCCGCGGACGTGAGGCGGTTCTCGCCGTCGAGGTTCCGCGGGCTATCGTCGCCGGTGACGGCAGCCGGAGGAGTACCGTGACAGAGCTGATCATCAAGAACGCAACGGTCGTGACGATGGGCGCGCAGCGCCGGGTTATAGACCCGGCCGACGTGATCGTCCGAGACGGAGTCATTGCGGCGATCGTCCCTGCGCTGGTGGCGCCCGGTGCAGCACAGGGTCTGGCGGACGGCGCTCTTGCCTGTGACGCGCTCACCGCTCCTACCGCCGCAGAGCCGCGCGGCGGGCGCAGGGTCATCGACGCGGGCGGGGACGTGCTATTTCCCGGCCTCATCAACACGCACGCGCACCTGTTCCAGAGCCTCCTCAAGGGGATTGGCAGCGACAGGCGGCTGGAGACCTGGTGGCACGACGTCATCAAACCGGCCGCGGTTAATCTCGAATTGGAGGACGTGAGGTACTCGGCCCTGGCGGGGTGCGTCGAGGCGCTCCTGTGCGGGACGACCACGATAGTTGATTTCATGTACGCCAACAGGCGGCCGGAGTTCTGCGACGCGGTGATGGACGGCATGTCGGAGACGGGCGTGAGGTCGGTGTTCGCGCGTGGGTTCAGGAACACGGGGGCCGACAGGGGGTTCCCGCCGGAGCTCATCGAGGACACCTCGTTCGTGTTCGGCGAGGTTGAACGCCTGAAGTCGCGGGCCGCCGGCATGAACCGCATGGACGTATGGATTGCGCCCACGGCGATATGGGGGCTCACGCAGGACGCGCTCAAGGAGGTCCGCCGTTTCGCGGATTCATCCGGGACCCGCATCACGATGCATACGTTCGAGACGGGGACCGACGACGCCGTGTGCCTCGAGCGGTACGGCACGCGCGCCGTTGACGTCATGGACGGGGCGCGCCTGTTCGGCCCCGATTTCCTTGCCGTCCACTGCGTTAAATGCGACCGCTATACCATCGACATCCTTGCCCGCCGCGGCGCGGGAGTCTCGCATAACCCCGCGTCGAACATGTACCTGGCCTCCGGCGCCGCGCCGGTGCGGGACATGCTGGATTCCGGCGTGACAGTGTGCCTGGGTACGGACGGGGCGGCGAGCAACAACAGCATGAACATGATCGAGACGATGAAACTCGCGACGCTGTTGCAGAGGATCGCCTCGTGCGACTCCGTAGCGCTGACGGCGTGGGACGCGCTGGAAATGGCGACTACCGGGGCGGCGCGCGCCATCGGAATGGCGGAGGTCACCGGCTCGATCGAGGTGGGGAAGAGGGCGGACATGTTCCTGATGAAGAGGTCGGCACCAAGCACGTCACCCGTGCACGACCCGGCGGCGTCGCTCGTGTTTTCCGCCTCGCCCGGCGCGGTGCGGCACGTGTTCGTCGGCGGCGAGCCGGTGGTGTGGGAGGGTCGCGTCACGAAGGTCGACGCGGAGCGAGTGTACCGCCGGTTCGACCGGTTGGCGCTCGACCTGGCCCTGCGGTCGGGACTCGCGCCCGTGGGCGGGACAACCCCCGACCATGCAGCGAAAGGGTGATGCGGTTGTCACCGAAGGCGATTGTACTCCAGGACACCCGCCAGGCGCTGAGGCGCACGGCGCAATCCCTGACAGTGCCCGTGCTGTCCGTCCTGGCGTCGTTCGTGGTCGGGGGGCTGCTCATAGCCTCGATAAGGGTCAACCCGTTCGGCGCTTACTGGTCGTTGTTCCAGGGGGCGTTCGGTGGCGCGTATTCGTTCGGCGACAGCCTGGTCAAGATGACACCCCTCATATTCACGGGGCTATCAGTGGCGTTCGCCAGGCGATGCGGAATGCTCAGCATCGGTGCGGAAGGGCAGCTATACGCGGGGGCGGTGGGAGCCACCATCGTCGCGCTGCAGTTAGGAAATTCCTCGCCCTGGGTCGCCCAGCCGCTGGCCATCATCGCCGGTTTCATAGGCGGCGGCATCATCGGCGCGATCCCCGGCTGGCTCAGGGCGCGCCTCGGCGTCAGCGAGATCATCAACACCATAATGCTCAACTACATCGCGGTGTACAGCACAACGTACCTGCTCAACCACTCACTCCAGGAAGAGGCCGGGATGTTCCCACAGAGCCCCGAGTTCGGACCGGCCATGAGGCTGCCCCTCCTGGTCAAGGGCACAAGGCTTCACCTGGGGTTCATCCTCGCCCTCCTCGCCGCGTACGCGGTCTACGTCATCCTGTGGAAGACCACCCTGGGATACCAGATCAGGGCCGTGGGCCTGAACGCCGAGGCAGCCAGGTACGGCGGGATAGACGTCGGGCGGAACATGGTTGTCGCCATGTTCATCTCGGGCGGCCTGGCCGGCCTCGCGGGCGCGGTCGAGGTGATCGGCGTACACCAGAGACTCATCGAGTATTTCGCCGGCGGGGTCGGGTACAACGGGGTGGCGGTCGCCCTCCTCGGGCAGAGCACACCGCAGGGCGTGGTGGCCTCGGCCTTCCTGTTCGGCGCGTTGCGTACGGGCGCGAACCAGATGCAGCGCAGTCACGGGGTCCCGATAACCATCGTTTACGTCATACAGGGCCTCGTGGTGATGTTCGTCGTGGCGGCCTACAACCTCAAGTACATCACCAGGAGGCTGAACTCGATCCTTCCGAGACCCACCGCGGCGCGGGTTGAAAGGAGGGACGCGGCATGAACCTCGGCCTTCTCCTGACGATGGCGTTCTGGCAGATGCTGTGCCTGGCCACCGTAAGGATGTCGGTCCCGATTCTACTCTCCGCGGTGGGCGGCGTCTACTCGGAGCGGTCGGGGGTCGTGAACCTCGGTCTCGAGGGGACCATGCTCGCCGGGTGCCTCGCGGGTGTACTCGGCTCGCACTATCTCGGCAGCCCCTGGCTCGGGATGATGGCCGCCATCGTTGCGGGGCTGGTCACTGCGCTGGTCTTTGCGTTCGTCACGGTGACTCTTGCGGTCAACCAGGTCCTGGCCGGGACTGCCCTGAACTTCCTGTGCACAGGCCTGACGGGGTTCTTCTTTCGCGCGATTTTCGGGATAACGACGTCCCCGGTGAAGGTCCCCGCGTTCAAGGTAATGCCCGTGCCTCTGTTGAGCGGCATACCGTTCGCCGGTCCCGTGTTCTTCACCCACGTGCCGCTGGTCTACATCGCCTATCTCATCCTGCCCGTGGCGCAGTTCGTGCTGTACCGCACCAGGCTCGGGCTGAAGATAAGGGCCGCTGGCGAGCACCCCCGCGCGCTCGACACGGTTGGTGTGAACGTTTTCGCGGTGAGATACCTGTGCCTTCTTGTGTGCGGCGCGCTGTCCGCCATGGGAGGAGCCGTGCTTTCGCTGGGTGAGCTCAACATGTTCGCCGAGGAGATGACCGCCGGCAGGGGGTTCATGGCGATGGCGGCCGTCGTGCTCGGCAAGTGGACGCCATTCGGGGCGCTGGGTGCCGCCATACTCTTCGGTTTCGCGGAGGCCATCCAGCTCCGCGTGCAGGCGCTCGGGTTCAGGATCCCGCCCGAGTTCCCGCTCATGCTGCCCTACGTCCTGACCATGGTCACCCTGGCGGGGCTCATCGGCCGCGCGAGCGCACCCGCTGCCGGCGGGCGGCCGTACGTCAAGGGTGAGAAATAGGAATTGCACGGCAGGCGGGACTGGTCGCGGGCTGTCGCGGACAGGCCGAGGCTGGGTTCGCGGATGACGCTTTTGGGGTGGGTTCGCTGTTCCTGTTTGTGGAGGGAGGGGTGCCCGGGGCACGGAGGACGATCGGCGTTTGAGGCATCGCGGTACATTATCGAACACAACGGGAGGGGTAATGAATGATGCGGAGGTTTGGTCTTGTTTTGCTCGCCCTGGCACTTGTGGCCGGGCTCCTGGCCGGGTGCGGTGGGGGCTCCAAGCCGGCCGGCGGGACCAAGATGAAGATCGCGCTCGTGCTGCCCGGCTCGATAAACGACGCGGGCTGGAACGCCGCGGCGTACAAGGGTCTCATGAAAATGAAGGACAACGGCACGGCCGACGTCGCGTTCTCGGAGAAGGTCGCGCAGGCGGACATCGAAACGGCCCTGAGGGACTACGCGGCCAAGGGGTACCAGCTCGTGTTCGGGCATGGTTTTGAGTTCGGCGACCCGGTAAAGAAGGTCGCCCCGGATTTCCCGAAGACCTATTTCATCTGCATCAACGGCGGCGTCAACGGCGCCAACTTCGCGTCGATGAGGTTCGCCAACTGGGAAACCGACTACATCCTCGGCGTACTGGCGGCGAAGATGACGAAGAGCAACAAGCTCGGCGCGGTCGGCGCGCACCAGATCTCGTCGATCGTCCGGCCCATCGAGGCCTTCAAGGCCGGGGCCAAGTCAGTCAATCCGAACATCAAGGTCAGCGCCACCTACATCGGTAGCTGGGAGGACGTCAACAAGGCGAAAGAAGCCGCCCTGGCGCTCATCGACAGCGGGTGCGACTTCATCCACGTCAACGCCGACGCGGCCGCGCACGGCGCGTACGAAGCGTGCAAGTCGCGCAACGTACTCTGTATCGGCAACACCAACGACCAGAACCACCTGGCGCCGACGGTCATGATCACGTCGAGCCTCAGGAACGTGGACAGGATGTTCGAACTCGCCGTCGACATGGTGAAGAACAACAAGTTCGAGGGCAAGGTATTCCTTTACGGCCTCAAGGACAACGCGGTCGGCTGGGCGTCGTTCCACGACCTCGACAGCAAGGTTTCGAAAGAGGTCAAGGACCTGATGGAGAAGACCAAGAAAGACATCATCGACGGCAAGATCCAGGTGCCGGTGCTCGATAAGCCGACGCCCGAGTGATAGCGGGCCTGGAGTAGTGGACCGCGGCCGCCTGCCGGGTGGTACCGGATGCTCGCGGCTTGTGCCGGCGATCAACGCGCGGGGGCGGGAGCGACCCCGCCCCCGCGGCTCCCAGGGAGGTCAGGGCGTTGGAATTCCTTGAGATGAGAGGCATAGTCAAGCGTTTCCCAGGCGTCGTGGCGAACAACGGGATTTCGCTGAGCGTGCGCAAGGGCGAGGTGCACGCCCTCCTGGGCGAGAACGGCGCCGGCAAGAGTACGCTTATGAATATCCTCTACGGACTGTACGAGCCGGACGATGGCGAGATATGTATCGACGGTCGCCCCCTGAGGATATCGTCTCCGCGGGACGCCCTCGACGCCGGTATCGGCATGGTCCACCAGGAGTTCATGCTGATCCCCGCCCTCACCGTCGCCGAGAACGTCGTCCTGGGCATGGACGACGGCCGCGGTCCGCTGCTCGACCTGAAGGCCACCGAGGCCGAGGTCACCAGGTTGGCCGCGGAGTATTTGTTCCGGATCGACCCCCGCGCGAGGGTGGCAGACCTGTCCGTCGGCGAGCAGCAAAGGATCGAGATACTCAAGGCGCTCTACCGCGGTGCCAGGATCCTCGTCCTGGACGAGCCAACCGCTGTGCTGACGCCGCAGGAAACGCGGGAGCTGTTCTCCGTCATGAAGACGCTGTCGTCCCAGGGTCACACGATCATATTCATCAGCCACAAGCTCAACGAGGTCATGAACGTGAGTGACCGGGTCACGGTGCTGAGGGATGGGCGGGTCGTGGCTACGGTCAACACTCGTGACACGAACCCCTCTGAACTCGCGAGGCTCATGGTCGGCCGCGAGGTGGGGCTGGACACCTCGGGAGCGAGGACATCCCCGGGCGAGACCGTGTTGAGCGTCTCCAACCTGGTCGTCAACGACCACCGCGGCCTCCGTGCGGTGAAGGGGGTTTCCCTCGAAGTAAGGGCCGGCGAGGTCCTGGGTATCGCCGGAGTCGACGGCAACGGTCAGATGGAACTGATCGAGGCCATCACGGGGCTCAGAAAGGCTCAATCCGGCAGCGTGGCCGTGCTCGGTCGCGATTGTACCGGGCTGCCCCCCAGGCCGCTGGCAGAGACGGGTATGGCGCACATCCCTGGGAACAGGCAGAGGACGGGCCTGATACTCGAGATGAGCGTCGCGGAGAACGCCATACTGCAGACGTACTACCGCCCGCCCATCTCGCGAGGCATCATGCTGAACGAGGGCGAGGTGCGCAGGTTCTCGGACAGCCTCATCAGCCAGTACGACATCAGGACTCCCAACCAGGACGTCAAGGTGAAGCTCCTCTCCGGCGGGAACCAGCAGAAGGTGATACTGGCCAGGGAGCTGTCGCGCCAGCCGAGACTGCTCGTCGCCATGCATCCCACCCGCGGTCTCGACGTCGGGGCCACCGAGTACGTACACTCGCGGATCCTGGCCGAACGCGAACGGGGTTGCGCGGTATTGCTCGTTTCCGTCGAACTCGAGGAGATCCTCGCCCTGTCGGACAGGATAGCGGTCATGTACGAGGGCGAGATCGCCGGGATACTTGACGGGAGGAACGCCGACATAGAGGAGATGGGGCTGCTGATGGCGGGGTCAACGAGACGTTCGGCGTCTTGCTCAGCCGCCGGCCACGGGGGGTAGGAGCCACACCTCGTCGCCATCCGCCAGCGGGGCGCGCTCCGGTGGCGAGTCGAGGTGCTTGCGGTTAATTGATACCAGCATGTAGCCGTCCCTCACGAGCGCCGTGGCGCTCGCGCCGGTTCCCTTTCCCTGTCCCTGGACGAGAGCCGGATGTCTCCGTCCGACTTCCTCCAGGAGGTCTCCGACGGTGGAGCCTTCCCTCAGTTCGAGGGCGATATCCGCGAGGCCCGCGACTACCATGGTGTAGCCGAAGAACCTGACCGTGATCTTCAAGGCGTTCACCCCTTGTTACACCGTCCGGTATTCGCCACCCGGCGCCGCGCCACCTTCACCGCGCGGCACGCCCGGCGTCTAGCCAGGCGGATGCGGCAAGGCGGTGCGTTTGCGGTCAATTTTCATTTTCAGACGGCTTCCGGAAAGGCGGGTGCCGGAGTGAGAGAGTCTTTCAGGGTTGGGGTCTTCTCCGACGTTCACGGAAACGCGGTCGCGCTGGAGGCCGTCCTCGCCGACGGCAGGGCCAGGGGGGTCGACCTGTGGCTGTGCGCCGGCGACCTCGTGAACTACGGTCCGCGGCCGGTCGAGGCGGTCGGCCTCGTCCGCGACGTCACCGCCGCGTGCGTGGCGGGGAACCGCGATCTGGAATGCGTCGCCGGGGACGAGTCGCGCGTCGTCATTCCCGTAGGACGCGACGAGGCTGTCGAGATGGCAGCGTTCAGGTGGACGCGTGAGAGGATGGACCGCGGGTCCCTTGAGCAACTGGCCGCGCTGCCTCTCACGATGTCGCTTCCGTTTGCGGCGGATGACGGCGGCGCCCTGGCGCAGGGCCGGCCGGCGCCCGAGACCACCCGGTGCATCGGGCTTTTTCACGGCAGCCCGTGGTCGCCTTACCACTATCTCAGGTCCGGCGACATCGACTCCGCGGCGGCCCGTGTCTCCGCCTGCCTCGACGCCGCAGTCTACTGCTTCGGCCACACCCACGTCCCGTACGTGCTCAGCACGGAAGGGCGGCTTTACGTCAATGCCGGAAGCTGCGGCAAGCCCAAGGACGGCGACCCCCGGGCATGCTACGCGATCATCGAGATCTGGGCTGCGGCCTGCGCCGGCGGTGACCCATGTACGCGGGTTCGCGCGGAGATAATCCGCGTGGCCTACGACACGGACGCGGTGGCTGAGGAGATTACCCGGTTCGGGCTGCCTGCCACCCTGGCGGCGGCGATCCTCGCGGGCCGCGAGGCGTGACCATCCCCGGACCGGCCCTGCCACACGAAAACCACTCATCGATCGCAGAAAACCTTACAATTCCCCTTGACACCCCCCGGCTCTCGTTGTATACGTGTATACAGGTGGGCATGGATACGGTCGCAGGCGGCCGGAAGGGGGTTGACCCGTGAGCCGCGCAAAGGGAGTCAACAGGAATCAGGCGCTGTCGCCGGGGGCTTTCGTCAGGGGGATTGAGGCTGACGCAGGGGACGAGGACGACGAGTCGGTCATGAAGGAGTTCATCCTGGACTACATGTTGGCATCGCTGCCGTTCGAATACTGAGCCGGCGCCTCGGGCGCCTTGACGCGGTGTTGCGCTATGACGATTCACAGGCTGCGGGAATCTTGTAAAGACTGCGCGTTTCACCTAGAATGGGTATGGACGCCGGACTACAGGAGTGCAGCCATGAAGCGTTCTTCCCTTACCGAGGGCGATTACGAGTCACCATCCCTGCGAACGCGCATATTCGAATCGATCCGCGAAAACATCGTCAATGGGGCGTACCGCTCGGGCGAGAGCCTGATCGAGAGTAAGCTGGCGGAGGAATTCGGGGTCAGCCGCACACCGGTCAGGGAGGCAATCCGGCAGCTCGAACTCGAGGGACTCGTACGCTCGGTCCCAAACCGCGGCGTCGTAGTCGAGGGGATCACCACCCAGGAGGTCTACGAGATATATGCCATCCGCGGGCTTATCGAGGGCCTGGCGGCAAGGTGGGCCGCTGAACGGGCAACGCCCGAGGAGATCGGCAGGATGGACGAGGCCATCGCCCTCATGGAATTCTACACACTCCGCAGCAACGTCGACCAGGTCACCCGCCTCGACACCGGATTTCACACGCTGATGATCGAGGCCAGCAAGAGCAGGCCGCTGAAGAACGCGCTGGGCGGCCTCAACCACTACATCCAGAGGGCGCGGGTGGCCTCCCTCAGGGTGCCCGGGAGACTGGGCCAGTCGTTGGAGGAGCACAGGGCTATCTTCCAGGCGATCAAGGACAGGCAGCCGGAGCTTGCGGAGAGACTCCTGAACGAGCACATAGGCAAGGCAAGCGAGAACCTGCTCAACCACCTCAAGACGGGGGAAGAGGGTCTCAACGCCGGCCCGGGCAAGTCCGCGGGACCGGCTGATGGGGGCGGCGACCGCCAGGGCGACAGCTAGGACGAAGCGCGGGACTTCTCGAACAGGTTGATACCGTACGGCACAGGCAGCGCGGATTCAATGGAGGCGGCGAGTTTATCGCACGCCTTTGTTATTTCACCGTCCACCGGTGAGTATCTGTCCCGGTTGAACGAGCGCGAGATCTCAGTGGTGGAGACCCGCCCGGGCAGGGGCGCTCTGGAGCCGCGTCGAACACCGGGACATGGCGTCGCCAGCGGTGCACGCCGCGGGGGTACGAATTCGTGAGGATACTGCACACTTCCGACTGGCACCTCGGGAGGACACTCGAAGGAAAGTCCCGCCTGCCCGAACAGGCGCAATTCATAGAGGAGATATGCGACATCGCCCGGCGTGAGCGCGCCGACATCGTGCTCCTCGCCGGCGACGTGTACGATTCATACAACCCCCCCGCCGAGGCGGAGGAGATGTTCTTCGACGCGCTCGAGCGACTCGCGGACGGGGGCGAGCGCGCCGTTGTGGTAATCGCGGGTAACCACGACAGCCCGGACCGGTTACACGCCGCGAACCCGCTCGCGTCGAGGCACGGGATATCTCTCCTGGGTTACCCGCTTGAACTGCTCGCGACCGGCGGCTCCGGCGGGAGGGCTTCAAGGGTGTCGACGGGCCCGGGCTGGATCGAGGTGGGGTTGCGCGGTCTCGGAGAAACGGCGGTGGTGTACGCCATCCCGTACCCGTCGGAGTCGAGGTTGAACGAGGTGCTCAGCGAGGCCCTCGGGGAGGCGGCTGAAAGGGAGGCGTACTCGGGGCGCGTCGCCCGGCTGTTCGCGGATGCCTGTTCGGCGTTCCGCGCGGACGCCGTGAACCTCCTCGTCGCGCACCTGTTCGTGAGCGGTGGGTGGGAATCCGATTCGGAGCGGCAGATCCAGCTCGGCGGGGCGATGGCCGTGAATCCGGTCGCGCTGCCGGCGGCGCACTACGTGGCGCTGGGCCACCTGCACCGCCCGCAGGCCGTCAACCTGCCGGGTGCGCCGTGCATGTACTCGGGCTCGCCGCTGGCCTACAGTTTCTCCGAGGCCGACCGGCAGAAAGAGGTCGTCATCGTCGACGCCGGGCCGCGCAGGCAGGCGTCGGTTACCCCCGTACCACTGTCGTGCGGGAAGCCACTCAAGCGGTGGCGCGCGGGCAACCTGGCGGAGGTCCAGGCGTGGTGCTCCGACCCGCGCAACCTGGAGTCCTGGGTTGACCTCGAGGTTGAGTCACTGCAGCCGCTGAGCGCGTCCCAGGTCTCAGAACTCCGGCGGGTCCACCCGGGGATCGTGAACGTGAGGGTGATACTCCCGGAGACGGCCGTCCGTGACGAGGGCCAGCGCCTGTCCGAGCTCACGCTTGCGGAGCAGTTCGACCGCTTCGTGACGCGCGAGCGGGGCGCCGCCCCCGAACGGGAGCTCCTGGATCTTTTCCTCGAGCTTGCCAGTGACGACGGCGCGGCAGGCGAGGCGCCGGGGGGTGAGGCGCCGTGAAACCTGTGAGACTGGAATTCCGCGGGCTGCATAGCTACCGCGAGCCGCAGGTGGTGGATTTCGAAAGTCTGGGCGCGGCGGGGCTGTTCGGGGTGTTCGGGCCGACAGGCAGTGGCAAGTCAACAATACTGGACGCTATCACGCTCGCGCTATTCGGCCACGTGGAGAGGGCCGAGCGCGGGACGCGCGGCATCATCAACCAGTTGGAGTCGTCGCTGCAGGTCTCTTTCGAGTTCGAGCTGGGCGGTGAACGGTACCTCGTCGAACGCCGGTACGACAGGGAACCCGGTGATCCCGAGTCGGCCAGGGTGAGGTCGGCGCGGCTCAGGAGGCTGCCGGGCCGCGAAGCCGGCGCCGGTGCAAGGGGCGGAGGGAGAGCGGAGGACCAGATCGTCATCGCTTCGGGCCCGAGAGAGACGTCGGCGGCCGTGATCGCGCTCCTCGGGCTCCGGCGTGACGAGTTCTCGCGGGCGGTGGTGCTTCCCCAGGGAAAGTTCGACGAGTTCCTGAAGCTCACCGGTGGTGAGCGCGCCAGGATGCTCGAGCACATATTCAACCTGGAACGGTTCGGCGACGCGCTGGCGACCAGGGCCAGGGACCTGTTCAACCGCTGTGAAATGCGGGTGCGGGAAATCGAGGGTGAGCAGAGAGGCCTGGGGGACTGTTCGGGGGCCGCGGTGGCGGAGGCCGAGGAAGCGGTCCGTGAGCATTCCGCTATGCTGGACGACCTGGAGGGCAGGCACAGGGAGGTTGAAACGCGGCACAGGGATGCCTCCGGGTTGAGGGCCCTCTATGTGGAGAAGTACGCCGCCGAGGCCAGGATGCGCGAGCTCGACGCTCGTTCGGCGGAGTTCGCTTTGTTAAGAGAGACGCTTGCGGCGGCAGTCAGGGCCGCGCCAATTCGGCCCCTGATCGAGCAGGACCGCCGGATATCCGACCAGATCCGCGAGGATGGCCGCGCCCTGCAGGACGAGACTGCACGTGTCGACGCCGCCAGGGCCGCCGCGGAAAAGGCGGCCGGCCAGCGCGCCGAGGCCGAGAAACGCCTGGAGGACGGCGTCCCGGAGCTGTCGCGGCGGCAGGCCGTGGTCCTGGAGGCGGTGCGCAAGGATTCACGCGTTAGAGGCCTGGTCGAGGAGCGGTCCAGGCTGGCCGCCCGGGTAAAGGCGCAGTCGGAGCACGCCGCGCGGCTCCGCGCGGACGCCGCGAATCTCGCTGCGGCGGCGCAGTCCGCAGCCAGCGAATACGCCGCCTTGCTGGCCGAACAGGAGCGGCTCTCCATAGATCCCAACGAAAGGCGACTGGTCGACCTGGCCTGCCGCGCGCTCGATGCGCTCGAGCAGCAGGAGGGCCTCCTGCGTGAGGCCGCGACCGAGGCAGAAGCCAGGGAGCGGGAGATCGCGGGGGCGTGGGCGGGTGTGGTGGCGCTCACCGGCGAGATGGCCCCCGGACGACCGGTGGAATCGGCCTCCGGCGTGAGGGCCGTCGCCGCCGAACAGGTTGACCTGGTGGAACGGCGTCTCCGGGAAGCCCGCGCGGCCCTGGATGACGCCAGGGTCCGCGCACAGGCGCCTCTAATGGCGGCGGGGCTCGTCGACGGGCAGCCGTGCCCCGTGTGCGGTTCGACAGAGCATCCGGCGCCCGCGCGCCCGGTGGAGGGCGGGGTGGCGGGCGGCCTCGACGCTTTTACCAGCGCCGTGCGTGAATGCGAGCGGCGCAGGGAGGCCGTGGGAGACTGGCGGGACAGGGTTCTCTCGGCCCTGGCCCGGTGGGAAAACGGCGCCCGCGAGAGGGACCGGTGCCGGATGTTGCTGGAGCAGCGTCGCCAGGCCGTGAGTCGCGCCGCGGCCGCGTTCGACGGAGTACGGGGAGGGCGCGACCGTGCGGCCGTCAGGGCGCGGCAACGCGAGATGGCGACGCTCGACAAAGCCCTGTTTGCGCTACAGGACAGGATCAGGAATGCCCACGACAGGCGAGCCGGCGCTGAATCCCGCAGGCAGGGGCTGGACTCGGAGTTGAGGACGCTGGAGACGGCGGTGGCTACGGGAGAGAAGCAGATCGAGGGGATAGACGACCAGGTGCAGGCCTTGCGGGCCGAGGTCGATGCGGTGACAGGCGGGCGGGAGCCCACGGTCGTGGCGCGTGAGATCGAAGGGGAATTGGAGGCTCTAAGGCGGACCGCCGCCCAGACCCGCACGCTCCATGAGGACGTGCGCAGCCGGGTGGAGAGATTTGAGACGTCGGTAGTGGCGCTGAGGGCCCGCCTGGAGGCCAACAGTCAGTCCCTCGACCGCGTCCGCGCCGCCCTTCTCGACGCCCTGGAAAAGGCGGGTTTCACCGGAGTGGACCAGGCGGAAGCCGCGATGCTGGCGGAGTCCGAGCAGGACGAACTCGAGCGACACATGAAGGAATACGACGACCAGCGCAGGGTGATCGGGGTGAACTTGAGCCGGCTCGAGAAAGCCATTGCCGGCAGGGCGTTCGACGAGGCGGGGTTCTCAGCGCTCGAGGACACCCTGAACGCACTGGCGGGATCGCTCTCCAGGGCGAGGGAGGACCTCGCCGTGGCCAGGGACCGGCTTGCCTCACTCAACGAGAAGCACTCCGCCTGGCAGCGACTCGAGGAGGAGGCCACCCGGTTCAGGCGCCGGATGGACCTCGCGGGCACGCTCGCGAGACTCCTGCAGGGACGCAAATTCGTGCAGTTCATCGCGGAGGAGCACCTCAGGGACATGGCGGCCGAGGCGTCCCAGCGGCTCGGCAGGCTGACGGCTCAGCGTTACGCCCTTGAATTGTCCGATGGCTGTGGATTCACCATAAGAGACGACTTCAACGGCGGGCTCCGGCGCCCGGTCTCGACCCTTTCCGGCGGGGAGACGTTCCTCATCTCACTGGCGCTGGCGCTGGCGCTGTCGTCCAAGATACAGCTCCGTGGCAGGTACTCGCTCGGATTCTTCTTCCTCGACGAGGGTTTCGGGACGCTGGACGAGGAGAAACTGGAGCTGGTGGTGTCGGCGCTCGAGAATCTTCACGACAGGGACCGGATGGTCGGTGTCATCAGTCACGTCAGGGAGCTCAGGGACCGGCTGCCGCGCTATCTCGAAGTGGTTCCCGCCACCGGAGACGGCGGAGGCAGCCAGGTCCGGATGCGACAGAATTGAAACGGGCCAGGGCCTTGCACCTGGAGCCCGCGGCCCGGCTCAACGCGGTGTCCCTCAAATCGAAGTTCGCAGTCACCATGGTATTCTACTGAGGCGGATGTGCTTCGCGGTATTCTCAGCCTCTCCGGCTACATCCATGGCATTTCTTACAGCGGACTCAACCCTGAACCTGGCGGCCACTTCACTCCTTGACAGGACGGTCTCCTGGCTCGACTGGGCAAAGCTGATGGCCGTACCGTCGCTGTTGACCAGCGCGCTTCACTGCGCCCTGTTCCTGGCCGTGTTCGGCCCGGCGATGAGGCGCCAGCTCACCGAAGAGATCGATGGCAGGGCTCTTCGTGATGAGATGGGTCTCATGGGCCCAATGACCGCAGCGGAGAAGCGGACCCTCCTCTGGACGGTGGTAGCGGTAGTGCTCTGGGCGACCGACAGGTTGCACGGCGTCAACCCCGCGTGGGTCTCGCTTGTGTGCGCGGTGGGACTGGCCCTTCCTTATACCGGCGGGGTGCTCACCGCGGACGACCTGAGCCGCAGTGTCAGCTGGCCGACCGTTGTGTTCGTGGCCGGAGCATCCGCGATCGGCAACGTCGCCGGAAGCGCGGGCATCTCCGAGTGGCTGTCGTCGCTCCTGACGCCGGTGAATTTCCCGGCCGGCGTGTTGGAATTCGCGCTGGTGGCGGCGGTCGCAGTGATTGTCACGCACCTGCTGGTCGGCAGTTCGCTTACGGCGTTGGCACTCGCGGGTCCGGTCCTCATTCCTGTGGGCACAAGGCTGGGGTTCAACCCCGCGATACCCTGCCTGATTGTCTACATAGTATCCAACATGCAGTTCGTGTTCCCATTCCAGAACTTGATCATACTCGTGGGGCAGGACGAACCGCACGGTTACGGGATTGTCGAAACGATGCGGTTCGCTCCATTCATCACCGCGCTCACGCTGCTGAGCGTCGCGCTGCTATATGCGCCATGGTGGGCAGCGATCGGACTCCTGCATTCGCGGTAGCTACGGCACCAGGGTATTTGGGACGATCAGCACCGTCCATGGAACGTACGTGACAATCAGTAGCACGAGGACAAGCGCCACAACCATCGGCACCACCGCCTTGCTGATGCGCTCCATTGAGATTCCCGACACCGACCCCGCGACGTAAAGGCGGTCTCCATGAACGTCCCGACGATGAGTATCACGATGTCGATCAGGAGCAGGATCACGTACTTATTACGGGACAGTGACAGAAGACCTGAGGCGATAGCCTCGTTAAGCGGCTCAGCCTTGGGCTGCTCGGCGGGCTTCGGCGCGGGCTGCGCCGGCTGACTGCCACCGCACGAGGTGAGAAGCAGGGACGATACCAGCACCGCTACGAGAAGTAAAGCCGATCACCTTTTCACCCAGATCCCCCTCCCTCGATCTATCTGTTCTCTCCGACGGGCAACTCCATGGCGTGCGCGGAGGCGCCGACCTACGACATGATCGCACCCTTGCTTGCCGACGTGACGAGGCGGGCGTACCTGTGCAGGTAGGTTCCCTTCGTCGCGCGGATCTCGGGGCGCTTCCATTCCTCGAGGCGCTTCGCTATCTCCCCCGCCGATAGCTCGACGTTGAGCTTCCTGGCGGGGATGTCGATGGAAATGATGTCACCCTCTCGCACGGCCGCAATAGGCCCACCTTCGGCAGCCTCGGGCGAAACGTGGCCTATGGAGGCGCCCTTGGTCCCACCCGAGAAACGCCCGTCGGTAATGAGCGCTACCTTGCTGTCCAGGCCCATGCCCGCGAGCGTGGCAGTCGGGCTCAGCATCTCGCGCATACCAGGGCCGCCCTTCGGTCCTTCATACCGGATGACAACTACGTCGCCGGGCTTGATGCGGCCGCCGGTTATCGCTTTGAAGGCGTCGTCCTCCGAGTCGAACACCCTTGCCGGGCCGGAGTGGCGCATCATCTCGGGCAGGACCGCGGACTGCTTCACGACGGCGCCCTCGGGGGCTACGTTGCCGTACAGTACCGCCAGCCCGCCTTCGTTCAGGTAGGGTGAATCGAGGCGCCTTATCACGGAGTCGTTGAATACCTGGCCGCCCGTGGCGATTTCCCCGATGGTCTTCCCACTCACGCTCAGCGCGTCCGCGTGGAGGAGCCCTGCCTCTTTGACCCTGTTGAGTACGGCGGGAATGCCTCCGGCCCTGTCGAGGTCCTCGAGGTGGTGGACGCCGGCGGGGCTCAGCTTGCACAGGTTGGGCATCTTCCTCGAGATCCCATCGAACGCGCCGAGGTCCAGAGGGACCCCTGCTTCCTGGGCGATCGCCATGAGGTGGAGTACAGTGTTGCTCGATCCGCCTATCGCCATGTCGACGGCGATGGCGTTTTCGAACGCCTTCTGCGTGAGGATGTCGCGAGGACGCACGTTCTTCTTCAGCATTCGCACTGCCTGGCGCCCCGCGTAGTTCGCGAGCTGGAGGCGCTTGCCCGTGACCGCCGGGATGGTGCCGTTCCCCGGCAGGGCGATGCCCAATACCTCGGCCATGCAGTTCATGCTGTTGGCTGTGAAGAGGCCGGCGCAGGAGCCGCACCCTGGGCAGGCTTCCATCGCTATCTGCTCGAGTTCGTCCTCCGAGATCTTTCCTCCGGTGCACGCGCCGACCGCCTCAAAGGGGCCGGATATGAGGTCCGTTGTTTTCCCCTTGTGCCAGCCCGCGAGCATGGGCCCGCCACTCACGTAGACCGCCGGGACGTTCAGTCTCGCGGCAGCCATCAGCATGCCCGGCACGATCTTGTCGCAGTTGCCGATGCACACCATGGCATCGAACCCGTGCGCTATCATCATCGCCTCAATGGAGTCGCAAACGAGTTCCCTGGAGGCGAGCGGGTACTTCATCCCCTGATGGTTCATCGCGATGCCGTCGCAGATCCCGATAACCGGGAACTCAACGGGCGTCCCGCCCTCTGCGATTATTCCTCTCTTGGCTGCTGCCGCAAGAGAATCCAGGTGATGGTGTCCCGGGATGACTTCGTTATGGGCGTTGACCACCGCCACGAGCGGACGGGACAATTCCTCGGAGGTGTATCCCATGGCGTAGAACAATGACCTGTGCGGTGCTCTCTCGATACCCTTCTTAACCGAATCGCTGATCAACTGTGAACCCCTCCCAGTGATTTGATCGGAAGGAAGACGAACGAAACGACGAGGACATACTGGGCCGGACTTTTGGTCGGAGTCTTCTGCGAGGGGAGATCCGTCACCTGCTAAGAATTTATTGTTAGATTATAGGTTTTTTGATGAGACGCGGTAAGAGCGGGGAGTAGTGCCCTCGAGACGCCGGAATACCTGCCCGAAATAGGCGGAGCTCGAGAAGCCGAGCCTGTCGGCGATCTCCTTTACTGTGAGGTCGGTAGTGACAAGCAACGCTTTAGCCCTGGCCATCTTGACGAACGTGGCGTACCTGACGAAGTTCATGCCCATGTCCCTGCGGAAAACCCTGGACAGATGCGAGGGGTTCAACCCGGCTACACGCGAGGCCTCGTCCAGGTTTATCCGCCTGTCCGGGTTCTTGTGCAGGAGGGAAACGACCCTGGAGACCGCGCGGTTCTGGATGGCGGGGTACGGCGACAGGCTTTGCTCGACGCGCTGGTCTTTGGGTAAGCCGATGGACAACATCTGCGCCGCCATCACCAGCTCCTGTTCTTTCTGCTTGGCGACGGTCTCGATCAGGTTCGCCAGCGTCTGCGTGGCCTCCGCTGCAGTATACAGCCTGCTTCGTGGGACCGCGCGCTCGGGCCCGAGGTTCACGGGACCGGCGAACAGGTACAGCGGGCTCAGTTCGCCAGTCGTGGATTCCAGCACGGGGACGGCGACAAAGTAATTGCCCGGACAGCACTCGATAATCGTGTCCTGGTTCACCTGGCCCAGAGCCTTCCATGGCCCCCGTGCCCGGAGGAAGCACTTCGAAACGCATTCCGGCGGGGCGTTGACTGGTTCGATGAGCATGCGGCCCGCGGGATCCGCAAGCGCGATTCCCATGTCGAGGAGGGAGCCAAGCCTGCGGACGTACTCGAGGATCATCTGCTCAGCCAGCACTGACCCGAGGATTGACCGGTCGAAGCCCAGCCGCCCACGCGGGACCGCCGGCACGTCGACGGGCGCCGGGACGAACACCATCAGCATTTCGAGACCGCTCTGCGAAGCCCACACCTCGTGTATGCCGTGGGCGTGCATGTGGCTGATGGTGCCCGGGGCGAGGTTTGTCGTCTCGCCGTCGTAGACGGAAGTGCCCCCGCCCGATATGACGTAAATGAGCTGCTCCTCGGATGCATGGCGGTGCGGGGGCTGGTGGGCGCCGGGGTTGAAGCGGGTCATGGCTATACTCAACCTGCCGCGACCCGGGTCGGAGGGCTCACGCAACCAGGTGAAATTGCCCCATCTGGTCTCCTGGAATCTGCCTGTCCCGGCGGGATCGGATGCGTCCATAACTGGATTATAGCAGAAGCGCCAGGACCCCGTCTCCAGGGCCGGGTTACCCGCTGCGTCCGGACCCAGCCTGCCCGTTGACAGGATTATCAGGGGCACTTGCAGTATTACCGACTGAGCCGGGACGTACGCGAGTTGCCGCGGCGAAGGAGGGAATGCCTGCTTGCAGCAGGATGTACTGCTTACCGACCCGGCGGCTTTCGGTGGCGACGCAGCACTCCGGGACTACGTGGTCCGTGCTTACGGTACCGACAGGAAGTCCATAAACATCCTCATGGCGCTGGGCATCGCCTTCTGGGGATGGATAATGCTCGTCCCGTACAACATCCTCGGGCAGACGTACAGGGGGCTCGCCTTCCTGGCGCCGTTCCTCGCAGCGCGCGTCTTGGCCGGAGGGCGGACCACGTCGCCCGCCGGCATCGCGTCGATCGCCGTATTCCTCGCGGCCTGGGTGGATACCAACATGATACTCACGCGGTACGCGAGGGTTGCGAGGGCTCGCCTCGAACGACTCGCCGAAAGCCCTGCGCTGGATACAGACTGCACCCTGGAGAAGGGGCTCCTCCTGCACAAGGTGCTCGGTGACAGGGCGGGGGGAATTGATGAGTTCAGGAACGCCCTGAAGATGGAGGGCGGCGACTCGACGCTCTGGAACCTCGCGGGTATATCGTTGTGCAGGTGCGGGGCATACAGGGACTCGCTGCTGGCCTTCGGGCGCGCATCCTCCGCGCCCCCGTATCTGGCCCGAATAGTCAAGACGTTCAGGACGAAGGCCGAGCGGATAGCAGCGATGGGCAAGGCCTGAGAGACGGAGGGATGCGTTTGGGCACCTCCAGGATCTCCGGACCATCGCTGGCGCTCGTTCGGAGACCTCGTTTACGGGCTCCTGGACGGGCGACCGGCCAGTTCGCTCTCGAGCCGCGGGATCGTGTCTTCCAGTCCCAGCCTGCGCAGGGTTTCGGCGGTCGGGAGCCCCTCGCGGTCCCAGCCGCGGAGCCGGTAGTAGTCATCGAGCATCTCGTGCAGCCTGCACACGGCGCCCTCCGGGGTAGCCTGGTAGTTAGGCTCCACGATGAACCGCTTGGGCAGCGTGTCGTCCTTGCGGGATATCCCGTGAATGGCGTTGTAAGCCCGCTGCAGATTGACGATGCGCTCTCCGGCGGCTTTCAGTCCCACTACGTCGATGTCCATCCCCGTCGCGTACCTGACCGCCTCGGCCACGTCGTCCCAGTAGATCTGGGCGAGGACGAAGTTGCCGCCGGACTTGCAGGTCCCCGTCGAGTCAACCACGGCGGCGTAATCCTCACCGTCCTTTACGAGGAAACCCTTGTACTTCGTCGAACGGGGGTCGGCCATGTCCGGCAGGTACGCGTCGCCGTAACGGCGCCGCGCCTCGGTGGGATAACCCGTCTCGTCAATGGTGGGGAACGCCTTCAGATGGTCCGCGCCCCTGCTGGAGGTGACGTGGGCGAGCCCCATCGATTGCTGTGCGCGGCCGTCCTGAGCGGCGATTTCCTGCCCCTTGACATCCATCGCGTAATCCGCGGCGCCCTTGCCGATCTCCTTTGCAGCGCGGCGCACGCCCTCCGCGAGCAGCGTCCCGACCCCCTGCCTGTAGGCGATCCTCCGCACCAGTTCCATCGCCGCCTCGACGTTGCCCCAGGTCAGATCGAGACCGTCCACGCCGGCGCGCGTAAGGATCCCGCGGTCGAGGAGTTCCATTACGAACGAAATGCACCGTCCGGTCGTGATCGAGTCGAGCCCGAGCCTGTCGCAGATGTCGCTGGCCTTGAGTATCGCGTCGAGCTTCGGGTTGAGGATGTTCGCGCCGAACGCGTTGATGGTCTCGTATTCGAAGCTCCTGACGGTCGTGCCGGCGTACTCGCCCTCATTCACGCGGTATATCTTGTCGCACGCGACCGGACACCCGAAGCAGGCGATGTCCTTCACGAAGAAGCCGGCGCGCAGCGCTTCGGCGTTGATCTTGTCGGCGTCCGCGTATCCGCCGAGCTGGAAGTTCTTCGTGGGGAATCGCCCGATGACGTTCATCAGCGAGACGATGCCGGGGGTACCGTAGCGATGGACCGCAGGGTATATCTCGTTAGACTTGATGCCTTCGTGGCAGCGCACGGCCACGCGGTAGAATCCGTCGGGGTCGGCGATCCTCACCGCCCCGAACCCGCGTACGGCCATGGCCTTGAGGTTCTTCGACCCCATGACCGCGCCGCCGCCGGTGCGCCCGAAGGAGCGTGACGATGTCGCCTGTATGCACGCGTACCGGACGAGGTTCTCGCCCGCCGGGCCGATGCAGGCCACCTTGACGCCGGGGTCGTGGAGTTCCTCCACCAGCGCGTCCTCGGTTTCGACGGTGTCCTTGCCCCACAGGTGCTTCGCGCTACGGATTTCCGCCTTTCCGTCCTCTATCCAAAGGTACACGGGTTCCGGCGCTTTCCCGCGGATCACCACCATGTCGAAGCCGGCGAACTTCAACTCGGGCCCGAGGAACCCGCCCGTGTTCGAGTCGCCATAGATGCCGGTGAGCGGGGACTTGCTTATCATCTCCATCCGGCCGCTGTTCGGCATGAGCGTGCCGTTGAGCGGTCCGGTGGCGAATATCAGCAGGTTGTCCGGAGAAAGGGGGTCGACGGCGGCCGGCACGCGGCGCCACAGGAGATTCGTCCCGAAGCCGCTGCCCCCGAGGAAAGCCTCCGCCAGGGCTTCGTCGATGGGCAACACCTCCACGCTGCCTGTCGACAGGTCGACTTCGAGGTACTTGCCGGTGTATCCCTTATACCTGAACACGCCCGTCACCTCCCCACCAGGTCGAGAAGGCCGGCGAGCTTACGCGCCGCCTCACGGCGTTTGACCTGCGCGTATTTCTCTTCTCTGATGAACGTGAGGGCGCCGAATGGGCACATCCGCACGCACTCGGGGTCGCCGCCGCAGAGGTCACACTTTATCGCCTGCCCGCGGTCGGGGTCGTATGCCATACCGCCGAAGGGACAGGCGGTGACGCACATCTTGCAGCCGAGGCACCGCCTGGAGTCGACTTCAAGGGCGCCCGTCGCCTCGCACCTTCCTATGGCGCCGACGGGGCACGCCTCCTGGCAGAGCGGCCTCTCGCACTGCTGGCAGGTAAAGGGGATGTACACCCCTTCCTTCTCCCACTTCAGGACGCTGATGCGCGATCTGGCGGGCCACACCGCCCTCTCTTTCTTGAACGAGCAGAACGCCTCGCAAATCTGGCAGCCTGTGCATTTCTCCGGATTGGGCTGTAATCTCATGGTCTGCCTCCTGTCATCCCCCGGAAATGGCGCCGAAAAGGGCGAGTTCGCCGCTGGCGCCACCCTTTGTACGCGTGTTTCATTCAATTACACTGACGGGAATCCCTTTTAGATCGTGTCAAACAGCGCGAACTCCGGGCAGGAATTGGGCCCGCGGGGGCGAACACGAGTACGGTGCAGAAAACCGGGGCGGGGGTGCGGCTGAGTGGAGCATAACACCGGCAATACTGATAGCACCGGAAATACTGCAGCAGGGGGCAGGTGGGTTACCGCCGCCTGCTGGGGCGACTGCGGTGGTCGCTGCCTGAACAGGGTGTACGTTGCCGGCGAGGTACCGATCCGTCAGAAGACCGACGACACTCACTCAGACAGTCCCGACTTCCCGCAGCAAAGGGCGTGCGCTCGGGGACGCGCCTACCGGCAGGCTGTGTTCGGTTCGAACCGCGTCAGGCACCCTATGAAGCGCAAGCACTGGGCGCCCGGCGGCAGGAAGGACCTTCGCGGCCGGGACGAGTGGGAGCGGATCTCGTGGGACGAGGCGCTCGATGTGGTCTCCGGTGAGATAGAGCGCGTGAAGACCGCTTACGGCAACGCTTCGATCCTGGCGTGGGGCGCTGAAATAGGCCGCATGCTGTCGCTTTACGGCGGGTACCTGACGTCGTGGGGTTCAACGTCCTGGGGGACGTGGCTCAATACAGGCCCCGCCATCGGCCTCGACAGGGGTAGTGGCTGCATGTACATCAACGACCGCTTCGACCTTCGCCGGAGCGAGGTCGTCGTGGTGTGGGGGGCCAATCCCGCGCTGTCGAGCGGTGGAAACCCGACCTACAACTATCTCCAGGCTGCCAGGGCGGGTGCGAGATTCATCTTCATCGACCCCGTCTACACTGATTCAGTTCGCGTGCTGGGTGGGGACTGGATCCCTTGCCGTCCCGCGACCGACCATGCGCTGGCGCTGGGTATAGCGCACACCCTGCTGACGGAAGACGACCCCTCGTCCGATCCGTTGATGGACTGGGACTTCCTGTACCGCTGCACGGTGGGGTTCGACAGGGAACACATGCCCGGCGGCGAGGACCCGCGCAGCAACTTCAAGGATTACTTGCTCGGAACGCGGGATGGGCAGCCGAAGACTCCGGACTGGGCATCGCGGATCTGCGGCGTGGAACCCGAAACCATCCGCAGGCTGGCCAGGGAGATCGGCTGCCGCAAACGGGTCGCGCTTCTTACCGGCTGGGCGCCGGCTCGGGTCAACAGCGCCGACTCGTGGCCGCAGGTGTTTATGGCGCTGGGCTGCATGACCGGGCACTTCGGGCTCCCGGGTAGGATGACGGGGGTCAGCGCCTACGCCGCCGCCGGGAACGGCGGGCCTGCGCTGGTCCGGGCGGGTGACCCCGGGGTGCCTGACATCGCCAACCCGCTGGCCTCACTTGCCGTAAACAACAACGAGGTCTGGGACGCGGTGCTCACGGGAAGGTACACCCTTGGGGATGGCGTGGAGGGAGAAGCCGGTATCCGGCTGATATACCATGCGGGCGCCGCGAAGCTCAACCAGCTCACCGGGCTGGTGAAGGGGATCGACGCTCACCGCAGGGTCGAGTTCGTCGTGACGCAGGACCCGTTTTTCAGCACGCAGGCGCGGTACTCCGACATCGTGCTCCCGGTAACGACGCCGTGGGAGCGTTTCGGCTTGGTGAAGACGGGTAACCGCGAGATAATCGTCTTCGCGAGTCAGGTTGTCGAGCCTTTGTTTGAATCCAGGGACGACTCCTGGATTGCTGTCGAGATCGGCAGGCGTCTCGGCCTTGACCCCGGGGCCATCGACCCTGTACCGCTCAAGCAGCAGGTGTTCAATCAGGTGGCCGGCGCCGTCGTCGCCAGGGCGGACGGCTCCGGCTTCGAGCCCCTGGTCGATATCAGCGCCACCGACATCGAGGAGATCGGCGTGGAGGGACGGCCGCAACGGGGGAGGATCCCGTTCCGTGAGTTCAAGGAACGTGGCATCTATCAGGTTCCGCGCGCCGCCTGCGACTCCCTGGGGCACATCGCCTTTGAGAGATTCCGCGCGGACCCGGCCCGGTACCCGCTAGACACCCGGAGCGGCAGGCTCGAGATCCACTGCAGGGTCATCGCCGAGTTCGTCCGGTCGTGTGGGTGGGACCGCATTTCGCCGCTACCCGAGTACCGGAGGCCGGTCGAAGGGTACGAGGATGCCTCCGAGGGTGGAGCTGGGTACCCGCTGCAGATGATTACCCCGCACGCGCGGGGAAGGACCAACTCCAGCCTTGCCGGCGTACCCTGGCTCACCGAGGCGTTTCCTCAGGAATTGCTCATGAGTTCGGCCGATGCCTCTAGTCGGGGCATAACGGACGGCGACACCGTCGTGGTTTCGAGCAAGCACGGCCGGATCATCTGCCCTGTACGTGTCACGGCGCGGGTCATGCCGGGTGTGGTGTCGCTCCCGGAGGGCGCGTGGGCGGACATGGACGAGAACGAGTGCGTCGACAGGGGCGCGTCGGCAAACGTGCTGGTAGGCGCCATACCCACGGGACAGGGGCATTCCGGGTGGAACTCGTGCAATGTCCAGGTTGAGAGGTACAGAGGTTCGGGCCGGCCCCCTGCGGACGGCGGACGGCGCGTGCGACGCGACGGCAGCCAGGGGGCGTCGCAGGGCGGCCCCATACAGTTCGATTCGAGTCTGTGCATCGGGTGCAAGGCCTGCCAGATCGCATGCAAGGACAGGAACAACCTCGGCGTGGGGGAGTTCATCCGGCGCGTCGACACGTTCGAGGGGGGCGAATACCCGAGGCCCGAGGTCTATCATTTGTCGCTATCGTGCGACCATTGCGAGAGCCCCGCCTGCGCCGGGGCGTGTCCGAGCGGCGCGGTCAGTAGGAGGGCGGACGGAGCGGTCCTGATCGACGAAGCGCTATGTACTGGCTGCGGCGCCTGTGCGGACGCCTGCCCGAACGGCGGAGTCCAGGTGCTGGGGGGCCGCGGAAAGGCCGCGAAGTGCGACCTGTGCAGCGACCTCCTCGCTGCGGGAGAGCAGCCGGCGTGCGTGGCCGCGTGCGTAATGCGCGCCCTCACGTTCAAGCCCGTGAGCCGACCGGCCGCCGGAACGCCGTCACGCCTACACGTTTGATGACAGCAGGCCGGTCACCCTTTGCCCGATCTCGTCCCGCACCTTGCGGAAAACGGCCAGTCCACGGTCAACCGGTGGTGTCCATCTGCGCGAGCATTACTGTCGCCGTCTTTGGACAGGCGGTCGCGAATTCCACTGACTTCAGCACCGGCCCGCTCACGGCGGACCTGTCCACCCGCGCGAACCCTTTCCTGGCAAAGTAGCCGGCCGCGGTGGTCGTCAGCAAGTAGACCTCTTTGCAGCCGGCGTCGCGGACGTAATCCATAATGGCCCCGGTCAAACGCGAGCCCAGGGCCTTACCACGGTACTCAGGCGCGATGCACACCGAGCGCAGCAGGGCCTGGTCGCCGTAGATCTCCGCGCCCGCGACCCCAGCCAGCCTGCCGGCGGGATCCCTGGCCACCTTGAAGTGCTGAAGGTTCTCGGCGATGCCGTCTGTGGGAAGGCCCGCAGACCGCACGAGGCCTACGACGGAGTCCAGGTCGGACGGTGTTGCCGGTGACAAGGTGAGACCACTCTCCACAGTCAAGACCGTCACCCCCTGGTCAAATCGTAGACTGCCGGCTTACGGTATGTCAACGGTCTTGGCTCCGCGACCCTTTATGCGGTAGGATAGTGATGGTGACTGTATTGACACGCCATCGTATTGCCAGAGATCCATCGGAGATCAGGAAGCTCATTGCCGCAAGCCCCGTGGCCGCCGTGAGTCTTGCCCCGTCGTACGTCTGCGCATTCCCGGGTGTGGAGGCGGGCCGAATTGTGTCCGCACTCCGGCTTCTCGGGTTCTCCAGGGTGGAAGAAACGGCGTGCGTGTTACCGGAGATATTCGAACGGCGTCGCCGCCTCCTGGAGTCGCATCGTTCGCCTGTCATATCGAATTCGTGCCCGAGAGTAGTCAGCATGGTCAAAGACGAATTCCCGCACGCCGCCACTTACCTGGTTGACGCGCCATCCCCGATGAGCTGCCATTGCCGGGGGATGCGAGAAAGGGTGGGCGGCCCCGTAGTATTCATCGGGCCGTGCACCGCCAAGGCCTTCGAGGCAGAGCGGTGCGGTTCCGCTGATGGTGTGCTGTCCTTCTCGGAACTTGCGTTGTGGTTTGCGAACGAGGGGATTGACCTCGCACGCCTGGAACCCACCGAACCGGACGCAGTCGCGCCCCGATGGGTGCTCGTCTCGCTCCTGGCTCTGGATGTATCCGGACTGGACCAGTGCCGCAGTCTCCTGGCCTCTCTATCACCCAGTACACGCGAATCGCGGTTCATTGAAGCCCTTGCCTGCCCTGGGGGGTGTCTGTACGGTGACGGAATGCTCGCCGAGACGGCGGGCGTGGACCGCCGGTCCATCCTGATCCACCACATACAGTCAAGCGCACCCGTGGTTCGTTCGAGGGCGCCTGAGGATGCGCCCGGCTACGCAAAGGAGGAAACGCTGTGCCGGATTCCGTGACAGTGAGGCTGGGTAGTCCCTTCAACGAGATTGCTTCGGCCGGTGAGATAACCCTCGAGATCCCCCGATCCCATGCTGCAGGTGAAGGCATGACGCTCGGACGGTTGCTGGACGAGGTGGGGGACAGGGTTGAAGTGCTGCGGCGACTCTTCCGCGACGCGGTCCAGAGGAAGTACTTCATCTGCGCCATCAACGGCGTCAAGGCGGGGGAATCAGACCGTGTCGAGGCCGGCGACATCGTGGAAGTGTCAAGCCCGATACTCGGGGGATAGCAAGGTCCTTATTGACATCCCCCTACGCCTGGTCATATGCTTATATCGTCAAATAACGATATAACCCGGTGATAGAGGGGAAGATCCCCACGAAGGCCCAGATAAAGGCGTGGTTCAAGAAGTAGCCGATGCGGAGGGGAGAATAATGACATTCAAGGTGCCGAGAGATCAGAAGCTCGTGGTGGCGAACCCGCACAACTGCGTCGTAGGCTGCAGCAACTGCGCTCCGCGGTGTCCGGTGGAAGCCATAACGTTCCCACCGCTGTCGGTACTCAAACAGTACAGGTGATGCTGACGGGATCGGCCTCTGCTCGCCATCTTCTCGATGAAGTCACTCCTGCGCAGTGCCGCGCTTACCAATCGGGAAGAACTGGGCGGCAAGCCGGACAGCACTTTACGGGGGATAATCATGATCACTGGAAATATCGTCGCAAGAGTCAGGGAACTCAGCGGGATCCTCGAACCCGACCTCGTGAGGTTTGTCCGCGATCTGGTCAGGACTCCCAGCCCGAGCGGTAACGAGCGAGCGGTCGCCGAGCTCGTCGCAGCCGAAATGAAATCGTCTGGTTTTGATGAGGTTTACGTAGACAAGCTTGGTAGCGTGCTCGGCAAGATCGGCTCGGGTCCGGTGAAGATACTGTACGATGCCCACATGGACACGGTGGAAGCGATGGACCCCGGTTCCTGGAGCCATCCACCCCTGGCTGCTGAGGTGGAGAACGGGATCATATACGGCCTTGGCGCAGTCGATGACAAGGGCTCACTGGGCGCGATGGTCAAAGCCGGGGCGGGCCTCAAGTCGCTGGGCGTGAGTGAGCAGGTGACTCTCTATGTCGCGGGGGCGGTAGGGGAGGAGAACTGCGAGGGCCTGGCAACCGGCCGCCTTCTCCAGGAGACCGGAATCCGGCCGGATTATGTCCTGGTAGCCGAGTCCAGCGAGTTGCAGGTAAAAAGGGGACACAAAGGCCGCGCTACGATAATAGTCACCGTTCCCGGCAAGGCCGTCCACGCGAGCACCCCCGAACTTGGGGACAACCCGCTATACAAGGCCGGCAGGTTCATTGAGACCCTGTCAACCATGGGGCCGTCCCTCATGTATCACGATTTTCTCGGTCGCGGGACGATTGCGGCCACGCGAGTTGAATGCGTCGCGGCTTCCATCAATACCGTTCCTGAACTGTGCAGGGTATATATCGACAGGCGCCTGACTGCTGGAGAAGACAGGGAGCGGATACTGTCCGAGCTCGGGTCGATCGTGCCTCCCGGGTCCACCGTCGAGATCATGCGGTTCGAAGGCTCCGCCTATACCGGGGCCAGGATCGTTGCGGATGAATACTTTCCCTCGTGGTTTCTGCCCGAGGACCACGAACTTGTGAGGGCGGGCTCCAGGGCGGCGGCGGCGCTGGGGTTGTCTCCGGGCGTCGGCCGCTGGGCGTTCAGCACCGACGCTGCTTACACGATGGGAGTGGCCGGGATACCGACCATCGGAATGGGGCCGGGGAACCCGAAACACTGCCATTCGAAAGAGGATCAGGTGGGGGTCGACGAGCTGGTGAGGGCCAACCAATTCTACACGTTGTTGCCGCTGGCAGTCGCCGGACTGCTGGAGTGACATACCCGACTTTGAGGAAAGGACGGGTGTTGAAGAGTAGTCTAAAAGAAAAACACCTGATAACCTGCCAGACGTGGACGTATGCGCCAAAGGCATCGCGCTGATGGACAGGTATCCGCAGTGGGTTGTAGACTCAAAGAAGATGGCGCTCACAATGCCCTACTCTGGGGGTGACCGGGTTGTCTTCGATAGAGACATCACTGTGCGGGGTGAGGCTCAGCACTCCGTTCGTGCTGGCTTCGGGGCCGCTGTCCTTTTCGGCCGAAGCGCTGGTCAGGGCCACGAAGGCCGGCGCCGGGGCTGTCGTGACAAAGACGATAAGGGCGGCCAGGGCCGTGAATCCGACCCCGCACATGGTTCGTTCTTCTGCCACGAGCCTGATCAACTGCGAACTCTGGTCGGACCTCCCTCCCGAGGCGTGGATAGACGAGGAAATCCCCAGGGCGAAGTCCGCAGGGTGTACGCTCATTGCCAGCATCGGTCACACCACTGGCGAGGCGCAGGCTTATGCCCGCAGGGCTGCCGGGGCGGGCGCCGACATGATAGAGCTGGTCTCATATGAGAAAGAAGATATGGTCCCCATGGTGGGGATCGCGGCCGGATCGGGTGTTCCCGTCCTGGCGAAACTCAGCCCGAACTGGACCGGGCTTCCCGAAGTGGCCCGAGAATGCATAAGAGCCGGTGCGAGCGGCATCACCGCGGCGGACTCGCTGGGACCCGCTCTGAGAGTGGATATCAGGAGTGGCAGGCCGCTGCTCGGAAGCCGGGGCGGCTGCGGCTGGCTGTCTGGCGCAGCGATTAAGCCCATCGCGCTGCGCGTGGTGGCGGAGATTGCCCTCGAGAATGAAGTGGACATCGTCGGGGTAGGAGGGGTGATGACCGCCGAGGACGCCGTCGAGATGCTCATGGCGGGGGCCACGGCTGTGGGAGTGTGTTCCGCGCCCATCATGCACGGGCTGGAAGTCTTCGGCAGGTTGAATTCCGCCATCGCGAGCCTGCTGGACACACTCGGATACGGTTCTCCCGCGGCCGCCTCGAGGGCTGCTCTGGCACACCTGCGCGGCGAGACGAAGTATGGGGCCCTGGCGTTCGAGTACGCGGCCCCGGCCTGCAAAGAATGCAGGCGCTGTGTGGTCCTGTGCCCGTACAGGGCCAGGACGCTCGAAAACAAGGTGACCGGGGTCAACGAGGCTCTCTGCCGTAACTGCGGCCTGTGCGCGTCAGTCTGTCCCACGGGTGCCCTTCGACTCGCGGGATATAACCATGAAAGCCCGTAATTGCGTGGCCTGATAACCGCTCTGGACATTTTGGACTGCGGGGTGCTACAGGCATGATCGGGAGAGTAGCGTTCGTCGACCTTGGTTCCGGGTCAATAGACTACGAGGAAATTGACGAGGCGATATACCGGCAGTTCGTCGGATCCCGGGGAATGGCTGCGTCGTCGTTGTACGAAATGGCCGGCCCCGCGACAGACCCGCTGGGGCCGGACAATCCGCTCATCTTCAGCGTGGGGCCACTGACGGGAACTCCGTGGCCTACTGCCGCCAGGTATGTGGTGACGGCGAAGTCTCCCGCGACGGGGGCCTACGGGTACGGAAATGCGTCGGGGCATTTCGGGCCGGCCCTGAGGAGCGCCGGGTTCGACATGCTGTTCGTGACGGGTAAGGCGAGGAACCCGGTGTATCTACTGGTTGAGGCGGGAAGGGTAACGGTGAAAGACGCGTCGGATATCTGGGGTTCGACCACTGAGGGTGCCGAGATGATCCTCAGGGGGCGTCACCCGGGCTCCAGGGTGGCGTCCATAGGCCCCGCCGGGGAGAATCTCGTCCGGTTTGCGGCCGTAATCAACGATTATGGCCGCGCAGCCGCCCGCACCGGGATGGGCGCCGTGATGGGATCCAAGCGGCTGAAAGCCGTGGCTGCGGTGAAGGGGGCATCCCCTCCGGTGAGCCACGCGTTCAGGGAGGTGGCCAGGGAGGCCTTCAACAAGGTGTCGCGACACCCTGGCTCCAAGGGACTCGCAGAGTGGGGGACCCCGATTCTCATCAAGTATAAGAATCTCAAGGGCGACCTCCCATCGAAGAACCATCAGCTCCTGCAGTTCCCGTGGTCCTATCGTGTTGACGCCGAGGCGCTGGCGAAATACACGACGGGGACGAGGGGATGCTTCGCGTGCCCGATAAAGTGCTCGCGCCTGACGGCGGTGAGCGACGGCCCGTACAAGTGCGAGCTGGAAGGCCCTGAATACGAGAGTGTGGACGCGCTTGGCCCCATGATCTGGAATAATGACCCCGAACTCGTGATATACGCCAACAAGCTCTGCAACCTGTTGGGGATCGACACGATATCCACCGGCGTGGTAATCGCTTTCGCCATGGAGTGTGGCGAACTCGGATTGCTCAAATCCCCGGACTACAGCCTGGGCTGGGGGGACGGGCGCAGCATCGTGGGACTCATCCACGACATTGCGAACAGGCGGGGGCTGGGTGCCATCCTCGCGAACGGGGTGAGGGACGCCGCCACCGAGATTGGTGGCAGGGCTGTGGAAGTGGCGATGCATGTGAAGGGAGTGGAGATACCCAGGCAGGAACCCAGGGTGTGCAAGGCGTTCGGCCTGGGGCACGCGGTATCCAACCGCGGGGCGGATCACCTGTACGCGCTGCCGACGATTGACCTTGCGGGGAACGTCGAGGCGGGCGAGAGGCTGTTCCCGGATATCATGCCGGAACTCATGGATTTCATTTCCGAGAAACACAAGGCGCGCCTGGTGAAGTTCACGGAAGAATACAGCGCTGTGACTGACTGTGTGGGAGTGTGCAAATTCTCCACCCTCGAGAATTACGCGCTTTATCCGGACGATGTCGCGGCGGGCTTGACCGCGCTGGGCCTGGAGTTCACGGAGAAAGAGCTTCTCAAGGCAGGGGAACGGGTAGTGAACATCGAGAGGATGTTCAACGTGAGGTGCGGGCTGGATAGGAAGGACGACGCCCTGCCGAAGCGGTTTACTCACGAAACTGGAAAGGTAGTGAGATACGATATCGGGCCGGACGGCGAGCCTGTGAAGGGCGCGGTTGTCAGGGAGGGCCTTGTCATCGATCTTGACCGGATGATCGACGAATACTACGAGCTCCGTGGCTGGGACCGGAATGGAATCCCCACCCCGGATAAACTCAAGGAACTCGGGCTGGACTGCATCACTGGACATCCGGCCCACTGTAGGGGATGAGTCCCGGCTAGCCCTTGCGGGACGCGGCCCCTTTCGCTATCAGCGCGCGTGCGGATTCAGGGGGATCTGGCTGCAGTCTCACCACCGCGACCCTCCTATCCGCCGGAGATCGCCGAAAAGAACACGACTTCCCCGCCGTCGCCGACCGGGCGCTCGAGGTCATCATCCAGAAGGATGCGGCCATTCAACAGGATGCGGACCTGCGGACCCAGCGTGCCGGGCGAGGGCATCACCAGGCTGCGGAATTCCGGCCCGAATTTGGCGCAGGCGCTGTGGATGACCTCTCCCCATGGGGTGACCTGGTCCACCTCGAGACTTTCGCCGGCCGTGCCGGCAACCTCGTGCACCAGATTATAGAATTTGAGGGATATCCTTGCCTTATCAGGCAACGCCGCTTCCACCACCCATTGATAGTCGAGCCCGGCCCGCCTGGACGGGGCGTGCTTCGCGCCATACGAATTCAATTACTACTGGACATAATCCTGCGGCTTTTGATACTTGAGAACTCGGCCGCGAGCGTTGGAGAAGACAACGTGGGTTTTTGTGAGATATTTGGGGATGTTGGAGATAGCGGATGAGCGCGGAAGCGGCGGAAAAACTGGCGGACGAATAGGAAACCCAATCCAAGGAGCATAACATGGCCATCGCCAGACGGTACCGGCATGCGCGGCGATTCCGGACAGTAGCACGGGTGCTGGTTCACCACGGTTTCGGTTACCTGCTGGGGCATCTGGGGTTAACTGAATACCTTGCTTCCTACAGGCGGAGATCGCCGCAGGGGTTGGAGGAGGCCCAACCGCCGCCTACCCGCGGAGAGCGTGTACGCCGGGTGCTGGAGGAATTGGGACCCACTTTCGTCAAGATGGGCCAGATGCTCAGCACCCGGCCTGACCTGCTGCCGAAGGACATCCGCTGCGAACTGGCCAAACTGCTGGACCAGGTCCCCCCCTTTCCTTTCATGCAAGTCCAGGCTGTGATCGAGCACGAATTGGGCCGGCCCCTGGCGGAGATCTTCCTTCATTTCGATCCCGAGCCTCTGGCCGCGGCCTCCATCGGGCAGGTGCATCGTGCCCGGCTCCACACCGGCGAAGAGGCAGTGGTGAAGATCCAGCGCCCGGGGATCGAAGGGATCATCGCGGTTGATTTGGAGATCCTTCACGCGATTGCTCAACTGGCGGAGAAACGCACGACCTGGGGGCAACTGTACAGGGTGGGGGATCTGGTAGAGGAATTCCACCGTACGCTCTTACAGGAAATGGACTACCTGGCGGAGGGACGCAATGCCGAGCGCTTCCGGCAAAACTTCGCGGGCGAAGATACCGTATACATTCCCAAGGTGTACTGGGAAGATTCGACGTCCAGGGTACTCACCATGGAGTACGTGGCGGGGGTGAAGGTGGGGGACATCGCCCGGTTAAAGCAGCAAGGTAAGGACCTCAAGAGAATTGCCCACAACCTCAGCAGGGTGATCTTGCAGCAAATCCTGGTAGATGGCTACTTTCACGCTGACCCCCACCCCGGGAACATTGCTGTGCTGCCGGGGGAAACGATCGCTTTGATGGATTTCGGTATGGTGGGCCGCTTGAGCGAAGAGCGCCAGCGGCAATTGGTCCGACTGGTGCTGGGACTGGTCAGGCGGAACAGCGGGCAAATCGCCCGGGCGGTGGCGGAGATGGGCGTCATTGGCCGGGAAGTGGACATGGAGGGATTGCGCCGGGACGTTGATCGCGTCCGGGAGCGCTATTACGAGGTGTCGCTGAGCCAGGTGAAACTGGGCGAGGCCGTCGGGGAGATCCTGGACCTCGCCTTCAAGTACCGCATCCGCATCCCGACCGAATTCGGCCTGGTAGCCAAGGCGCTGATTACCCTGGAAGGAATCGTGGCGGAGCTAGACCCGGCCTTCAGCATCGTGGAGGTGGCCGAGCCCTTCGGCCGCCGCCTGATGCGGGATAGGTTACAGCATCTGTGGAAGGAGTTCGGAGAGTACGCCTGGGAAGTTGGCGACATCTTTTTCGGGCTACCCAGGCGGATGGACCGCGTTTTGGAGCAGATTGAGGATGGCCGGTTGACTCTAAGGCTGGAACACGCTGAGCTAAGGGAGACCCTTTCCCGCCTCGACCGGATCGGCAATAAGTTGTCCTTCAGTGTCGCACTCCTTGGTTTCTCCATCGTCATCGCAGGGCTTGTGGTGGCGTCCGCCCTGGCTGCGGGAACCGGGGAGGGTTTCTTATGGATAAGACTGCCCTTCCTGGAAATCGGTTTCGTCCTGGCCGTGGTAATGGGTGGGTGGCTGCTGCTGGCCATATTCCGTTCCGGGCGGTTCTGACAATTCACATGACGCCGGGATACACTCGCTTGAGCGGCGAGTACTCGATACATGGGTGATTTTCCTCGACACCGGAGAGTTGCCTGTAATGGGCGGGGAATGAAGCCGGCCTCGACGATACGCGAGACACAACGGGAGACGCAACCGGTTGATTGTGACGAGCATCACGTGCTACAATCAGAACTGGAACGACAAATACCTGACCGTGCGCTTGCCGTCGCGACTCAGTCCGCGGAGGCAGGGGAACGGGAGGGTTATACCGGGGTACCTGAACCGAGGGGTTGCCTGAAAGGATACCTGAGGAGAGGGGAATACCTGGTAGCGGGGGCGTTGTGGCAGGACTTGAGACGACGCCCAGGAAACACTGGCGACAGTACCGCCCACCGGGCATTTCCCGGTGGGTTTCGTTTTGCGGTCCCAAAGGGGGCCGTCGGTTGTTGCGGCCGGGATGAAGCCTGAGCCGCCTGCAGGCGAGAACAGCAGGAACGGGGGAAGCGCAATGAGCGAACCGGGTGCGGTGAGACAGCAGGACAAGCGGATAGGCGTGGTCGGGATCGTGGTCGAGGACAGGGTCAGGGTGGCTTCCAGGGTCCAGGACATCCTGAGCAAGCACGGTGACATCATCGTCGGGCGGATGGGCCTGCCGTACAAGGAGCGCGACGTCGCCGTGATCGCCCTCATCGTGGATGGGACCAGTGACGAGGTAGGGGCGTTGACCGGCAAGCTCGGGTCCATTCCCGGCGTCGTGGTGAGGAGCACGCTGACCGCCAAGTGATGGGCGCCTGCACCGGGACCGGAATAGGGATCTGCGCCCGGGGCCCGCGGTGGGGCTCTGCGCCCGGGGATAATCTCGAAGCCGCGCTGGAGGTGACTGTGTTGTGGAGGCTGCACTGGACCTGCCTACCGAACTTGCTCAGGTAATGCGGATGCTGTCCGGCGCCGCGGACGAGCGGGACCGCCTGTTGGCCGCAGCGGATCGGGTCCGTTCTTCGGAGAGAGGGGATGTCGTCCATTTCAGGGGGATCATAGAATTTTCGAACCACTGCCAGCAGGACTGCCTCTACTGCGGCCTGAGGCGCAGCAATACACGCGTCAGGCGGTACAGGATGACGCCGGAGGAAATCGTCGAGGCGGCTGTCGCCGGGTCGCGCCTCGGGCTCAGGACCGTGGTGCTCCAGAGCGGCGAGGACCCGTGGTTTACAACGGACGTTCTTGCAGGGATCATCTCGTCAATTAAGCATAGGGCCGGCGTGGCGATCACATTGTCCGTTGGGGTCAGGCCCAAACGGGAGTACCGGGCATGGAGGGATGCGGGGGCAGACAGGTACCTCCTCAAATTCGAGACCTCGGACGACGCGCTGTTCGCCTTGATGAAGCCCGGCTGTGCTTTGAAGGACAGGCTCAGGTGCCTTGAATGGCTGCGCGGACTCGGCTACGAGGTGGGCTCCGGTATCATCGTCGGTCTTCCAGGGCAGACGCTCGACTCCATCGCCGGAGACGTCCTGCTGCTTCGAGGCCTGGAAGTCGACATGGCGTCGGCGGGCCCCTTCATACCCCACGGTGATACCCCTCTGGGCAGTCTGCCGGCCGGCTCAGCCGAGCTGAGCCTCAAGGTCATCGCTATCATGCGGCTGTACCTCCCGTGGGCCAACATCCCGGCGACGACCGCGCTCGGGACCCTGGGGCCGCTTTACCGGGCGGAGGCGCTACGGTGCGGCGCTAACGTGATCATGCCGAACATCACGCCACAGCGCTACAGGCCGGATTACGAGATCTACCCCGGCAAGGCCGGGTCTACGGAGGAACCCCGGGAATCGTTCAACAGGCTCAACCGGCTGGTTGCAGGGATCGGGCTGACCATGGCCGGCGGGTACGGTTGGAGTGGGAGAAGACGTGAAGAGAAAACCGGAGGTGCGCGGTATGTCCCGGAAGATTACCAGGACCGCTGAGTTCATCGATGAGGAGAGAATAGACCGCATTCTGGAGACGGCGAAGGCCCCGTCCAGGGGGAGGTTCGACGAGATAATCGCAAGGGCGAGGGAGGCGAAGGGCATTCCGGAAGAGGACGCCGCCTCCCTCCTCCAGGTGACCGACGCCGGGTGGCTGGGGGAGATGTACGCGGCCGCCCGCGAGATTAAGGAGAAGATATACGGGAAGCGCCTCGTCCTCTTTGCCCCACTCTACGTCAGCGACTTCTGCGTCAACAATTGCAGGTACTGCGGGTACCGGCGCGACAACCGCTTCCCCCGCAGGCGGCTGACCCTCGAAGAGGTAACGGAGGAGGTCAGGATCCTCGAAGCCATGGGCCACAAGCGGCTGGCGCTGGAGTGCGGGGAAGACCCCGTGAACTGCCCCATCGACTACGTTGTGGACGTCATCAGGACCATCTACGAGACCTGGAACGAGAACGGCAACATCAGGCGCGTTAACGTCAACATCGCGGCAACCACGGTGGACGACTACCGCCGCCTGAAGGACGCGAAGATCGGGACGTACGTCCTGTTCCAGGAGACTTACCACCGTGCCACGTACCGCGACGTCCATTCCGGCCCCAAGCAGGACTACGATTGGCATACAACGGCGCACGACAGGGCTATGGAGGCGGGCATAGACGATGTGGGGCTTGGCGTCCTGTTCGGGCTGTCCGACTACCGCTTCGAGGTACTCGGCCTGCTCGAACACGCGGCGCACCTCGAGAAGGAATTCGGGGTCGGCCCGCACACGATCTCGGTGCCCAGGCTGAGGCCCGCCCTCGGGGTCGACGCCTCCGAGTTCCCCTGCATCGTGGGCGACGATGAGTTCAGGCGGATCGTCGCGGTATTGCGCCTGGCGGTGCCGTACACAGGGATGATCCTCTCCACGCGTGAAAAGCCCGAGTTCAGGGACCAGGTCATAGCCACGGGCATCTCACAGATCAGCGCGGGTTCCTGCACTGGGGTGGGGGGTTACAGCGCGGAGACGTGCGGGCGAACCGGCGGGCGCACGGGCGGGAGCGAAGCCGGTTCGCAGACCGCCCAGTTCAACGTGGAGGACAGGCGGAGCCCGGACGAGATAATCCGGAGCGTGGCAGCGTCAGGGTACATCCCGAGCTACTGCACTGCCTGCTACCGCCAGGGGCGCACCGGCGACAGGTTCATGGCGCTCGCCAGGACCGGCGAGATCCAGAACGTCTGCGCGCCGAACGCGATCCTCACCTTCAAGGAATTCCTCATCGACTACGCTTCCGAGGAAACGAAGAATGTCGGGGAGCAGGCCATCAGGGAACACATGGCCGCCATCCCCAACGAGAACGTCCGCCGGGAGACGGAGCGCAGGCTCAAGTTGATCGAGGCAGGCCGGCGGGACCTGTACTTCTGAGGACCAGTCAGGCGGGGGCGAATAGCACGTGAACGACGGCGAGATGAGAACCGGAAACTGTGTTGAGACGAGGATCGAGAAGGACCTGCTGGGGGAGATGCCTGTGGCTGCGGACGCCTATTACGGCATCCACACAGCGCGGGCGATGGCCAACTTCGCGGTCTCCGGCATCCGCGCACACCCCGCGCTGGTGTGGGCGATGGCCCTGGTGAAGAAGGCGGCGGCTATCGCCAACGTCGAGGTCGGGCTCCTCAACCCAACCATTGGACAGGCGATAGCGCTTGCCGCGGACGAGCTGGCCGGGGACCGGTTCCACGACCAGATAGTCGTCGACGCCTTCCAGGGCGGCGCGGGTACGTCGACCAACATGAACGTCAACGAGGTGATAGCGAACCGCGCCATCGAGATACTGGGCGGGAGGAGGGGCGACTACACCCTTGTACACCCCCTGGACCACGTGAACCTAGGGCAGTCCACGAACGACGTCTACCCGACCGCGCTGCGCGTGGCTGCAATCAGGCTGGTCAGGGAAATGGCCCAGGCCATGGCCTGCCTGCAGGGGGCGCTGCAGGCGAAGGAAAAGCAGTTCGCCGCCGTCTTGAAGATCGGGCGGACGGAGATGCAGGACGCGGTGCCCATCACGCTCGGGCAGGAGTTCGGCGCTTACGCGGAGGCGGTGGCCCGCGACTGGTGGCGCCTGTACAAGGCCGAGGAACGGCTGAGGCAGGTGAACCTCGGCGGCACAGCGATAGGCACCGGCCTCAATGCCGACCGGCGGTATATATTCCGTGTGATCGAGATCCTCCGCGAGCTCACCGGCTTCGGCCTTGCGCGCGCCGAGAACATGGTCGAGGCCACCCAGAACGCGGACGTGTTCGTCGAGGTCTCGGGGTTCGTCAAGGCTGCGGCCGTGAACCTCGCCAAGATAGCGGCCGACCTCCGGCTTCTTTCGTCGGGCCCGCACGCGGGGTTCGGCGAGATCAGGCTTCCGGAGGTCCAGGCTGGATCTTCCATAATGCCGGGGAAAGTCAACCCCGTAATGGCCGAAATGGTCACACAGGTTGCCTTCCAGGTGATGGCGAACGACGCGGCGATCAACATTGCGGCGGCCTCGGGGCAGCTCGAGCTCAACGCCTTCCTGCCGCTCATCGCCCATGACCTCCTCCAGTCTCTCGAGATGATGGCCAGGGCGGCGCGGCTCCTCGCGGAAAGGTGCGTCGCGGGCATAGAGGCCGACGAGGCGAGGTGCCGGGATCTGCTGAACAGGAGCTACGGGGTCATAACCGCGTTCGCGCCGTACCTCGGGTACGACAGGGCCACAGGGGTGGTGCGGAGGGCCCTGAGCGAGGGCAGGACTGTCACAGATGTGATCCGCGAAGAGGGGTTTTTCACTCCCGAGGAACTCGACGCCATACTTCAGCCCCAGGAGTTGACGACGCCGGGTGTTGCGGGGGCGCGGCATATAAAGCGCATCCGGGAGAGTCGCGCGACTACCGGCCCCGGCATCCCTGCGGGTTCCGCCGCAGCCCCGCAGGACAGACAGGAGTCAACAATTCGTGGCGGGCGTCAAACCGGAGGTGACGCGCGTGAGTCTTAACGCAACGCCGGCAGGCGAGCGGCTGCATATATCCATATTCGGGCGGCGGAACGCCGGCAAATCGAGCCTGATCAACGCCCTTACCGGCCAGTACGTCGCCATCGTGTCCGATGTCCCGGGCACCACTACCGACCCCGTGGCGAAGGCCATGGAACTGCACCCCCTCGGTCCCGTTACCATCGTGGACACCGCCGGGCTGGACGACGCCGGCGACCTGGGCAGGCTCCGCGTCGAAAAGACGCTGTCCGTGCTGAACAGGACGGACCTGGCTCTCCTCGTGATAGACCCGGCCGGCGACATCGGAGAGTACGAGCGCACAGTGCTTGCGAAGGTGCGGGAACAGGGCGCCGCAGTCCTGGCAGTGGTTAACAAAGTGGACGCATACCCGCAGGCGGAGGGTCGCGACTGGACGGCGGAACTCGGCGTCCCTGCGGTCGTCGTTAGCGCGTTGAACGGCCAGGGGATAGACGAACTGAAGCTGAAGGTCGTACAGACGGCTCCCAGAGACTGGACGCTGCCCACCATCGTGGGCGACCTCATCGGCGCGGGAGACGTGGTCATCCTGGTAATCCCCATAGACAAGGCCGCGCCGAAAGGGAGGCTCATCCTGCCGCAGCAACAGGTCATCCGCGACGTGCTCGAGCACGACTCGGTAGCCGTGATGGTCAAGGAGCGGGAACTCAGGCACGTGATCGATAACGTCCGGCTCCAGCCCAGGCTGGTGGTCTGCGACTCGTCGGCCTTCCTGAAGGCTGTGGCCGACACGCCTCCCGACGTGCTTTTCACCTCGTTTTCCATCCTGTTCGCGCGGTACAAGGGCGACCTGAACACCCTGGTCGCGGGCGCAAAGGTGGTGAAGGACCTGAGGCCGGGCGACAGGGTGCTGATCGCGGAGGCGTGTACGCATCACGCAGTTGAAGACGACATCGGGCGCGTGAAGATACCGCGGTGGCTGAGACAGGTGGCGGGCGGAGAACTCCGGTTCGACGTGGTCAGCGGCGGTGGCGGGCTCCCGCAGAACCTGCGCGACTACAGGCTGATAGTCCACTGCGGCGCCTGCATGTTGAACAGGCGGGAGATGCTCTACCGGCTGCTGCAGGCGCGCAATGCCGGAGTCCCCATAGTAAACTACGGGATACTCATGGCGCACATGCACGGCGTCCTGTGCCGCGCGCTGTCTCCGTTCCCGGCTGCTCTCGCCATTCTCGGGGACGCTGAGGAGGACCTGTGGAGATCCCCGTGAGGGTCTCGATCCCGGCCCGCGGATGGCAAAGCGATACTCGATCGCAATGTCCAGGATCCGCTTGTGCGAGAGAGCCAGGTCAAGTGCGGCGTGAGCGAGCCTGCGGTTCCGGATGTATGCTGCCGGTGTGCTGCTCGTCAACCTGGAGGACACTCCATGGAAGTGGGAGGGGGAAAAACTCGCGGCCCTCGCCTTCGGCGGTCATGTCTTCACGCAGATTTCGTACGATATTTAGCCGGACGCCGTGAATTCCTGCAGCAGCGAACTCATTCGCTCGCAGAGACCCGCCGTAATAACCCTAGGGTTCTCAGGCAACTCCACCACAGATCGAGGCGGCCAAGTAGCGCATCGCCGATGGCTGGCGCCGCCTCGCGCGGCGGGGGGGTCGCGCAGGCGATTCTGGATGCCCTCGACTCGCGCGGCGTGGATTCGGTGGCCGGGCGCCGGGGGCTGAGTGTGGCGAAATCCGGCGTGCTGCTCGCGCAAGCGTGAATACTGCCGACAGAGCTGCGCCGGAAGCGTTGCCATTGCCGGCGAATCAGCGGCAATGGTAGTCACTGCCCACAGACAGACGCGGGTGGTGCGGTTTCTGCCCACGGATGGACGCGAGCAGTGCGGCTTCCGCCGACAGACCGGACGCGATAATGTTGTTTTCACCTGCAGGTTGCTCGTAGTCAAAAGTGTATGTAAACCGCGCGGGGCGACTTATGTTAAGCTCGATACCGAGCTAAGCTCTATCAACTTACGTATGTACTCGACCCGGTGCGGTATCTCGCCCCAGTAACGCGCGGGTTCCCTGCCACTATCCGCGACCGCCACCTTCTGTCGGCTCCCCTCTCGTTTGTAGCTCTGCACCGGAGTGCATGACACACCCAGTGTAACCTACGTCTAACGACTGTGGGAGCCGGCCTCGTTCATTATAAGAAAGGCGACCGGTGTCTTTGCGGAAAAAGTCGTCTGCAAGGATCGCGTCCAGAAGGTAAAGTTGGCGTGAACACTCCAATCTACGGAGCCAATCGGCACCAGCGTTATCCGACCTGTTTATCACCTTCTCCGGCGCATCCCTTAAGGCCCGCGGGTCGGGCTGCTGTCGGCAATTCCGCGCCGGGCCCGGCTCCTTGCCTTCTCTTGAGGACCTCGTCAACCTTACGCAACAGATCGCCAAACGTGTATGGCTTCTGGAGGTACGGCAACCCCGAGCAGGCGATTTCCTCGTACTTCGCCCTGCTGTCCGGATATCCACTCACGAGGAGTATGGCGGCGGACGGGTAGTCGCTGGCGAATCTCAACGCGAATTCGTGGCCGTTGCCGTCAGGCAAGACGACGTCGCTTATGACAAGATCGATCTCTCTGTTCCGGGACCTGGAGACTTCAACCGCTTCGGATATCCTCCCGCACGAATGAACCACGTAGCCACCACTCTGCAGAACCTTCTCGGTCAACGCCCTGACGTTCGGCTCATCCTCAACGAGAATGATATGCTCGCCGTGGCCTTGAGGCGTGTTGGGGGAAGCGTTCTCTCCGCCGCCGTGAAACACGTAGTTCGCCGGGAATGTGACTGCGGGTAAGTACACCTCGAACGTGCTCCCTCTACCCGGAGTGCTCCTGGCGACTATCCAGCCGTCATGGGCGGTGACTATTCCATAGGTGACCGAGAGGCCCAACCCCGTCCCGGTCGGTTTTGTAGTAAAGAACGGCTCGAAAATGTGCGGCATGACGTCCTCGGGGATTCCGATGCCGGTGTCGCTTACTGTAAGACGCACGTAGCGGCCCGCCCGGGCGCAGGGCGAAGACCTGCAGGGTACCTCGTCAAGTGTCACGTTCTCCGTTTTCACGGTGATCACGCCTCCCTGGGGCATGGCGTCCCGCGCGTTGAGTAACAGGTTAGTGATCACTTGATCCATGTTGGTGGCGTCTGCGTTGACCGGCCAGAGACTATCCGAGAGATCGAGGACCAGGCTGATATCTTCTCCCATCAGCCGTGAAAGCATAGCCTGGAGTTCTCTGACGTTTCCATTCAAATCGACGATCCTTTTGTCTTGTGGTTGTTGCCGCGTGAACAACAAGATTTGCCGGGTCAAGCCCGCTGCTCTGTCGGCGGCCATGCGGGCCTGCTTCAGAAGGTGGCCGGAGACACTGTCCTCCGGGTTTTCCAGGCGGCATAGTTCAATGCACCCGCGAATTACAAGCAACTGGTTGTTTAGGTCGTGAGCCAGTCCCCCTGCCAACTGGCCGATAGTCTCCATTTTCTGAGCCTGCAGAATCTGTTGTGACAGCACCCTGGTAGGTTGCTGCAGGCAAGCTGTTGCTCCCGGGGGAGCACACGACCTGTCTCGTGGCATGTGGCCAATGTTGTCGGGACCTGTTTCCAAGACCAGCCCCTCCTTGGTTGCAGCGTTGCTCAATGCACTGCTGGCCACGAATAACCCGGCTACACCCATTGCCCTCGTCATTCATGGTAGCGGGTTCATACTTGGCCCCTGCACCTCAGGGTTATTCTCAACGATCCGGACCCGCCGCCCGCAGGAGGTTCCATTCACCGCACCGTTTGATGACGCCAAACTGATGGGTTGCCAGCACCTGATCGATATTCGGCCGTGGGACCCGGTTAAGAGGGTATGTGCACATGGCAACGAGTGGATCTGTGGCGAACTCGCGGCCGATCTCGTCCTCATACCTGACGAATTTGTCCCAGTCTTCCGGGCCCAGCCAGGAGGTATCACCCGTAATCCTGAGGCAACGATACCCCTTCGACAAGGCGAGCGATAGCCTCTCTCTCCATGCCCTTTTCACTCTGCCTGCCTGGAAGACACCATCCTGCAGGTACCAGTCTTCAAACGAGAGTATTTCTATCTGGTCCCTGTCCATGCGGATGCCCTTCTTCAGCGCGGCCTTTTCGATCGAGTTGATTGCCTCATCCCTATTGATCACCTCCGAAATAACCCACATGCAGAGCTCTCCGTTGCTGAGGCCGGCCAGGAAGTAGGGCACCAGAAGCTCCAGCAAGTCGTTCTTACCCGAGTGAAACGCGCAGACATGCCTTCCCCCGGCGTCGACATCTCTTACTCCAAGTACTACGGACACCGCTCGAGAGCCACCTTTCGTGTCGCGAATCGTCGAATACTGTCGGTAGGCCTAGAGAAGGCGAAACCTGCTACTTTTGTAGCAGGTTTGATCCATGGAATTTCTCGAGCGACCACTATTCTTCGTAAATGGGGTCGAAGAGCCTCTTCAACCGCTTAGCTTCTGACAGGGCACGTCGAGTATTCCATGTTTGGCGCTAGTCTCCTGCAAAGGACAGAATCGAAGGTGCTCTTCGCTCGGCGCTACTGGATCAGTTTAACCCCGGCGCCAGCAGTTCCAGGTGAGCTCGGTAGGAACGTGCGCATGTGATAGTAGCGCGCCTCAGCCTACACAATATGAAGCGCGCCAGTCGTGCGTCTGTGCCACAACAACTCCAACCTGCCACGGCTGTAGCAGGTCTGCGTGCTGCGTCCAGGATGGGCGTTAACACCATTCAATTAGAAGGGCTTTGCCATAAGATGCTGCGTTCAGTGACCTTTGCCCCGCCTCCGGAATATATGTAAACGAGCGAGCCTATTTATGTTAAGGGGGAGGTTTCCATGTATATGAGGCGCGTGGCGGGGGAGGTAGAGGTGGTCCCGCCCGAGTGCGTGCCGAAGCTGCTGCCGCGCAGGATAAGCCTTGGCGAAGCGTACGTCCCGTACCAGGTTTACGGCCCCACCTACGGCCCTGCGGAAGCGCTGTGCGCTGGAACGATCTTTCCCGAGTTGTACAGGCCTTACGCGAAGAGCGTTTGCATGGAAGGGGGATGGCCGTGGGCATTCCGCTGAATCCCGAGCGCATGGAGATGTTGAGGAGGATCCAGGAGCTCGAGTTCACCGCTATTGACCTCAACCTTTACCTTGACACCCATCCCGGCGACGAGAAGGCGCTGTGCGACTACCACGAGGTGACACACGCCCTTCACATGTTGCATATGGAATACGATCGCCGTTACGGCCCATTGATGGCAGCAGGGCACGGCCACGACCGTCAGTTCCCCTGGCGGTGGATCGAGGACCCGTGGCCCTGGGAAATCTGCTACTAGGAGGTGAGGCGCAAACATGTGGGTATATGAAAAGAAACTGGAGATTCCAGTGAGGGTTTCGATACCGGACCCAAGGATGGCAGCGCTCCTCATAACGCAATACGGCGGGCCGGACGGCGAGCTCGGGGCCGCCGTGAGGTACCTGACGCAGCGCTACACCATGCCCACAGGGATGACCCGCGGTCTGCTCACGGACATCGGCACCGAGGAGCTCGCCCACCTCGAAGTCATCGCCACGATGGTCTACAAGCTACTCGAGCACGCCAGCATCGACGAGATCAAGGCGGCGGGGCTCGACAAGAACTACGCCATCCGCGATAAGGCCATCTTCCCTGCGGACCCCAACGGCGTGCCCTGGACCGCGGCGTACATCCAGGCCCATGGAGACCCTGTAGCGGACCTGCACGAGGACATGGCTGCCGAGCAGAAGGCGCGGGCAACCTATGAGCACCTGATCCGCCTGACCGACGACGTGGACCTCATGCAGGGCCTGCAGTTTCTCCGTGAGCGGGAGGTCGTGCACTTCCAACGGTTTGGAGAGGCGCTGGTAAACGTTCAGGAATTCTGCGAGCGGAAAAAGGTGTTCTAAAGAATGGCCCAGGCGAAATCCACATCGCCGGGCGCCACCGGTGGCATCTGAGGCGGCTCGAGACACCCGGCGGAACGATAACGCCGGGCGCTTTTTTCGTTCACCCCTCTAGGTGAGATCCGCCCTGGGCAGACTAAGCACCGGAAGATGGAACGGTATTGAGTGAGCGCGGAGTCTCGTCCGCGGAATCTCGTCAGCCCATCTCGACCAGGGAGTTGAACTACGTCAGGAATCACCTGTCGTGGGAACTGCTCATGGCCAAGAAATGCAGGGAGCACGCGGCGAACATCGTCGAGCCCAAGTACCAGCAGCTTGTGAACGACATCGGGACGAAGCCTTTCGCGCCAGCGGATGCGTCCACTCACCTCGTGGGGGACAGCGCCATCCTCCGGTAGGTATGGCGTTTTCCCCTCACCGCGATTGAGTATGCCATGCTCAAGTGAGTCCGTGTGAAGAACCGGGTAACACGACGCTGAACAAGGGATCTTTGCCGGCCTCTACGAAACACGGAGCAGTGTGGCGGAGTGAAAGGCCCGGCGGTGGGTCAAGGATGATGACCGGTGACATGGTGGACTCGGCTTCCCTGCGGATGGCTTCCAGGTCGAACCTGAGCAGCACGTCCCCTTCCTTCACCTCAGCCCCAGCCTCCACCATCTTTTCGAATGCGTATGCCAACCTCACCGAGCCGATGCCTATGTGGACGAGGATCGTGACGTTCGATTGGGTGCGCAGGAGAATGGCGTGCCCCGAAGGGAAGACGGTTTCGACCCGCGCGTCGACGGGGGTCACGACCAGCCCCTCGGATGGGTCGACGGCTACTCCGTCACCGACCATTCTCTGTGCGAACACCTGATCGGGCACCGCGTCCAGCGGTACCACCTTGCCTGTAAGCGGAGACTTCAATGAGATGGTGTGTAGCAGGCTGCCCACCGTCATACTCCGGTGTCCCGCAGCGAGAGGCGGAGGCGCGTGATGCAGGAGTCCAGGGCTACGATGTTTGCCTTTCCGCCAAGGGCCTGGATCATTCGCATAGCTTTGTCCGACATTGGCTTGTTTCCCACCCCTGCCAGTCTCTCGTGGGAGGGGAAACCCGCGGTTTCCCCTCCCGGGACACTACCGGTCTGCGACGGTCGTCGTGCCCCTCAATTCTGCCGGGCTGAGGTCTGCTCCTTCTTCATCCAGGTGTCCCGGTGTCGGTAGATTGAGGGCGCGTATCGCGGCACGGAAGACCACGTAATAAACGATGCCGAAGACCAGGCCGACCGGGATCAAGAGTAGTGGTTTGGTGCACACCGCCAATGACAGGCCCGACAGGACGGCGTGCAGCACCTGAAGAACCGGCCTGAGGAACATGAACGCGCGCTCGATCGGTTCAGTTATGCCCGTGAGGAGCGAGGTCAAGGCCGCGCACGATGAGAAGCCTGTTCACGAGGCCGAAAACGAAGACCCCGACTACGCCGGCCCCGACCAGCGGTCCCGCCTGCAGGTCCACTCACTGCGGGGTTTCCTGCTCCCCTTGATCTTCCGTAATGGCCTTGCGTCCAGATTAGCGAGTTCCTCCAGAATGGCAGTCTTGGCCTCAGCCAGGTCAAACAATGCCCGCTTCCTCAGAGGCGCCAGGGTCAATCGGAACCCGCACTTGGATTGCAGCGCCGGATCTGGTATGCTTTTGAAATAACGGTGAACTGCCGTAGATCCCGCAACGCCATTCCGCAATTTTGACGTCCTCGGATTGCGAGTAAGTTACGGAGAATCTTGCCTGCTGGTAAGTCTTTGTGCTCCGTCTTTGGGCTATCCTATCGCCACATGGATCATCTGCATGGTATTGGAGGAGCCAAAACAGGAGGTTATCGTCACATCTGTCCAATACCGTAATTGAGGAGGAGTCTATTTTGTTCGTTTCTACGGAGAGTGCGCCAAGTCAGCACGATAGGGTTAAGGTAGGCATAGGTTTTGTCACCGGCAGACGGCATTTCCCTGAAGTCTTGAAGACTTACGTGCATAGTTGGCGGCACAGTCCATGCTTTGATAAAGCACGAATCAGTCTTAACCTCTTCATAGCTTACGACACTGACTATGCTGGCGCCGGGCCGGAAGTCTTCAGGAGGATCGACGAGGAGGTTCTTGACACAGTTGACTCGGTGACGTTCATCGACGACGCAGCTATCGAACGTGAGATAACCAGTCTGAGTAGTCAAGGAACCTTTGGACTTGATGAGGTCAAGGCTGTATTTGGAAGGGGTTATGCCAAGAGGAGAAACGTTGTATTATACACCGCTCTGAAGCATAGGATGGATTACCTGCTATTCTTGGATGATGATGAATACCCTCTGGCGGTGTTTAAGAGGAAAGACAGGGTGTTCTGGACGTGGCAGGATACCCTCAGGAGTCATCTTGAAAGCATCGACGCGGCGAACATAACCCACGGTCATCATTGCGGGTACATCTCACCTATCCCCTTCTTTGACCTGAAAAGTGATTCGACCAGGAAGGCCTTTCGCCGCTTCATCAAGGCTGTGAGTAACGACATTGTCAGTTGGCAGGTCATCGTGAAGCGGCTGAATCAAGGTGGAATCGAATACGCAAAGTCTAGAACACTGTCCGGTGGACGACACGTCGTTGACGAGGTCAACGGGTTGAAGTTCATTTCCGGGTCTAACCTGGGCCTGAATCTCAAGACTTTCTATCAGGACAGTTCTCTGCCCCCATTCTATAACCCGCCAGGAGGCCGAGGGGAGGATACATTCCTGAGCGCCTGTCTTTCAGATTTCACAGTCCTCAAAGTCCCCTGCTATACGTTCCATGACGGCTTCTTGAGATACAAAGGCCTGTTGCACGGGGTGCTCCCCCCACGTTTGCAGCCGGTGAGACCGGATAGCAGTGTGGTGGTGCAGAGATTTCATCGAGCGTGCATAGGCTGGATAAGGTATAAGCCTCTACTTCTTTACATCACAAACAGACACCAATACCAAACACAGATTCACAGAATCCGCGACAATTTACATGCATCCGTTCCTGTTTTGAGCAGCATCCTTCACCACGATTTCTCTGACGTCATTGAGGAATTCGAGAAGTACCACGGGTTGGTGCAGACTCATTATCGACAGTTCATGCGCTGTCAGGGGATATGGCAACGAATGTGTTCTCACGTTGTGGCCGGGTAGGCGAATCCTCCTGACTCCTCGCGTCCGCCACTACTATCACCGCGGGCCTGGGTTGCGTTGTCTGCCCAGGTCCAGGGGCCAAGGTTTTGGCGGGATCACCAAGAATCATCATCCACGGGAATTTGTTGTCGCCGGAGGTCTACTCGGAGTGGGCGACCAACGAGAAGGTCGCTCTGGAAGTCGCCGCGGGGGCTGCTATCATGGGAGCCCGGTAGTTGGACGCCATGAAACACGTCGGGCTCAACGTGGCCGCCGACCCGCTATTCACCATGGCGTACACGGGTGTGAACGGGGGACTCGTGGTGGTGTCGGCGGATGACCCGGGGTGCCACAGCTCGCAGAACGAGCAGGATAACCGGCACTACGCGCCGTTCGCCAAGGTGGCGATGATGGAACCCTCGGATAGCCAGGAATGCAGGGATTTCGTGAAGGAAGCGTTCGCCCTGAGCGAGCGGTTCGACACGCCCGTACTGCTCCGCCTGACGACCAGGATATGCCACAGCAAGGGACTGGTGGAGCTGGGCGAAAGGCAGGAGGCCGGTGTCAGGGAATACCGGAAGGATGTCAGGAAGTACGTCGTCGTGCCGGCCCACGCTCGTGAGAGGCACGGCCTGATAGACGTAGTCTACAACAAGAGCAACATCGTCATCGCCATACTCGACAACCGGGTAACGGCCATGACGGGCCACCAGGAGAATCCGGGCACCGGCGTCACGCTGATGGGCGAAGAGACCATGCCGGTAGACATCGAGCGCATCGTGAAGGCCGTGGGGATCAAGGACGAACACGTCCGCATTGTCGATCCCTACAACCTCGCCGAGACTGAAAAGGCCGTGAAGGAGGCGTACGAGGCGACCGAGCCCTTCGTCATCATCACACGGCGCGAGTGTGCGCTGCGCAAGGACGCGCAGAAGAAAAGGGAGAACGTCTACTGTTTCGTCGACCGGGAGAAGTGCAGGAAATGCAAGGCCTGCATGAAGATGGGGTGCCCCGCGATTGCCTTCAAGGCCGGAGAGGTCGTGATAGACGCCTCGGCGTGCAATGGATGTACGCTTTGCCGGCAGCTCTGCAAGTTTGATGCTATAGCGAAGGTGGGCGAGTGAGATGACGAGGAGCGTTCTTCTAGTGGGGGTAGGCGGTCAGGGGACGATCCTGACATCGAAGATATTGTCTGCCGGGCTGGTGAGGATGGGTTTCGACGTGAAGATGTCGGAGATCCACGGAATGGCCCAGCGGGGTGGGAGCGTCACAACACAGATTAAGTACGGTGACAAGGTGTAAAACGTCCCGCCTCGTCTCCAGGACCTTAACGTGAAGGCGCTGCAGGCAGGGCTCTCGCTCCGCGGCAGCGCGTAGGGTCCCGAACCACGCCAATCGCAGTGAGATTATGGAATTCCGTGGAGGAAAGTCTGCTCACGGTGCGAATGAATGAATAAACGCATTCGCAGGCGCTCAGTTCCAGTCGTGGAAACCGGGCCCGGACGCGATGCTGGAAACCCGGGAGGGAAACGTGAATGAAAACACCTGAGGAGATTCAGGGGCTTCTGGCAAAGGCCAACAAGCCCGCGGAAATCGCGATGAAAATGCACCCGTTCTACAAGGGTAAAATCCAGACTGCTCCCAGGTGCGTCGTCAGGAACATGGACGATTTCTCGATCTGGTACACGCCCGGTGTTGCGGCGCCGTGCAAGGCGATTCAGAAGGACAAGGACCTGGCCTACGATTATACGTGTAAGTGGAACACGATCGCTGTGGTCTCGGATGGGACTCGAGTGCTGGGGCTCGGGAACATCGGGCCGGAGGCCGCGATGCCTGTAATGGAAGGGAAGGCGCTGCTGTTCAAATACCTCGGCGGCGTCGATGCCGTCGCGGTGTGCCTGGACACCACCGACTCCGAGGAATTCATCAAGGCAGTGAAGTACCTTCAGCCGTCGTTCGGCGGCATAAACCTCGAGGACATAGAGCAGCCGAAATGCTTTGGCATACTCGAGAGGCTACGCAAGGAAATGACCATTCCAGTCTGGCACGATGACCAGCAGGGAACGGCGGCTGTCACCGTGGCCGGAATGATCAACGCGGCTAGGGTGGTCGGGAAGAAGCTAGGGGACATGAAGATCGCGATGATAGGAGCCGGCGCGGCCGGGATCGCGACGGCGAGGGTGCTAATGGCGGCGGGGGCGACACCCGGCAACATCGTGATGTGCGACGTAAATGGGACGCTGCACAAGGGGCGCAAGGACCTCGAGGGCATAAAAGAAGCGCGGGAACTGTGCGTGAAGACGAACGCCGCGAACGTCGTTGGAGGCGTCCCTGAGGCGATGAAGGGCGCCGACGCGGTGATCGCATACTCAAAACCCGGGCCTGGAACGATACAGAAAGAATGGGTAAAGGCCATGGCAAAGGACGCGATCGTCTTTGCCTGCGCCAACCCCGTGCCGGAGATATGGCCGTGGGAGGCCAAGGAAGCCGGGGCGAAAGTCGTGGCCACCGGAAGATCGGACTTCCCGAACCAGGTGAACAACTCGCTCGGATTCCCCGCGATATTCCGCGGCGCCCTGGACGTAAGGGCGAAGACCATCACTGACGAGATGTGCATCGCGGCTGCGCAGGCGCTTGCCGACTATGCTGTGACGAAGGGGCTCTTGAAGGAGGACTACCTCCTGCCGAAGATGGACGAATGGGAAGTCTACTGCATGCAGGCTGCGGCCGTCGGGTCGAAGGCGGTCGAGCAGGGTGTGGCGAGGGTCAACCTGACGTACGACGAGCTGTACAAGAATGCCGAGGAAATGATCAAGTCCTCGATAGCGATGGCCAAGTTAATGATGGAGAAAGGGCTCATTCCCCCGGCGCCGGAGCTGTAGCCCGCGGTCTGGCAGCCCGCTAGGCCCAGGCGCCCAGGTGGTCGCCCGCGTGAGCAATCGATGAAGGTCAAGTCGATACCGGAGGACTTCGTCGTGGTCGAGATTGTGGATATCGGCGCGGAGTCCTCCGGGCGTTACGGACTCTATTTGCTGGAGAAGAAGGGCTGGAACACGGTTGACCTTCTCCGGCGCATCTCGGCCGGATCGGGCGTGCCTTACAGCCGGTTCTCGTACGGGGGCCGGAAGGACAGGCACGCCCACACGTTGCAGTACGTCACGGTAGCGTCGTCGCGCGACCTGACAATGGAGGCGCCGGACTACCGCTTCAGGCGGCTCGGCTTCACCGGCCGGCCGATGGGTCCGGACCTCATCCGCGGGAACAGGTTCCAGGTCGTCCTTCGTTCGTTTGACGCTGAAGAAGCGGTCCGCTTCCTCAAGAATGCTGCTGAGGTCGAGCGGGGTGGCTTCCCGAACTACTTCGATGACCAGCGGTTCGGCAGCATGGACCCCGAGAGGGGATTCATTGCAGAGCGGATACTCAAGGGGCAGTGGCGGGGCGCCCTGGAGATATACCTGACGTCATCACGCCGCGAAGACCCGCCGGCGGTCCGCGGGCTCAAGTCGCGGATGCGCGAGACATGGGGGGACTGGCCGGCGATGCTGGACGCGGCGCGGGAGGGCGCGCAAGGTATCCAGGCGGGTCACGCCGGCCATGGGGCGGAACTGCCCATCCTGCGATTGCTGGCAGCGGAGCCCAGGGGCTACGTGAGGGCGCTGCAGATGATACCCGCCGAGGAGATGTCCCTGTTCTTCGCCGCATACCAGGCGTACCTCTGGAACGAGGTGTTGAGGAGGCTGCTCGCCGGCCTGGGCGTATCGTTCACCAGTCACCCGGGCGACGCCGGCCCGTACCTGTTCTTTGGGACGCTGACCGTATCCCATCTCGAGTACCTGAGGGCACTCGAGATGCCGCTCCCGGCTGCGCGGGCGGAATTCCCGGACCAGACCACGGCGGCGCTGTACGCCCAGGTCCTGGATGAGCGAGGCATTCACCCCGGCCGCTTCAACCTGAGAAAGCTCAGGCAGGCGTTCTTCAAACCCACCCCGAGGAAGGCGGTAGTCTTTCCCAGCGAATTCGCCGTGGGACAGCCCGAGCCGGACGAACTCAATCCCGGCCGTTTGCGTCTCGGCGCGACTTTCCTTCTTCCCCGCGGCAGCTATGGGACCATGCTCATCAAGCGGTTGTCCGCCCAGCCTGCGTCTATCAGGTGAACCCCCGTTAAGGTATATCTCGGCCCAGGGGTCTTTGCTTGTACGCTCGGCGCGCTCCCGCTATAATGGAAGAAGCGCCAGGGATTACGACCTGCTCCTAAGACTCACTGCTAGGCCGGGGCGGACGGCCCGGCCGCGGCGGCCACCAATCCCGGTGCATCGGCGTATCCCGCGCGGGGGTGTTAGCGTGATAAGGACTCCAGTCTGTGACTTGCTTGGCATCGATTACCCGCTGTTCCAGGGTGGGATGGCTTACCTGGGGACAGGTGAACTCGCCGGCGCCGTGTCAGAGGCGGGTGGGCTCGGTATAGTCGGAGCGGGCAACAGCCCGCCCGAATGGGTGAAAGGCGAGATCGACAAGGTGCGAAGGCTGACCAATAAGCCTTTCGGAGTAAACGTGATGCTCCTCTCGCCGTACGCCGCCGCCATGGTGGACCTCGTGCTTGCCGAGAGAGTACCCGTGGTGACGACCGGCGCGGGGAATCCCGGGCCGTACATGGCCAGGCTCAAGGAAGCCGGCATCAAGGTGATACCGGTGGTTCCCGCAGCTGTCCTGGCCAAACGGATGGAGAAGGCGGGGGCCGACGCGGTCATCGCCGAGGGTATGGAGTCGGGCGGGCACATCGGCGAGATGACTACCTTCGCGCTCTTACCGCAGGTTGTCGACGCCGTGCGCATACCGGTAATCGCGGCAGGCGGCATAGCCGACGGGCGTGGCATGGCGGCCGCGTTCGCGTTGGGCGCGCGGGCCGTGCAAATGGGAACGAGGTTTGTTTGCGCGACGGAGTGCATCGCTCATCCCGCGTACAAACGTGCGATTATCGAGGCGGGGGACAGGGACACGGTGGTCGGAGGGAAGACCACGGGCCACCCGGTGCGGGCGCTGAAGAACCGCTTCACCCGGGAATTCGAGCGGTTGGAACTCTCCGGAGCCGGGGCGGAGGAACTCGACAAATTCGGCGCCGGCAGGTACAGGGCAGCGTGCATCGACGGCGACGTCGAGTGGGGCTCGGTACTGTCGGGGCAGATCGCGGGGCTCGTGCGCGAGGAGATCCCGGCGGCAGAGATAGTCAAGAGGGTCATGAGTGAAGCCGAAGCAGTCATCCACCGGCTCGGCGAACTCCCCTGCGGGCGGTGAACGGGCGCTGAAGGATACGCAGCCACTCCGGAGAATGCTGTTCGACGGAGGGCTCGAAACGTGCGGATCACCTTCTACGACGGGTGCGACAGGATTGGCGGCAACAAGTTCCTGCTCGAGGCGGACGGCACCCGCCTCCTTCTCGATTTCGGGACGAGCTTTGCAGGCGAAAAGCTGTTTTTCGACGAGTTTCTCACCGCCAGGGCGACCCACGGCATAGGAGACCTGCTCGAGTTGGGCCTCCTGCCGCCGCTCAAGGGGGTATACAGGGATGACCTCGAGATCCCCGGGAAGGGCTGGTGGGACCGCGCCCGCTCGAGGAAAGGTTTCCGCGAGGACGTCCGCGTCGACGCGCTGCTACTGACCCACGGGCACGTCGACCACACCGGCTACGCCTCATTCCTTTCGGGCTCCGTTCCCATTTACTCGACCTCCACAACGGCGACTATCGTCAAGGCCATGCAGGACGTGGCCCCGTCCGGGATGGGACGCGAGGTTTGCTACCTCAACCCCAGGGAACTCAAGGCCGGGCTGCTGGCATCCAGCAACGCGAAGAAGGTCCCGTCCGAACAGCGGCAGTTTGCATTCATGGATCGCGGGCCCGCGACCGAAGAGTTCCTGGAGTTCTGGGGGCAGACCGGCTCGACTCGCGGCATGAACCCAAAACCCCCGGCGGGAGCCGGCGACAGCTCCAACGGCGCCGTGCGGATCGGCAGCCTGATCGTGCGGCACTGGCCTGTAGACCATTCGATCCCAGGCGCGTGCGCGTTTGGGATTCTCACAGGTGACGGATGGGTCGTCTATACGGGAGACCTGCGCCTTCACGGCCGTTCCGCCGGTGCGACCAGGAGGTTCATCGAGGAAGCGGCCGCGCTCCAACCCCTGGCGCTCATCATCGAGGGGACGCATCCGTCCACGCGCGAGCCGGTTTCCGAAGACGAGGTCCACGCAAATGTGTTGGACGCGGTGCGGAGATCCGGCGGCCTGATAATCGCGGACTTCGGGCCCAGGAACGTCGAGAGACTGCTCGCGTTCCTTCAGGTGGCGACCGAGTGCGGCAGGCGCCTGGTGGTGAGCGCGAAAGACGCATACCTGCTCAGGGCACTGAGCCTCACGGGCGAGGACGGCGTCCCCGACCCCTACACCGACGAGCGAATCTCGGTGTACGTCGAGACCAAATCGCTCAAGGCGGCCTGGGAGAAAAGACTCCTGGAATGCTACGCCACGTCCCCCGGCAGGCTCGTAGACTGCGGAACGGTGTCACGCGCGCCGTCGGAATTCATCCTGTGCTTCTCCTACTACGACCTAAACGAACTCCTCGACATCCAGCCGCGCGGCGGCACGTACATATACTCCTCGAGCGAGGCGTTCAACGAGGAAATGCACATGGACATGGACAGACTGCGCAACTGGTTGGCGCATTTCGATATCGACCTCGTGGGCGATCCGGGGGACCGCGAAGGCGTGGGGCGCGAGCGTGGCTTCCACGCCTCCGGGCACATACATGGGCAGGGCATCGTGGAACTCGTCGAGCGGATGAAGCCGCGAGTCCTGGTACCTGTACACACCGAGACCCCCGGGTTCTTCGCGGAGCACTTCAGCGGGCGGTACCGCCTGGTCGTGCCGGGGATGGGGGATACCGTCGAATTCGGTGGGACACCGTAGAGAAAGCCACACCTACATCGCGCGAGCACGCAGGACAAAGCAGGCCGCCGGGTCCCGGGCGGCCCCGGGATTACCAGCGTAAGACTTTTCAGGTGAGGCTTCTTGTGACGCTGGCGGCCTGTGGGCCCCTCGGTCCGTCGACGATCTCGAACTCTACCGCCTCGCCCTCGCGGAGGGTCTTGAATCCCTCCTGTTGTATTGCGCTGTAGTGCACGAAAACATCGCCGGCGCCGTCGTCTCTCGTGATGAAACCGTACCCCTTTTCGGGGTCAAACCATTTTACAGTCCCTCTCATTCATCGAACCCTCCGAAACACCGTGTTGGTCACTATTGTCCCCATTGACGCTCATGCTAATCTCGGCTCGACGGAACACGGGCCAATGCGCGGCGTCTTTAGGGCTGGGACGGTGAGGTCTCATGCCTATCAATTCGAAAGATGTTGGCCGAATCCGGGTTGCGCTGCTGGTGGTCGCGTTCGCGGCAGCGATCGCCCCGGCAGCAGCGTGCCCTATTTCAGGCTGAACCCCGCATACCACGCTTTGCCCGCCGCCGGCCGGAAGCGGACGGGTTCAGGACGCTCTCGCCCGCTGCTGCTGGCGCAGGTAAGACTCAATGAAGATGACGATATAGTGGATTACCACGAACAGGAGAGCCGAGTAGTACGGATTCCACCTGCTGAATGTCTTGAGGCCGTACCGCGCCAGCGCGAAATCGGCCAGTCCAAGCGCGGCCGAGAACACAAGGACGTAGGCAAGCCTGGACCCTGGCGACTGCGGCAGGAAGTGCAGGAAAATCATCACCTCGGCCGCAAAGGCGATTCCTAGCCAGACTGGCATACCCAGCACGGGGATGTGCTGGTGACTGTACGTCCACAATCCCAGGACGCTTCCGCCGATCGCCTGTACCGCGTATGACAGCACGAACCCGCCCAGCACCGCAGCGGGTATCAGCTCGATCCACCTGTGCCTCGGGATGAGAATGATGCTGAGAGCCAGCATTACGATGGCGATGATCGGCCATACTGTCGAAAGAGTCATCGTCATACCCCCTTAGACTGGTTATCCCCCGCGGCTGGCTGGAATATGCATCGCAGGAATTGGATTCCCTCCGGTTGAAATGCGCTGGCATCAGGCCACACGATAGGAGGTCGACCGCTATATGCTTATCGCGCGGTGCGAGGCCGGCGGGAGGAGGTTTTACGCTGAGGTCCGCGATGGTTTACTCTACGAAATCGAGGGGGATGTGTTCGGCTCGTTCGCGGCCACCGGGCGCGCTGTTCCGCTCGAATCGGCGCGGGTACTCGCGCCGGTGGACCCGGGCAAAGTCATCGGGATCGGTTTGAACTACCTGGATCACGCGCGTGAGTTCAAACTCGATGTCCCCGACGAGCCGATCGTTTTCTTCAAGGCACCGAGCTCGATAATCGCGCACGATGAACCGATCGTGCTAACCTCGGACCGGAGGACGGATTACGAAGGCGAACTGGCCATAATCATCAAGAGTGCCGCTCGCAACGTCCCCGTGGAGGAGGCCGGCCGCTACATTCTCGGGTACTCCTGCCTGAACGACGTCAGCGACAGGATACTCCAGAAGAAGGACGGCCAGTGGTGCCGCGCCAAGTCATTCGACACGTTCTGCCCGCTAGGGCCGTATATCGCCACAGGTATTGACGCGAGCGACCTGGCCATCACGACGACCGTCAACGGCGAGGTAAGACAATCCTCGCGCACGTCCCAGATGGTGTTCGGCCCCGCGCATCTGGTGAGTTTCTGTTCCGGATTCATGACTCTCATGCCTGGCGACGTCATCGCGACCGGTACTACCTCCGGAATCGGGAGGCTCAGCCATGGAGACGTAGTTGAGGTGACTGTGGAGAGGATCGGCACCCTGAGGAACCCGGTTGTGAGGGTATGAACATCGCTGTCCAGTCTCGTGCGGATTTTCCATTTGTTGACGTAAACATAGGGGTCACCCTCCCCTCGTCCCGAGGCACAGGTTGCCAAAATCGCAGTATAATAAGCGTTTTCGGCATACCAAAAAATGACTACATAATAACGAATCACAAGAGCAAAATACAAACGGGACGAAAACAAGGAGGTGACTAATATGCCGCGTGGCGGAGGAGGCAGGAATCGACTGCTGTTCCCCCAGGCTCGGCAGGGTCTCGAGCAGATCAAGTTCGAGACAGCAAACGAACTCGGGATTCAGAACTACCAGGGATATCTGGGTGACCTTCCCTCCCGTACGAACGGCTATGTCGGAGGGTACATGGTCAGGAGAATGCTCCAGCTCGCCGAGCAGCAGATTGCGAACGGCGCTACCCCACCGGCGGCCAGCCAGACCGGTGACGCTGCCCAGGGTGGCATCGCAGGAGTCTCGGCCCAGGTCGGAGTAACCAACGTCGCGGCCGGCGGCGGAGTTGCAGGCGGGGGCGGAGTTGCAGGCGGCGGAGTTGCAGGCGGCGCCGCAAGGGCGACACGGTAAGGACTGAAGCAAGAAAGAGAGCCAACCACCGGATGGGGTTGGCTTTTCTTTACTTCGATCATCCAGCCGGCCGGCGCGGCAACGCGGCCGAGGCCCTAAACGGGAGCGATCCTGTAACGGCTGGTCCCCTCGACGTAGAGATTGTTCCCCAGCGAGTCAATGCCGACGACGACGGGAAAGTCGCTTACCTCGAGCCTGTATATGGCCTCGGGTCCAAGGTCGGGGAATGCGATTACGTCGGCTTTCGTGACGCGCTTCGCCAGCAACGCCCCCGCGCCGCCGAGGGCGATGAAGTAAACGGCGCCGTGCTTCTTCATGGCGTCCACGACGGGTTGCTTCCTAAGACCTTTCCCGATCATGCCTTTGAGGCCGGCCTCGAGCAGCCTGGGCGTGTACGCGTCCATACGGCCGCTGGTTGTCGGCCCGCACGAACCTATGGCCTGCCCGGGCTTCGGCGGACACGGACCGACGTAGTAGATGATCTGCCCGCGGATATCCATGGGAAGGTCCTTACCAGCGTCCAGCATGTCCACGAGTCGTTTGTGAGCCGCATCCCTGGCGGTGTATATCACGCCGGATATGAGAACGCTCTCACCGGAGCGGAGATCGCGAGCCACGGAATCCGTAAGCGGTGTCGTCAGCTTTCGCATTAACATTCACCTCACAATACTGTCTCGGCGTGCCTTGCTGCGTGGCACTGTATGTTCACGGCCACAGGCATGGCGCCGATATGTGTGGCCCAGGTTTCGATATGGACGGCGAGTGCGGTCACGCGTCCTCCGAGCCCCTGGGGACCGATACCGAGGTTGTTGATGTCTTCAAGGATCTTGCGTTCGAGAGCCGCGATCTCCGGGTTGGGGTGCGGCGTCCCAACCTTTCTAAGTAGTGCCTTCTTGGCCATCAGGGGCGCACGTTCCATCATGCCCCCGACCCCGACCCCCACAATGATGGGGGGACATGGGTTCGATTGGGCCTTGTCCACTGTCTCAACCACGAATTTCCGGATCCCGTCCGGGCCGTCGGCGGGCACCAGCATCTTGATGGCACCCATGTTTTCGCTTCCCGTGCCCTTCGGCATCACAATAATCCTGAGGCTGTCCCCTGGTACGATGTCCGTGTAGATTGAAGCGGGGGTGTTGTCGCCCGAGTTCTTCCTCACGAAGATCGGGTCGTCGACCACCGATTTTCTGAGATAACCCTCGCGATAACCCCTGCTGACACCCTCGTTCACCGCATCGGTGAAGCTGCCCCCGGCGATTCGCACGTCCTGCCCCATCTCGACGAACACAATGGTGACGCCCGTGTCCTGGCAGATCGGGATGCGTTCCCTCCCGGCCATCCGGGCGTTGTCCACGAGTTGCGCGAGGAGCTCCTTGCCGACGTCCGACTCCTCGAGTTTGATGGCGTTCTCCAGGGCAGAGAGGACGTCCTCCGGCAGGTCGTAGCACGCCTGGATGCAGAGATTCCTGACGGTCTCAACGATCCGATCGACATGGATCTCCTTCAATGAGCATCATCCTTTCAAGACTTCTGTGACAGGAAAGCCTCGGTTACTGAACGGGCGGCCACGAACCCCTGCCAGACGGCATCGATGATCTTCCCTGGCCTGTCACAGTCGCCGGCCCGGACGACCACGGGAAAAAGTCCCTGAATCTCGTAGTACAGCTCGTGGGCCGGTACAGCGCCAAGCGCCAGCACCGCCAGGTCGAAGGGTATCTCTTCAGGCGCGGCCTGTCTGTCGCACGGCTCCACCCTGAGGTGGCCGTCCTGGACAGTCACGATCTTTCGCGATGGAAAGAATGTAACGCCGAGGTCCTCGAGTTTATTGAGCAGTTCCTCCTTGTAGATCGGGTCGACTTCGCGCCCGATTTCGGGGAGCATCTCCACCACAGAAACGACGTTCCTCATGCCTGCGAGGTAGAGGGCGGTCTCGCATCCGACCAGTCCCCCGCCGCAGACCACAACTCGACGCCCCGACACGTCGACCTTCCCGGCCAACACCTCATGCGCCGTCACCACGCTGCGCGATAAGGCCGACGCCAGGCCCGGTACCGGGGGACACGCGGGTCGCGAGCCGGTCGCCACTACTACTGCGTCCGCGCCGAGATCGACCAGCGTGTTTGCGGTGACCCGCGCCCCGCATCTTATGGCCACTCCCGCCTTTTCAGCGGACCTGTTCAGGTAGGCGGTGAACCATCCGATCTTGGATTTGCCCGGTGGTACCGCGGCCAAATTGAGCTGCCCGCCTGTGGATTCAGCCTGTTCGAGCAGCGTCACATCGTGGCCTGCCTTCCTGGCGTATATCGCGGCAGTCAGGCCCGCGGGACCGCCTCCTACTACTACGACCCGCTTTGCAGAGACGCTCGCCCCGGCCGCACCGCCGGCCGCGTCGCGGAACAGCCACTCGCGGCCCGCAAGTGGGTTGACCGCGCACTTGAGCGGCACGTCACCGAATATCCTGCTGCCGGCGCATCCCACGTTACACGAGATGCACGGGCATATGTCGGATTGGCGACCCGACGCCGCCTTGTTGCACCACTCCGGATCGGCGATCAGTCCCCTGCCCATGGCGACGAGGTCCGCCGAACCCTCCCTTATGACGAGATCCGCGAACTCAGGGTTGCGGATCGTGCCCACGGTGATAACGGGCATCCCCGTGGCCTTCCGTATCTCAGCCGCCAGGTAGACCCGCCAGCCCTCCTCGTACGGCATAGGCTCTATCTGCTTGGGCAAGGAGTAACCGTTGCCCGCGCTCACGTGGAGGATGTCCACCCCGGCGTCGCGGAACATAATTGCTATGGGCACTGCCTCTTCGGCCGTCCTGCCGCCCTCGACAAACTCATCCGCGCTGAACCGGAGGAACAGGGTGTAGCCGTCGCCCACCGCGCGGCGCACTGCCCGTACCACCGCCAGCGGGAACCTCATGCGGTTTTCCAGGGACCCACCATACTGGTCGGTCCTCGTGTTCGTCAGGGGTGACATGAATTGCGCCAGCAGGTAGGAATGCCCGCCGTGGATTTCGACGGAATCGAATCCCGCTCGCTTGGCCCGATAAGCGGCCTGGGCGAACCTCTCGACGATCGCATCCATCTCGGCTCCGGTGATTTCCCTCGGCACTTCGCCGCCGCGGCTTGCGGGAATGGGGGAGGGGGCCACCGGCTGTAACCCGCAAGCGAGTTCCTTCCTGGTCGAGGCCCCCGCGTGGTTGATCTGCAACACAACCCTGGCGCCGTACATGTGCAAGCGCTCTACCAGCGTCGAGAGTCCGGGGATGAACCTGTCCTCGTCGAGGCGCAGCTGGACGGCGCCATTAGCCCCCTGTGGGTAATCGACGTTGGTGTTCTCGACAATAATGGTCCCCGTCCCGCCCCTCGCCCTCGCCTCGTAGTACTGGATGAGCCTTTCGCTCGTTCCACCGTCGGGCGTGGCGAAGTTCGTGGCCATGGGAGCCATGACGACGCGGTTCCTGGCTGAGAAAGACCCAACGGTGAACTCCGAGAACAGGTTTGGATACGCTGTCCCTTTCACGGGAGACCCTCCACAATCTGCGCCGGCGCCCTCAAGCGAATACCGGAACGTGCCACATCACAAGTGAGTCACTGTTTAGAGGACATAGATCGGCTTGAGTGCTATCCTGTCTTCCATCATCTTGAGGCCTTTCTCGGTCTCCTCCAGTGGGAGCACGGTGTCGATCATCTTCTTGACGGGCATCTGCCCTGAAGCAATCAGGTCGATCGTCCTCTGGAAGTCGTAGCCGTTGCAGGCGACGGACCCCTTTACGTTCAGCTCGCCCCTGGTTATGGCGGTCAGGTCGAACGTGACGGGTTTGGAACCGAGACCCACCGTCACGATCGTGCCTCCCCGGCGTGTTATCCTGAGTGCGGACAGAAACGCGTCTGGCTGGCCCGTGGCCTCGAACACGTTGTCGAAGTACTTTTCCGGAAGGTCTTGGCCATCCGAGGCGTGCGCGGCTCCGAAGCCCTTCGCCGCCTCCATCCTGTCGGGAACGACGTCGACCATGGTGACGACGGCGCCGGCGAGCTTTGCCGCCATCATCGTGAGGATTCCGATGGGGCCCGCTCCGAACACGCACACCTGGTCTCCAATCTTGACGTCGGAGCGGTAGACTGCGTGTACACCGACGGTGGCGGGCTCTATGAGGGCGCCTTCCTCCCAGCTCAGCGAGTCCGGGAACTTGTACCAGTAGTCCTCAGGCGCCTTGACGTACTCGGAGAAACAGCCCGGAAGGTCGATGCCGACGATTACCTTGGTGTCGCAGAGTATGGATAACCCGCGCTTGCAGTTCGGGCATGTCCCGTCATGGATGTTGGGCTCGAGCGCGACCCTGTCGCCCATCTTCACCCTCTTGACGTTCGGGCCGACCTCGACGACCTCTCCCGCCACCTCGTGCCCCGAGATGTGCGGGTACTTCATCCCCGCACGGCGTCCCCTGAAGATGGTGATATCGCTCCCGCACGCTCCGGACGCGCGTACCCGGACGACCACCTCGTTCCCGGATGCCTTCGGTGCCGGCACCTCTTGTATTGCCATTTTGTTGGGCTCCAGCATGACAGCTGCCTTCATGAGACTACCTCCCTCGTCACTGCGCGTCGTCGATCCGAGCCGTCCCGGGCTCGCGGTTCGAATACCGTGATCGACGCGCCGGCTACTCGACCTCCACCGGTACTCCCTCGGCGATTGACTTCTTTACGGCATTGATCGCCTTGAGGGTGACAGTCGCATCCGGACCGGTCACGAACGGCTTCTCCTCACCCTTGATGACCTTGCAGAAGTGGATGATCTCCTCCGTCATCGGGTCCACCGCGGGCACAGGCAGGGCCTCATCCTTGATCTGGTAGTTCCAGCCCACCATCGCGGGGTCGTCGTACCAGTACTTCCTCAAGTTCGGGAACGCCAGGCTGCCGGTCGTCCCGAAGAAGAAGTACGAGTTGTCGAAGGACATTGCGAAAACCAGGTTCTCTCGGGCGTTGGACTCGTAGAACCACGGGGACGGCACGCCGTCCGAAACGAATATGGTGCCGACCGCGCCACCCGTTGTCCCGAAGCTGATGCTCACCGTATCCTCGACCCTGTTGCCCCTCACGATGTTGACGGCCTTGGCGAATACCCACGATATGTCCTGGCCGGTTGCAAAGCGAAGATCGTCGATATCGTGGATCGTGTTGATCAGAAGCGGTCCGCCACCCTTTTCAGGGGTCACCCGCCACTCGGCCTGGAAATAGGGGTCAGGCTTCTTGGCCACCCACATCACGTTCGCCCCGACCAGGCGGCCGATGCCTCCTCCGGTGATCTCCTGCCTGGCCCTGCGCAGCTTGGCCGAGAACCGCCTGTGGTGGCCGACGAGGAACTTGACGCCGGCCTTGTCGGCCGCCTCGATCATCCTGTTGGCATCCTCCACCGTGCCCGCAATGGGCTTCTCTACGAGGACGTTTATGCCTCTCCTGGCGCACTCGCGGGTCACCGGCCAGTGGAGGTCGTTGGGAAGCGCGAGGACCGCGCCGTCTATCCTGGAGCCGACGGCGTCGAGGCACCCATCAATTGTCTCGTGGAGTGGTACTCCGAGTTGCGCCGCCCTCTGCCTCGACAGGTCCGTGTCTCCGCAGGCTGCGACGAGCTCCGCGAAATCGCCGTACCTGATGTCGCTGGCGTGCTTGAAACCGTGATGCAAGCCGAATACTGCAAGTTTAGGCTTGGACATTCAAACATCCCTCCGATCTTGGTGCAGTGCAATCGTGGCTTCGCACGATTCACGTGAGGCCGTGCCGCCCGTTCCGCCATCAGCTCTCCGCCGTGGTGCTCCCGCCTCGCGTGAGCCGCGCCTTGATCAACCTGAACACCGGGGTTTCGCCCAGTAACATCCAGACCAGGGCGATTACCAGGATGAGGCTGATCGGCCTCGTCAGGAATGACCGCAGCAAGGCAGGGATGCTTTCGTCGACGATGATCAGCGCCCTTCTCAGCGAAACGTCCGCGAGCGGTCCCAGAATCACCCCGAGCACCATCGGACCGACAGGAAAATCGAGGCTCTTCATTACATACCCGAGGATTCCGAAGATGAGCGCCAGGATGAGGTGGAACATGTTGTTCTCGACCACGAACGCACCCAGCAGGCTAAAGAGGACCACGATAGGCATGAGGATTTCTCTCTGGATCATGATGACCCTGGCGCAGTAGCCGACTGTGGCCAGGCCGAGGATAATCATGAACACGTTGGCGACGAGCGAACTGGCGACGATTAGCCAGAAGAAGCTCCTCGACTCGAGCATAACCATCGGACCGGGTTTGAGCCCGTGAATGTACATCGCGCCCAGTATGACCGCCGTGACGGCGTCACCCGGTATTCCCAGTGTGATCATCGGGATCAGGGCGCCGCCAATACATGCGTTGTTTGCCGTCTCGGCCGCTATCACGCCTTCGTACGCCCCCTGTCCGAAGGGCCTGCTGGGGTTCTTCACCGTGCGCTTCGCCTGCGCATAGGCGGTCAGGGCTGCCACGTCCCCGCCGACGCCCGGCAGCGCGCCGATGAACACACCGGTAATCGCGGACCTTACGGTCACGCCCAAGTACTTTATCATCTGGGACAGTCCTGGAACAACTCTGCCCGCAACCGAGGCGACCTCGCCCTTGACGTCCTGCTTCATCTGGTAGAAAACCTCGGACAACCCGAACAGCCCGATGAGGATCGGGATGAAGTGGACGCCCGCGAGCAGGTAAACGTTGCCGAACGTGAAGCGCCCGGTGCCGTACACCGGGTCCATTCCGACCAGTCCGAAAAACACGCCGAAGGCAGCTGAGAGGATCCCCCTCTGCAGGGACGCCCCGGAGAGATACCCCAGGATGACCATGCCGAACATTGTCAGCAGGAAATACTCCTGAGGTCCGAACCTGAGCGCGAATTCCGCCACGACTGGAGCGCCGAAAGCGAGCGCCGCTATACCCAGTATCCCGCCAAGGAACGACTGCGTGGTTGCCAGGCCTATCGCAGGCCCCGCCTCGCCCATTTGCGCCAGGGGGTATCCATCGAAGCCGGTTGAGACTGCCGCGGGGGCTCCGGGTATGTTCATGAGTATGGCCGACCACGAACCCCCGTAGACTCCCCCGGCATAGATGCCCATCATCAAGGCGGTCGCCTCGACCATGGGCCAGCCGTATGTTAATGACACCAGCAGGGCCACCGCCATTGTCACCGTCAGACCCGGGATCGCCCCGATGATGATGCCTGAATACACGCCCGAAGCGATGAGGAACACGATCTTTGGATTGAGTACGGTGAGGATGACCTCACTCAAGGTCATGGTCACCGGCGTCTCACCTTCCTTAACAAGTAGTCCCGTCAGCGACTTTCAACGCCAGTCGTGCGCACCATCAACCGCGTGCTCCGCCCGCGGCAGGGAACAACCTCGACTTCATGATCCTGAACAGGGGCGTCTCCCCGAGGAGTATCCATACCAGCGCAAGGGCGAGCACCAGGCTGATCGGCCGCGTCACGAACGACCACAGTAGGCGGGGTATGCTTTCATCGGCGATGATGAGCGCCCTTCGCAGGGACACGTCGGCCATGGGTCCCAGGATGACCCCGAGGACCATTGGGCCGACGGGGATGTCCAGGGTCTTCATGAAATACCCGAGTATACCGAACACCATCGCGATGATGACGTGGAAGATGTTGTTTTCGACGACGAACGATCCGAGCAGGCTGAACAGCACCACGATGGGCATCAGTATCTCTTTCTTGACCATGATGATCCTCGAGCAGTACCCGACCGTGCCGAGCCCCAGCAGCACCATGAAGATGTTGGCGATGAACGAACTCGCCACAACCAGCCAGAAGAAGCTCCTCGATTCGAGCATCACCATCGGACCGGGTTTAAGCCCATGAATATACATCGCGCCGAGCAGCACGGCGGTAACGGCGTCACCCGGTATGCCGAGGGTGATCATCGGTATCAGCGCCCCGCCTATACAGGCGTTATTGGCTGTCTCAGGCGCGATAACGCCTTCGTAGGCCCCCTCACCGAATGGCCTGCTTGGGTTCCTGACCGTCTGTTTCGCGTGGGCGTACGCCGTGAGGGCCGCCACATCCCCGCCCACACCAGGCAGCGCGCCGATGAATACGCCGATTACTGCACACCGGAGTGTCAGCCACATGTTCTTGACCATCATCGAGAACTTGGGGATGACGCTACCGACCGTCGTGGTCACTTCGCCCTGGACGTCCTGTTTCATCTGGTAAAAGACTTCGGAAAGCCCGAAGAGGCCGATCAGGATGGGGATGAAGTGGACTCCACCCAGGAGGTACACGTTGTGGAACGTAAACCGCCCCGTGCCGTACACGGGGTCCATTCCTACCAGACCGAAAAACACCCCGAAGGCCGCTGCCAGGATTCCCCTCGGGAGTGAGGTCCCCGAGAGGTAACCCAGTATAGCCATACCAAACATCGTCAGGAGGAAATACTCCTGCGGACCGAATCCCAGGGCGAAGTTGGCAACCACCGGGGCGCCGAAGGCCAGAGCCGCGATTCCGAGCAGCCCGCCCACGAACGATTGGGTGGTAGCGAGACCTATGGCCTGGCCTGCTTCGCCACGCTTGGCTAGCGGGTAGCCGTCAAACCCCGTTGATACCGCGGCAGGGGCTCCGGGTATGTTCATCAGGATAGCCGACCACGAGCCGCCGTACACGCCACCAGCGTAGATCCCCATCATCAAGGCGGTGGCCTCCACCATGGGCCACCCGTACGTGAGGGAAACCAGCAGCGCCACCGCCATCGTCACCGTCAGTCCCGGGATGGCGCCCACGATGATGCCGGAGTAGACTCCGGCGGCGATGAGGAATAGGTTCTTCGGGCTGAGCACCGCGAGTATGACCTCGGTAAAGGTCATAGTCATTGAGGTTCACCTCTAGTCATGGAAGCAGCGTGCGGAAAACGTTCTGGAACATGAACTGTATCGCGAACACTGACACGAGCGTGATCGCCGCCATTTTCAGCGGTGAACCTATCCGGTACAGGTAGAATGTCACCCCGAGGAATATGATGGACGTGATCGTGAAATGGAGGTAGGGAACCGCCACGACATACAGAACTGTCATGACGAAAATCACAAGGAAACGCCTGAACCCCGGGTCGGACAGCTTCGGCCAGGTGAACAGCGGCGCGCCCGCCTCGCGCTTTGGCATGGACTTGTGTCCTTCGAACCCTACCAGGATCGCCGATATGGCCATCACGATCCCGATGAATACCGGCATCGTGGCGGGGCTCTTGTAGCTGACACCGAAGTCCGGCATTGTTGTCGATTCGTGCAGGATGAACAGGCTGAACAGGATGCTTCCCAGCGCAACCAGCAAGGTGGCTCGCGACTTGTCCACCTTAAAACCCCCTTTGCCCGGCCGGCGTACTGTGCGTTGCGGCACCCGGGCGGCCGGGTCTCACTGTGCGTAAACCCGGGCCCGGTGGGAAACACGTCACCACCGGGCCCGAAATGCGCTACGGTTTGGGAATGTTGAAGTCGGCAGGCGACTTCTTGGCGGCGCCCGCCTCATGCAGGGTCCAGGTGGTCACCGATTGCCACTTCTTGATGAACTTGACGGCATCGTCACCCGACAGTGAGAGCGGGTTCGCTACCATCTGCGTCGTGAATTCCTTCCATTTGGGGTCCTCGATCGCCTTCTTGAACGCGGCGGTCAGCCTGTCCTTGACGTTCTGCGGCGTGCCTTTCTTGACGAAGACGCCGTACCAGGCGCCCCAGGGGAGATACTTCTTCATCTCGGGGAATTCCTCGCCCAGAGCAGGGACGCCGGGGAGCAGCGGGACCTTCTCGTTCGTGAACGTGGCGAGGATCCTGATCTTGCCGGCCCTCATGTTCTCCACGGCCGCGGTCGCGCCGGCTATCGTGAAGTCGACATGCTTGCCTATGGTCGCCGTGACCGTCGGGCCCTCACCGTCGTACGGGACCATGGCGAACTCAACTCCGAGACCGGCCTTCATCATGGACCCGGTGACGTGCGGTTGACCGCCTATGCCCGTGTTGCCCAGTTTGATCCCCCCGGGCTTGGCCTTCGCGGCTGCGATAAACTCCTTGATATCCTTCCACGGTGCGTTGGCCTCGACGACGATGCACGGTATCGACATGGCCAGCAGCATGATCGGGTCGTACTCGTCGTAGTTCCTGGGCGAAACGTCGAGCACCTGGAACAGCGCGGGGTTCTCCGACCCGCCGAGTATCGTGTATCCATCAGGCTTCTGGGAGAAGACATGCTGCATTGCGATTGCGCTGGTCGCGCCCGGCATGTTGGTTATGACGAACGGCTGTCCGAGTTCCTTCTCGGCGATGGGGCCGATGAACCTCATAACGCGGTCCGTCATGCCGCCTGCCGCCCACCCAAGGACGAGGGTCATCGGTTTCTCCGGGTACTTCGCGGTCGTGCCGCCGCACCCCGCGAGGGTTGCCACGAGACTCACGCACACTAGACCGAGGAGCAACTTGGAACCGATGCTCTTCCAGGACATCTTTCTACCCCCTTCTGTTGATTTAGGTGACTTGCTGTTGGCCGGACGCTACGAGTTCGACATGCACCGTAAACTGCCATCCGGCGCCACCGTGCGCGAGCAGGGCGGCGCCGGGCAACGATCACGGCGGATAGTGGATCGTGTAGATGTGGCGACCGCCCCGCTTGAACGGTCCCTTCAGCACTGCGTCGATGTCTTCCGCAGGCCTCTGCGTTATGTCCGACGCCGGCGGCAACACCCCTGGTGGGAACCTCTCTTTGATGTCCTCGATCAGCTTCACTGCGTAATCGAGAAGCACCCTCAGCCCTTCCCGCGCCTTTTCGCCTGAGGCCAGAGTCGGCCTGCCTATGACCCCCTCGGGATAGGCGATAACTTCCAGGTGGCTGAGCCCCGCCTGGCCGTGGCCGGGGATGGGCCTCTGGAATATATCGCCGCCCTTGTCGATGTGGCCCTCAGGGAAGAAACCGTGGGGATGGGTATCCACCGCGTCCTCGAGGTGCACCATCTCGGGGAACAGGGCCATGGAGTACGATGTCTCAGCCTCGTCGGCGTGCCGGAACGGCGTCTCGAATACGGCGCCGCCGTTTGCCTTGTCCTTGAGATAGTTGGGGATCACCGTCGGCCAGTTCAGGAACACGAGTATCGCCGGGACCTGGTATTTTTTCATGAACTCGTGAATAGCCGTGGGAATCACGTATTCCTGCCCGTGACCGTTGAGCAGGATCTGTTTGCGGAACCCGGCATTCCAGAACCCTGCAATCATTGCCCTGATCATCCCGAGGAATATGTCCTCGGGCACGACCACAGTGCCCGGCATCCCGAGATGCCCCCAGGGATGCGAACCATACCAGAGAGGCTGCGCGACTGTACACCCCGTCTTGAGTGCGATCTGCTCTGCCATCCTCGTGACGAGGAAGGTGTCCTCGCCGTACGGGGCGCCGGCTCCATGATTCTCCGTGCTCCCGATAGGGATGAGGATGATATCATTCTTCTTGAGTCTCTCCTCGACCTGCTTCCCCGTCATGTTCTGAAAATAAACCCCGTCGGCCAGGTCCATGTGACCACCCCTGGGCGGGATCTCCCAGTTCGCCACGAGATGTCACCTCCTCGGCGGTCTCAGTATTCTACTCGGGAACCGCCATGTCGGGCGTGCCCGCGACGCTCTGCACGGCCTCAGGGCAGTACCGCTCCATCATTTCCTTGATTATCGCGGCCTGGGCGGCCATGTTGCGGCCGTCGCTCGCCGAGGTCAGCTCCCCGTGACCGCCTACAACCGAGTTGCCGGTCTTCAGGTGGAGGGGGGAAGCGACCCTGACCATCTCCGGAGCCTCGTACGTCCTGATGAATCCACCGGACCCGGGTGGGTTGTCGGTGTGGATGTCGAGCGGGACCTTGACTGCCTGCCTCAGCGCCGCCATCATCGGGAGCGTCATGTCACGGACGGGGTTGATCGAGTCCGCGCCGAGCTTCTCCATAAGCTGGAACGACGCGGGGTTACCGTGGCCGCAGTGCGCGGAAAGCTTGAAATGCATCTTCTTGGGCAGCTCGCCCTGCTTGCGGAGCTCGTTGAGCACCCAGAGGAGCCCTTCGTCGTAAACCAGCACGCCGCGGCAGCCGAGCTCCACCATCCTGTTGACGTCCTCTATCGCCCGGATCACCTGGTCCATGCCGCGGAGCCTGTACCCGATCCTTACTCCCTGGGTCGACAGCCTCGTCGCGCTCGTGTCGTAGGTTGCGCGCGGCCCGACCGAGAGGTTCAGCTCCACCTTGTACTCCTTGGCCAGGGCGACGAAATCACGGAGTTCCGAAAGCGTATGCCGGAACGCGCCGTACGTCTCGTCCACGCGGTTGATGGTTATTCCGTACTCCTTCGAAGCCTCGAGAAGCGCCTGCATCGCCACTGCGGAGTTGATCGTCGGGACCTCGAGCCTGTAATGGGCGCCGTCGGGGAACGTCTTCCCCGAAGTGGGGAGATCGTGCGCGTCTCCCGCAGGAAGGCCTAACTTCACCATGAGATTCCTCGTCTTGTCGAACACGATTTGACCTCCTCAAACGATGGTGGTTTAGCGCTAACGCCAGGCATCACCCTCGACAGCTACTTCTTGATGCGGTGATCCGGAAGGGGTGGGGAGTAGGCCCACACCAGCTTCAGTTCCTCGTTACCCGTGTTGATGATCTTGTGCTTTAGACCCGGGGGCGCGAATATCGCGGTACCCGCCTTGACCTCGTATTCCTCCTTCCCGTCCTCAATGACCAGCTTGCCCTGGCCGCTGATGATGAACATCGCTTCCTCTTCGGCCTGGTGAACGTGCTCGGGGATCATGCTGCCGACGGCGGTTACGTTAACGCCCATCGAGACGTTTTTCGCCCCCACGCTCATTTCGGAGATGAGGAGTTTGGACACCCTTGGCGGGATCCTTGAAACCCCCTGAACGTCCTGTTCGCGGACGATCCTCTGTTGGGCCATCACCATACCTCCCTGACTGTCGTTATGAATTGCCACACCCTGCGCGCTGGGCCTGTCTGCCGGGCGCAGGGAAGACAACCGGGTTCAGCCGCCACTGAGTGGCGGGAAGACCATCAGTATATCGCCGTCCCGGAGGACATCGCCGGCCTCCAGCGAGAGTCCATTCCTCACGATGAGGCCGACCTGGTCATACTCGAGCCCGAGCCGCTTGAGGACGTGTTCAACGGTGGCGTCGTCCTCCACGAGCAGTTCGAATACGCCCCCCGGCTGGTCCAGCGCCAGCGTCAGTTGGAGCTCCACGCGGACTCTCATCGATCCGGCCAGACCTGAGCCATCTCCTCGTCGGTCACGTCAAACACCACGTTGTGCGGCGGGAGTTTCTCAGTGTACATGTAGTCGGGCAGCCTGTCGTCGGCCCGGGTGAACCCCGCCCGCCTGTTGAACTCGAGCTCGAACCCCACGGTCTTCCTGCCCAGGTCGCTGAGGGTTTCCTTCGTCCACGTCCACCCGTAAAGGTAGTTCACCATGTTGACCAGCATCGTCGGGTCCTCGAGGACCGGCTGGCGGGCGAAGATGCACAGGCCGAGGCTGTCCAGCATCGCAGCGAAGACCTGCAGGCCTCGCGAGAGGTCGACCTGACCCGCCGCCTGCAGCTGGTTGACTTTGTCGCGCGAACCGAACGCGTTCCCGGCGGTATGGTCCGCGCCCATCGGAGAGGTAGCGTAGGTGACTCCATTGCCCTTGAGGGATCTCGGGTCGTATGCGGGCATCGCCTGCCCTTTAACTACCGGGGCCCGTTCAACCCCGAAAACCGCGCCTGTTACCGCCGCTCCCTGTCCCAGCACTCGCCCCACCGGAGTTGCCTCGGCAACCTCTTTCAGAAGGCGAGCGGCCTGCTGGACGTCGCCCCATTCGAGCAGCCCCGCCTCGGCCGCGACTCCAAGCGCCGCGCCCATTTCAATGGTGTCGAGACCGATATCGTTGCATAGGGCGTTGAGCACCGCGACCGCATCGAGATTGGTCATCCCGAGGTTGGAGCCCATCAGGCCGATAGTCTCATACTGGAGCGTCGATACGACCTGCTTCCCGAGCGCGTCCGGGAAGATGTTGCCGCACTTGATCACGCAAGGGTTCATGCACGACACGGTGGGATTCCCCTCGCCGCCTCGCCCGGTGCATATCTCGTAAATCTTCTCGCCGGTGAGTTCGAGCGCGTGTTCGAACTGCCCGGAGCTGAAGTTCCTGGTCGGGAATATGCCAATCGAGTTGCAGGCTTTTACGATTGACGCCGTGCCATACAACGCCTGGTTCTTCGTCTTCGGGTTGTCGATTATCGCTTTGGCAAACGCGGCGACCTCCCGTTTCAGGGCCTCGTCGTCGGCGCCCGTCCTCCGTGAAGCGCCCGAGTCGTCCACGACAACGGCCTTCAGCTGCTTGGAGCCCATGACGGCGCCGAGGCCGCCACGCGCCGCATGGCGGTTGGGCTGATTCAGGATATCCGTGACCGCCACCGAGGCCGCCCTCATGCGCTTCTCGCCGGCCTGACCTATGCAGCAGATGCCGGCCTTTTTCCCGAACCGCTCCTGCAATCTCGCCACGGTTGCGTGGGTGCCCAGTCCAACTATGTCGCCGGCGGGCAACAGAGTGCCTCCGTTACGGTCCACCTTCAGGAGATACCAGTCGTCTTTCCCCGAGGGCCTATCCTCAACAACGATGGCCGAGATCCCGAGACGAGCGAGCTGGTTGCCTACAATGCCCCCGGCGTTGGCCTCCTTTATACCCCCAGTCAGGGGGCTTTTCCCGCCCACCGAGAGCCGGCCGGCGCTGGTGAGGGCGATGCCCCCCAACAGTCCGGGCGCGAAGACCATCTTGTTGTCGGGACCCAGCGGGTCACAGGTCGCCCTGACTTCGTCAAGCACGATCCTGGACGTCAGGCCCCTGCCTCCGAGACCGCTGTGCCCACCGTTGTTGACGTCCTCGGTTACCGACAACGCCTGCATGTTTACTCTCATTGTTCGTCCCATCCCTATACCCCCCGGGTCACGCGACCTCAAAATCTATGCCGTTGCTGGTCCCAAGCGCGTTTAGATCATCCACCACTGCGCCCGAAAGCGGAATGCCGTTCTTCCGCCTATCTTTCTCGCACTCCCATTCGATCTCGCCCGGCAGGTATATCCTATCGACGCCCGTGGCGCGAGGGGACTGCCGGATGGCCTGCGCCATCTCATCCAGGCGGGATCTGAACTCGTGCGGGTCCATGAACGCGCTGACATTGATTGCGGTGAGGAGACTGCCTGTGCCGGATTTCCCCGACAGGTCGTCGACGGCCTTGATCGCCGTTCCAAAAGCCGACCCTGTGAGCACTCCGGAAAGGACGTCTATCATCAGGGCGAGGCCATAACCCTTGGGCCCGGCGATCGGGGTAAGACTCCCGCCGTTCAGGACCCTGACAGGATCGTCGGTGGGGCTGCCACTTGAATCCAATCCCCACCCGACCGGGATCTTCTTGCCTTCCTTAGCGGCGAGCCGTACCTTCCCCCTTGAAACCAGGCTCGTCGCCATATCGAGCACCAGCGGTGGCTCCGTCGCGGTCGGGACCGCTATGGTAATCGGGTTGGTGCCCAGCATCGCGGTGGCGCCGCCGACGGGGGCCATCGCGGGCGGGGCGTTACTCACCGCGATTCCGATCATGTCGTGCGGCAGGGCCATCATCGCGAAGTAGGCACCCATGCCGTAATGGTTCATATTCCTGATGCCTGCCGAGGCAATTCCGGTTGTTCTCGCTTTGTCCAGGAGCAGTGACATGGCGAACGCGGCTGCCACTTGCCCGAACCCGTTTCCGCCGTCGACAAGTACTGTGGATGGGGTCTCAGAAACCACGGTCACCCTACCCCGTGGCTCCATCAGACCACTGTTGACCCTCTTGACATATGTACCCAACCTGGCGACGCCGTGCGATGAAACACCGCGGAGATCGGCTGCCACCATAGAGCCGGCGACCAGCGCCGCATCGGGCTCCGGCAGGCCACACATCTCCAGTACCCTGGAGCAAAACGTAGTGAGAGTAGCGTGGGGAATCCTGACACCTGCGGCCACGAGTCACACTCCTCAGTCCGTCTCGGCGAAGGCAATTCGCTTTCGGCTCATACATATAGCAAGTTCCATGCCTACTGACGGGGAGTGGGCTGGAGCAGTACGGAGATGCTGCTGTGCCTACTCATGGCCCATCGACGCTCGACCGCCGTCCTGGAGTATGCGCCAGGGGTATTGCAGGATGAAAACTGATCGCATGACCGGGGATTTGCAGAATGCAACGTGTTCCGTCCGACCGCTTCCGTCAGTCGCCGGTGCGTAGTCTCAGCTTTTTCATTCGCCTCCACAGTGTGGTCGTGCTTATCCCAAGTCGCCTTGCGGCCTCTTTCCGGTTGTTGCCTGAATCGCGGAGCACTTTGATTATCGCCGAGGCCTCCAGGGTTTTCAGCACCCCCTGTTCGTCGTCTCCCGGCTGAACGGGTTCCCCATGAGGCGCCGTATTGAGGATCCGGACGACATCGCGCTCGTGAATGACCGGTCCAGTCGCCAGTACGCAGAGGCCTTCGATGACGTTCTCCATCTCGCGCACGTTTCCCGGCCAGTCGTAAAGCTGCAGCGCCCTGACGGCGTGGGGGGTGATCGAAGACACCGACTTGCCCAGTCGCTGGCTGCAGCGAAGCATGAGAGAATCCGCCAGCAGGGGGATGTCTTCCACCCTTTCCCGGAGTGGAGGGATGCGTATGTTGAGCACATTGAACCGGTAGAACAGGTCGGCCCTGAAGCGCCCCTCCCGGACGAGGCGGCCCAGATCGCGGTTCGTCGCCGCTATGATCCTCACATCCACCGGGATGATCTTGTCGTCGCCGACACGCATGACTTCCTTCTCCTGGAGCACCCGGAGCAGCCTGGCCTGAAGCCGGTCCGACATCTCTCCGACCTCGTCGAGAAAGAGCGTGCCTTTATGGGCGATTTCAAACAGGCCCTCTTTACCGCCGCGCCTTGCGTCTGTGAAAGCGCCCTCAACGTAGCCGAACAACTCGCTTTCCAGCAGGCTCTCGGGTAGCGCGGCGCAGCTGACGGCGACGAACGGCTGGCTGGCTCGACGGCTGGCCGCGTGAATGCTTTGCGCGAACAACTCCTTTCCGGTCCCGGTTTCGCCGGCCAGAAGGATGGTGCTGTCCGTCTGGGCGAACCTCCGCGCCCTTTCAATGGTCTCCCGCATGATGGGCGTCGAAGCCACGACGTCGTCAAATGTGTACTTGCTTACGTAGCCGCGCTTCGCGAGTGCGCGGCGTATCTTCTGCTCATCAGTCTGGATCTTGCCGATCTCCTGGAAGGTGGCGACTACTCCTACGGTCTCCGAACCCACTACTATCGGGACACGGTTGGTCAGTATCTGAGTGTTGCCCACCTTCTGCAGGTGCCCGAGCTCGGCGCTGCCGCTCTTCAGCACCTCGGTCAGCCGGGTCGTAGGGACCACATCTTTCACGGGTTTTCCGATCGCCTTCGATGCCTTGACCCCCATGATGCGCTCGGCAACGGGGTTGAACACCGTGATCACCCCGTCCCTGTCCACGGCGATGATCCCGTCGTAAGTGAAGTCGATGATGGTCCTCAGCTGATTCGCGCGGTGCTGGGCGTCTCTGGTAGCCCTCGCGACCCTGTTGGCCTCCTGAATGGCGGTTATTACGGCGTCTTTACCCGATCTGAGGATAACGCCCGATATCCCGTGCCTGCGCGCTGCCTCAACGACGAGAATGCCGCCGATCATCACCTCGATACCCTGCGTTTTCAAAAGCGACGCCTGGCTTTCAATGTCCTCGGAGCTCTCTGCGCAAGTCAGGGTGAGGCGCACGCCGAACACCTCTTCCAGAATGCCCACGATTCCCTTGGCGCCGAACACAATATTTGAGAACCCAACGAGCGCGATGTTCCGCCCGTAGACCCTGGCCTCGTACAGGCTCGTGATGATGTCGTAAGGAGTCACCGGTATCTCGACGACCGGCAGGCCGGGCCCACTTTTCTGGATGAGCAGCGCCGTGCCGCCCCTGCTGATGATCACCTCGAAACCGCTCCGTTTTCCATCCCAGGCGGCTTCCACGCCCTTCTCCAGGACGCCCACGATCACCCTGAGGCTTTGATTCATCTCGTTCGCGGCCTCGTGCACTACCGCTGCCGTCTCACTGTCCGGCAGCACCACCAGGATCTTTGAAGAGTCCAACTGTGTCACCTGACCTGAGGCGCATGGCTCGCGCCTGCCGGAATTGCATGCTGAAATGTTCTGCAACGCGTTTACTGCAATACAAGATTCGGACTGAAATGCGTTTCTCCCTCTTGCGCCTTTCGATAACTGAGTACGCGCTCGAGTGTTCCTCATGGGGTCGAAAAGCGCGTTAACCTGGTCAGGGCAGCCGCGGGCATCCCCGGCCGGATAGGCCACCGGCATGCGGCACGTTTCTTGCAATCCATTACAAGCGAGGATGACCTCATGAGTGGAGGGATGATTGCTGTGGAAATGGCTCTCGAAGGGGTACGCGTGCTCGACGTTACGCATTTCCTGGCTGGACCGTACGTCAGTATGCTCCTGGCTGATATGGGAGCGGAGGTTATCAAGGTCGAACGGCCCGAAGGTGACGAATCACGCAAGATCGCGCCGATTATATCGGACGTGATAGGAACGTGTTTCCTCGCCTCCAACCGAAACAAGAAAGGCATTACACTGAACCTCGCCACAGCCGAGGGCGCGGACATCTTCAAGCGCCTCGTTAAGGTATCGGATGTGGTTGTCGAGAACTTCCGGCCCGGAACATTTGCCAGGTTGGGGATCTCGTACGATGAGTTGTCCAGGGTGAACCCCGGGATTATTATGACGTCCGTTAGCGGGTTCGGACAATATGGCCCTTACTCCCACAGAACAGCCCTTGACATAGTAGCCCAGGCGATGGGGGGACTCATGAGCTACACCGGCTACCCCGATGGGCCGCCTACGCGCACGGGGAATGCCATGGGGGACTTCCTCGGCGGCCTGTTCGGTGCGTATGGGACGCTGGCCGCGCTGCATTATCGCGAACGCACAGGGAAGGGTCAGTGGGTCGACTCCAGCATGCACGATGCGGTCGTTGCGGTGCTGGAGAACGCGGTAACCAACTACATGGCGCTGGGAGAGGTGTGGCAGCGAGATGGCAGTCGCACCCGTGGCAACGCTCCCTATAACGCTTACGAGGCCAAGGACGGTTGGTTGGTCATAGGCGTTACCGGAAATGTGCTGTGGGCCAGATTCGCGAAGGCGATGGGGCGTGAAGAACTGGCATCGGACCCGGGGTTTGGGTCGGACACTGCGCGTCGCCAGAACGTCAACCTCGTGGATGAAGTCGTGAGCGGGTGGGTCAAAACGCACACCGTTGCCGAAGTCATCGCGATATGCGACGAAGCCGGCGTTCCCTGTGGGCCCGTACTCTCGGTAGATCAGGTCCCCGATGACCCGCAGGTCAAGGCACGCCGTATGGTGGAGAAGGTGGACTATCCCGGGGCTGGTCCGGTGTGGTTAAGCGGTGTGTGCCCGAAGCTTTCGGCGACGCCGGGTGCGGTCTACGCTCCACCTCCCACGCTGGGCCAGCACAATGAGGAGGTTTACGGTAAACTGCTTGGCTTCGACCGGAACTACATCAAAGACTTGCACGACAGAAAAGTGATCTAGAGGGGGGCGAAAAACCATGGACTTCCAGCTTTCGGAGGAAGAGGTATCGATTCAAAAAGCAACGCGTGAGTTCGTCGACAAGGTAATCGTGCCCCGGGCCGCGGAGATCGACGAGACAGACGAGTTCCCGAGGGACATCCTGAAGAAGATTGCTGAAGTCAATTTGCTCGATCTCGAGCTGTCGCCCGAACTGGGAGGGCTAGGCATGGCGGGTGTCCCTGCGGCGATAACGGCCGAGGAAGTCGCGCGAGGAAGCGCGGCGATGTCCGGCCTCCTCACCTCGTTCAGGCAGAACATGTGGATTCTGGAGAAGTTTGGGACCCCGGCGCAGCAGGAGAAGTGGATTCCAGGCATGGCCAGCGGCGATATCATTCCGAGTTTCGCGCTTACCGAACCTAATGCCGGTTCTGATGCCGGCGGGGTTACCACGACTGCAGAGCTCGAGGGAGACGAGTACGTAATCAATGGCACGAAAACGTTCTGCACCCTGGCGCCCGTTGCTGATTTTACGCACGTTGTGGCGCTGACGGACCGCTCGAAGGGCAAGAAAAGCCTGAGCTGTATAATCGTGGAGTCTGACAGGCCCGGTTACATGGTCGGGAAGCACGAGAGGAAGATGGGCCAGAGGGGGAACCCCGTCGCCGAGATCCACTTCGAGAATGTGCGGGTTCCCCGAGAGAACCTGGTCGGCAAGGAGGGCGAGGGGTTCAAGATAGCCCTGTCCTCACTTGACCCCGCGAGGATTTATGTTGCGGCCCTCGCACTCGGCATCATGCAGGCCTCCCTCGAAGCGTCCGTCAAATATGCCAAGCAGCGTGTTCAGTTCGGCCAACCCATAGCCGAATTCCAGGCGATCCAGTGGATGATTGCGGATATGCGTACGTCCCTGGAAGCCGCACGCCTCCTGACTTATCAGGCTGCCTTTCTCATGACAACTGGGCGTCGCTATACCCTCGAAGCGGCGATGGCGAAGCTGTTCGCGACCGATGAATGCATGAAGCACGTCTCCAACGCGGTCCAGATACACGGCGGGTATGGGTACATGAAGGATTACCCGGTGGAGCGGTACTTCAGAGACACCAAGATCACCCAGATCTACGATGGGACGAACGAGATCCAGCGGCTGGTCATTGCCAGGCAAGTCCTCGAAGCGATCAAGTGATCTGAGCGGTGCGACACTCAAACGCAGAGTGAGGTGGCTGAGCGATGGGCTCCGAGCCCGAGGTAATTGTCGAGGTGGAGGAACCGATAGCTATCATCAAGCTGAACCGGCCGCACGTGCTCAACGCCATGACGGACGCCATGATGGAGATGCTTCTGAAGAAAGTCCAGGAAGTCAAAGCGGATGATCGCGCCCGAGTCGTGATCATAACGGGTATGGGCCGCGGGTTCTGCGCCGGATCGGACATCGAGGAGCTTGCAACGTATAGTCCCGATGCGGCGAGACACCATGCCGCGATGGGGGCCGAGATCAACGCCGTGATAGAGACGATGCCCAAGCCCGTAATCGCCGCCATCAACGGTCCCGCCGTTGGCGGGGGTTTCGAAATGGCGCTGGCCTGCGACATACGTATTGCGGCCAGGTCGGCCAGGGTGGGACTCCCCGAGGTGACGCTGGGGAGCATAACGGGGGCCGGTGGCTCATTCAGGATAACCAGGGTGGTTGGGAGCGGGGTTGCCAAGGAACTGCTGTTCACCGGCAGGCTCGTCGACGCCGAAGAAGCCTACAGGCTGACCCTGGTGAACCGGGTTGTGGACGATGGCAGAGTGTTGGAAGAATGCAGGGCGCTTGCACTGGACCTCGCCGGCAAGAGCCCCACGTCCCTCTGGCTTTTGAAGTTCCTTGCGAACAAGAGCTTCGAAATCGACTGGGAGGTTGGCATGCTCCTTGAGTCACTTGGCAATACGCAGGTGGCCACGACCAAGGGATTTGAATCGGGCACCAGGGCCTTCTTGCAGAGGAGAAACAAGAAATGAGTACAGATCGAGGCGACGACGTTCAAGGGGGCGGAGGAGTCGTCGTCAAGAGGACTGCGACGCTCAAAATGATCTAGTCCCTGTTGCCCGCGCCCGGTAACAGGTGTATATTCAAGGTGAGAGAGCCTTCGGGGTAGGGTTAGGGGGACCGTTTCAACCGGTCCGTCCCGATTCCCAACCGGTGGTGATGCCCTCAGGGGACGAGCCCATCAGCCTCAGCGATTGACCCGGTGAGAATCCGGGGCCGACAGTAAAGTCTGAATGGGAGAGGGCCTTGCAGCGCGCTCGTTGTAAGCGGCGCGCTAACAGGCGCATCCCCGCGAGCCCCGGGCTGGTCCCGGGGCATCATGTTTTTGGGGGAGTCGCAATGAGCAGCGCTCAAAGGTTGTCGCTCTACGGGGTCTTCACCGCACTCATCACGCTGGCTACCACTTTCCTGAAGGTACCGGGCCCGACAGGTTTCTACCACCTCGGGGACGTGTTCATCTACACGGCCGCCGCGGTGATGGGCGGCCCGTTCGCGGCGGCGACCGCCTCCGTCGGTTCGGCGCTGGCGGACGTGTGGGCGGGATACGCGACGTTCGCGCCGTGGACACTCGTGATCAAGGGGGTCGCGGGATACGTCGCGGGAGCGGTCCCCACGAGATACGGCAGGCGCTACCGGGTACCGTCCATGATCGCAGGCGCCCTCATAATCACCGCCGGGTACGCAGTCGCCACCGCCGTCATGTTCGACCCTGCTGCGGCCGTGGCCGAGACGGCGGGGAACCTCCTGCAGAGCGGCGTTGGTGTTCTCGGCGCGATCGCACTCGTCTCTGCGGTGGAGAGGGCGTTCCACCGCGGTTCGGGCTCCTGACGGGCGACCGGCCAGACCGGTCGGCAGGCAGGAATCCGGCGTTGCTGGGGGAATCATTTCCGTGTAGCGCCGGGGGCACGGCTTGTGGCTCCGGCCGACGCAGCAGCCCGGAGGCGGCCGGTGTCCGGATTCATCAGGTTCTGCTCAATAAGCAGTTCCAGTGTGTATGGTAACTGTTACTTCGTCGAATCGCCCGGTGGGATGAGGATACTCATCGACTGCGGCGTCACTCTCCGGAGACTCGAGCGCTACCTCGCCGAAATGGGGGTGGCGCCGGAGAGCATCTCAGCCATCTTCGTCACTCACGACCACGGCGACCACACCGCGGCGCTCGAGATCAGGAACCCGTTCGCGGCGCGGTATCGCATTCCGGTGTACGCCACGCGCGGTTTCTGGCAGCGCTGGGTCAATCGTGACCGCATCGACAGTGACCTGAAAAGAACCATAACGCCGGGGTCGGGCGTGGATCTCGGGGACTGCCGCGTGAAGGCGTTTCTCAAGCCGCACGACTCCATCGAGCCCGTGGGCTACACCGTCTGCTGCGACGGGAGGGCGCTATCGATAGTAACCGACCTCGGGTGCGTCCCTCCGGAAGTGGCGGACGCCGTGCGCGATTCGACGCACCTCATCTTCGAGAGCAACCACGACAGGGCGATGGAACTTAGTTCCGGCAGGGCGGCGAGGCTGATATACCGCGTGCTGAGCGACGTCGGGCACCTGTCCAACGATCAGGCGGCCCGGGCGCTGTCCGAGGTAGTCACGCACGAGACGAGGGTGATTCTCCTGTCGCACTTGAGCCTCGACTGCAACCGCCCCCAACTGGCGCTCCGCGCAGCGAACTCCGCCCTCGCGCGCAGGTTCGACGTGGACGTCGAGGTGGCCCCGGCCGACAGGCCCAGCAGGATGTTCCTCGCGTGAGACATACTAGGAGCGGGTGAAACAGTGGACGTCGACGTGGTAGTCGAGATACCCAAGTTCAGCGTCAACAAGTATGAATACGACGAGTCGAGGCGGATGTTCGTGCTCGACAGGGTGCTCTATTCCTCCGTGCATTACCCCACCGATTACGGATACATCCCTGGAACGTTGGCGGAGGACGGCGATCCCATTGACATTATGGTGGTCCTGGCAGTGCCGACGTTCCCAGGGTGTCTCGTGCGCGCGAGGGTGGTCGGCGCCCTGCTGATGGAGGACGAAAAGGGCAGGGACGTCAAGATCATCTCGGTCGCGGTGCGCGACCCGCGGAACGACGAGCTACGGGAACTTGGGCATCTTGGTTCCCACGTCAGAAGGGAGATCGAAGACTTCTTCGCCACTTACAAGAGCCTCGAAGGAAAGGTCACGCGCGTCGAGGGCTGGCGCGACAGGGAATTCGCGGAGAAGGAGATCGATGACGCGTGCGCGAGGTACGCCGCGCATGGGAAGGGCTGATGGAGCGCCGCACACGCGCGAGGCGACTAGCAGCGCGGGGTGGTTGAATTGAAAGGGCCGGCCAATGCCGGCCCTCAAGTTTAAGGCGCAATCACCAACCCCATCCGCCACCCCACCATGGGCTGCCCCACCCCCAGCGACGGCGCCGTGGGAAGAAGAAGAACGGGAAGAAGAAGAACGGAAAGAAGCGGAAGAAAGGGAAGAAAGGCCTCCTGAACCCGAAACCGAACGGGAAGCCCATCTGCTGCGAGGCCACCGGGTCATCTCCGTAGTAGTCCCAGCTATCCATGCTCTACCCTCCTTGCGTTGTGTTCTCGGACCACGAGTGCCATTGCCGGCCGTCAACCGCACCCGCCTGGCGTGCCGCACGGTGCTTCGCCGTACCTGTGCATGTACCCGCACCTCGGGCACATGCAGGGTGCTCCGCCGTACATGTCACCGTACATTCCACCCGGCATCCCGCCGTACGGCATCATCCCGCCATACGGCATCATCCCGCCATACGGCATCATCCCGCCGTACGGCATCATCCCGCCAGGCATTCCGCCGTAGCCACCCATGGGCGGGCAGGCCTCAGCGTATTCCCCGCCGATCATCCCGGGCATACAAGGATACCCCGGCATGCCGGCCCACCCGTAGCCCGGAGGGTAAAGAGGCCCCATTGGGGGGCATACGGGCGGCATTAGCGGACTTGGTGGATACATCGGCGGTGTTATCGGCGCGACCGGGAACATCGGCGGGCAGGTAGGCGGGAACGACCCGATCGGTTCGGTGATGGGAGAGACTATTGGCGAAACTACCGGCGGGAAGCCGGGTGTCGGAGCGGGCGACGGCAACGGTGAAGTGATCGGCGACGTTACCGGAAGAGTCGCCGGCGCTCTCGTTGTGCCTCTCATCATGCAAACCCCCCTGATTCCGTTTAAGCATTACATAATATGCAGGGGGTTGGTGCGACGTTAATTGCCTGTGAGTTCCAGTATGTCGCTCAGTATTCCGTAGGCAGTTTGCGTGACGCCCGGCTCGTTCTCGACGATCACGAGATCACCCATCAGGTCGGTATGGAGCACGAGAACTGATGAGGTCCCCGCGACGGTCGTGAACAGGTGCCCCTCGGGGACGGTCTCGAGCCGGACGCTGCCGCCCTGGCGACCGCCGCGACACACCAGCCTGAGCGGGCCTCGGGGGCGGGTGACGCCCCGTATGCCCTCCCGCCGGATGTCGAGGGGGGTCACACCGGCGTCCATTAGTACGTTCATCAGGGCCGCGGTCTTGGCCGCCGAGTCCCACCCGTCGATGTCGAGACTCGGGTCCGCTTCGGCGATGCCCATTGCCTGCGCCCGCCTCAAGGCCGAATCGAACGATTCCCCCGCGTTGACGCGGTCCAGGATGAAGTTCGTCGTCGAGTTCAGGATGCCGGTGAAACCGCTTATGGAGCACCCCTTGAGACATCGCCTCACCAGGTTGAAGACGGGCGCACCGTCCATGACCGTCGACTCGAACAGGAGCCGCCTCCCGGCCTCGCGGGCGAGGGCATCAAGGCGCCGGTAATGCCACGCGATTGGCCCCTTGTTGGCCGTGACGACGTGCATCCCCACGCGGAAGGCGGTCTCGATGTGGGTGGTAGCGGGCTCGCCGCTCATGACGTCCAGCGTAGTAACTTCGACTATCGCGTCCGCGGGGCACGAGCGGATGAAAGAGACGGAATCCCTCGTTTCCGGCGCGTGTTCCCCGGCGGACGGCAGGCGGCCCGTCTCGTCGAGGTGCTCGAGCGCGGCCGCGAGGTCGATCCCTTCCCCGTCGGACACCGTTCCCCTGGTGCGGGTGTGGATCCCGGTGACGAGCAGCCTGACGCCGGCCTGACGCCCCAGCTCGTCTCCCCGCTCGAGGAGGATTCGCGCGAATTCCCTTCCGGCGTTCCCGAACCCCACCATCCCGATCCGGAACCGCCCCTCCGCGATGTTTCGAGCCACTCCTGACACTATCGACACCTCCCGGGGAAACCGTCGTGGAGCATGTGAGTTCTACGCCGGGACCTCCGCGGCCTTCTCGCCGTGCGCGACGGCAGCCTCCGGCCCGGGCAGGAAACCGCGAAGCCAAGGAGAATTCGCTCTTGGTGGTTCCGTTGGACATTTCGAACGCACTTCTCGTCCCGGCGCTCCTCTTCGTCACCGTGGTGGCGATGACGCCGAACTCCATAATCGTCCCCGGATTGCCCCTGGTGGCAACCGGCCTCGGCGTCACGCGACCCGTGGTCGGGATGCTGATTACAGCCTACACCATCAGCTCGGGTATCTCCGCGTTGTTCGTGGGGATGGCCGCCGACAGCGCCGGCCGCAAGAGGGTGCTCATCCCCGCGCTGTTACTGTACGCCGGCGGTGGCGTCTTGCCCCTGTTCACCAGGGATTTCGGGATGATCCTGGCGGGTCGGGCCGTGCAGGGAGTCGGCGGCGCCGGCCTCATGTCGAGTGTCTACGGCCTCATCGGAGACGCCTATACCTGTCCGCAGGACAGGAACAGGGTGCTCGGGACGGTGACGGGGACGATAGCCATTTCGGAGGTGGCCGTCCCCCTCGTGGGGGGCGCCCTCGCGCAACTGGGCTGGAAAGCCCCGTTTGCCGTGTACGCGCTTGCCATCCCCGCCGCCGTTCTCTGCGTCGCAGTCCTGCCCCGCCCGTGTTTGTCGAGGCGTGGCACGGCGGAATACGCCCGGGGGCTCGCACCAGTCCTTGGGTCGCGAGCCATGCTGGCCGCGCTGGTGGCGAAGTTCGCGGCCACGGGCGCGTACTTCGTGCTCCTCACGTCGGCGCCGTTCATGGTCGCGCTGCGCCTTCGCGGTTCGAGCTTCCTGGCGGGGCTGCTCATGATCCCGATGGGAATTACCTGGGCTGCCTCCGCGCTCAGCCTGAGGAGGCTCACGGAGAGATTCTCTTCCAGGATGCTCACGATGGTGGGGTTTGCCTTGCTCACGATCGCGGCGTGCGGCATGGCCCTGGCATGGTCGGAGGGCTCCATGGCCCTCATGTTCGCGTTCTGGGGCGCGGGCTCGGGCCTCGTAAACCCGTCGCTCTTGTCGATCATCATAGAGTGTGCTGGGGAATCGTATAGGGGAGCGGCATCATCGCTGCACGGTTGTGTCGCGCTGGTGGGAGGCAGCCTCGGGCCTGTTGCGGCTGGCTTCCTGGCCACGCCCTCGGGGGACCCCGCTCCGGCGTTCTATCTCGCCGCGGCCGTGATGGTAGGGGCGGCCGCGTTGTTCGCGTACTTGACGTCCTCCGCGCCACGCCGCGGGGGAGCCACGATGGAGGAATAGGTGTTGCAGTATGGAGACGAACGTGCCCGCCCGACCGTCATCGTCACGGCCGGCATCGTCGAGCGGGAGGGGAAGGTGCTGATCGCGCAGAGGCGGAGAGGCTCCGACCTGGCGTACAAGTGGGAGTTCCCGGGCGGGAAAATCGAGCCGGGCGAGTCCCCCGAACAGTGCATTGAGCGCGAACTCCGCGAGGAACTCGGTATAGAAGTGAGGGCGGGTGACATCTATCACGCTTTCTTCCACGATTACCCTGAGTCCCGCGTCCTGCTGCTGTGCTACAGGTGCGCCATCGTTGACGGGGAGCCCCGAGCCCTCGAGTGCGAATCCGTCAGGTGGGTGGACCTTGAAGGCCTCCGTGAACTGGACGACGGGCGGATGGTTGGAGCCGACGTGCGGCTCGTCGAGAGGTTGCTCTCGCGGGGACTGCCCTGAGCATTGAGCGGCCCCGCCCTGGCCGCAAGAGGTGTAGCCGTAAGCGGCGCGGCAGCAAGCGGTGTAGCCGTAAGCGTCACTTATGTAACGGCTGCATAGCCCCCCGCATAAAATGCAGGTGCAAGTGAAAGGGGGGTACACCAGTGGTAGAGGGTAAAGGCGGCAGTTTCTTCGGAGGGAACTTCGCGTTCATCATCTTCCTGATCCTGATCCTTCTCATCTTCGGCGACTTCTGATCGACACCCAGGGCGCCCGGGGAATAACCGCCCGGGCGCTCGGCCTTTTCATGGGGGCTTAGAGGGCCATGACACTGAGGGCCGTCACGATTATCCCCGCGATCACGACGCCCATGGAAAGGGCAACCGCCGAAGACCAGAACGGCATCTTGAGCAGAGAGGCAATGATTGCCCCCGTCCACGCGCCCGTACCGGGAGCCGGTATGGCGACAAACACGGCGAGCCCCACGAGGCCGTAAGCGCGGATCGAGCGGGATTTCCTGAGATTGCTGGCCCACATCCACTCAACGGGCCGCTTGAGCGCGGCGTGTCTCCGGAGCCACGAGGTGACCGGCTGGAATACCCACAGTAGAGGCAGGACGGGGAGGAGGTTTCCGATTACGCACAAAGCCAAGGCCTCAAATGGATTGACCCCGGCGTGTATCGCGAGAGGGATGGCGACCCGCAGTTCGGACACGGGGAGGGCCGCGATCCACACGTATCTGATGCCGCCGAGAAAGTGCTTGCTCAACATCTGAAACAGGGTTGCCATGAGTACACCTGCCGCGCGCGGGCCCTCCTTCGCGAGGCACCGGGCGTCAATAGGTATTCCCCGGTGACACGGCCGATACCTGCTGGCTCGCCGCGACCCTGAGCGTCATTCGGGGACAGCGAGATCGGCTGACCTGTAGACCATCCTGCCGCCGGAGATCGTGCCCAGGACCCTGGTGTCACGGATCTCCAGCGCGGGGCAGGTCATGATGTCCCGGTCGATAATCACCGCATCTGCCAACTTTCCGGGCTCGAACGAACCCTTGAGGTCCTCCTCAAATGCGGCGTACGCGGCGTCGATAGTGAACGCGCGGAGCGCCTCCTGTCTCGACATACGCTGCTCCGGGTACCACCCGCCCGGCGGGTTGCCGTTGAAGTCCTGCCTGGTTACAGCTGCATAGATCCCCCAGAACGGATTCGGGGATTCGACGGGCGCGTCGCTCCCGGCGGGGATCCTCGCGCCCGTAGCCAGGAACGAACGCCAGGCGTAGGCCCCATGGACCCTCTCTGCTCCGACCCGGGATTCCGCCATGTTCATATCCGAACTGGCGTGCACGGGCTGCATTGAAGGGATGATGCCGAGAGACGCGAACCTCGGTATGTCGCCAGGGGCGACCACCTGCGCGTGCTCGCACCTGAACCGCGGAGAGTCACCCGTAGGCCGCCCCGCGAGGCCGCGGGCCCACGCCGCCTCTTCGTATTGGTCGAGGAACAGGCGGTTCGCCCTGTCGCCGATGCAGTGGAGTGCCAGCTGCCACCCCGACTCGAGGCAGGAGGTTATCATTTCCGATACCTGTTCCTCCGAGTAATTCACGACGCCGGACCAATCCGGCCTGTCGGAGTAACCATCCAGCATTGCCGCGCTGCGGGTGCCCAGGGAGCCGTCCGCGATCGCCTTGATACACCGCACCGTGAGTCGGTCATGGAACCGGCTGGCGACCGGTCTGGCTTCCCTGAGATAATTACGGCCGGTGACGTCCCAGAGAAGCATCTCGTACAGGCGGACGCGCACGGCGTCCTCCTTCAACAGGTCCTCGATGAGCGGGATTGTTTCGAGGTCCACCCCCGCGTCGTGGATACCGGTGAGGCCGGCGGCGAGACAGAGCCTGTCCGCCTCCACCATCGCCCTCTTGCGCTCGGCGGCGCCGGGTGGGGGAATAACCCTGGACACCAGCGCCATGGCCTTCTCGACGAGGATACCCGTCGCCTCGCCCGTCTCGTCACGGACGATCTCGCCGTCCGGTGGGTCGGGCGTGTTCCGGTCCACGCCGGCCATAGCCAGGGCGAGCGAGTTGACCCAGCATGCGTGACCGCAGGCCCTCTTGAGGAACACCGGATTGGACGGGCTCACCCTGTCCAGGTCGTGACGAGTCGGGTACTCGCCGCCCGGCCAGAGCGCGTTGTTCCAGCCGCGGCCCTCCAACCATTTGCCCGTAGCCGTTGCCCGCGCTGCCTCCGCCAGAATGTCAAGTGTCTCGTCCTTCGATTTCAGAGCGAAGTCGAGTTGCAGGTTCGCCATCCCAAGTTTCTCGAAGTGCAGGTGGGAATCTATCAGTCCGGGGACCACCGTCGCACCGCCGAGGTCGGTGACCCTCGTGCGCGGGCCCGCGTAACCCTTAACGAGCTCGCGCTCTCCGACCACCATGACACGGCCGTCCCGCAGTGCCATCGCACGGGCAACTCCAGACGAGACAGTATGGATGGTCGCGTTAATCAGAATCCAGTCAGCACGTTCAGCCATCCTCGATGACCTCCGTCAGATCCCATTGGTCAAGTCCCGTACTCATTGCGGTTTTCCGGCGGAAACACGAGTTCTCCTGCTGGAAACGCGGACCATCAGAAGGTAATTCTGCCAGGTTCGCCGAAACTGCAGGAAACGACCAGAGAAATGGGCTTTCGGGGGGAGCTTGTAGAGGAGGCAGCAGATGGACGCAGCATCATTGGCAGTAACCATCATTCATGGCTGGCTCGAGTTTATGACAATATCCGCAGCCGGCATGGCAACTTGGGGGATCAGATTCGATCTTAGGAGGCTCATGATCGTTGGAGTAATCGGCACGACTGCGGCTCAAGTCATCCGGATCATGCCGCTACGGTTTGGAATTCACACTATTCTCATGATGTTTGTGTTGCTTCCGTTGATCTATTACATGTTCAGACCACCGTTCTTGACAGCCTCGTGCGCCACGTTCGGCGGATTCACGCTGTTCCTATTTGTAGAGGAAGTCGTATGCTTCTATGTACTCAGAGTGCTTGGGATTCACATCGAGGACATGCTGGCTAACATAGCTATGAGGTCGGTCTTCGGCCTTGTGACGCCGACAGTCCTGGCCCTCTACGTTATGCTCGTGCTTTGGATTCGAGGAGTGAGGACTCGTAGGCATGCAAGCAAGACGCATCCGGCTGCTTAACACGACTCCGGCTGCTGCGGCTGCAGGACGGTGGCTTGCTGGGCAACTCGATCTGGGGGCCGCCCATGAAAAGACCCTGCGGTTTGGATTCGACATCGTGTTCTCGTGGCTTACAGGGATGGGGCTGGTAGCCGCGGTGTCTTTTCTTCTGGGCTCGTTTGCCCAGGGCCTTACCGCAGCTGCGGCCGCGTTCATTCTGCGCGTGTTCTCGGCCGGGGCCCACTGCAGCACCTCCGGCAGGTGCGCGCTGGTGACTGTTGTCGTCTACAGTACAATCGGGAAAGCCGCCGCTGTCCACGGTTTGGCCACGAGTCCTATCTTTGTCGCGGCAACCTATACTGTGTCGGCGGCGTGTCTGTTTGCCCGGACCGCCCCACGAGACTCGAGGGACTTGAGAAACCTGAGATTCCGTCCGGTAGCAGTCTTCGTTCTGCTGACTTACTTGTTGTTATCACTCCAATACTTAGGGCATTCCTCGTTTGCGTCTTCCATCGCAGGTGCTGTTGCCGCCGGTTGCCTTTGGCAGTCGTGCAGTGTGACGGAACCCGGCGCCCGCCTGATAATGGGAGTTGACAGTTTACTTGATGCCGTTGGCGTCGACTAGAGAGGCCTTGAGCGGAAACCGGCGGCTAACCACCGCACAACTCGCGGGGAGGTGACACCATGAAGAAGGTACTTACCATCCTTGCAACCCTTATCAGCATTGTCGCAGCAGCCAACGTAGCTGGAGCATGCGTCTGCGTGTTCTACCAGCCGGAGGTCGAGTAGCCACCGATTTTTGCTCATCTGGTTGGGGGAGAATAGGGGCGTTTCTTGCCCCTATTCTCTCTTTCGCGGCGGGAGAGCGAGCTCAGCCTCGCGCTGCGTAGACGTCGGGGTTTACCAGATTCGGAGGACGCCGGCCGTCCATAACCGCGAAGATGTTCTCCACGGCCATGGTGGCCATTCGCGACCGCGTTTCCACGCTCGCGCTCGCGAGGTGCGGGGCGAGGGTGACGTTGTCCAGTTCCATCAAGCCGGCTGTCACCTGAGGTTCGCGCTCGTACACGTCAAGGCCGGCGCCGGCGATCTTCCTGTCCTTGAGCGCCTGAAGCAGGGCCTGCTCGTCGACGACCGGCCCTCTGGCAGTATTGATCAGGTGGGAGGTGGGCTTCATCAGTGCGAACTCAGCGGCACCCACGAAGTGGCGCGTCTCGGGCGTGAGCGGGACGTGGAGGGAGACGAAGTCGGCCGACCTGAACAGCGTCTCCTTCGAGACGAACTCCGCGCCGAGTTCGGCCTCTGCCTCGGGATTCCGCGCCTGGTCAGTGTAGACTATCTTCATCCCGAATCCCTTGCCGCGCTTCGCGACCGCGCGCCCGATCCGGCCCATGCCCACGATGCCCAGGGTCTTGCCGTACACGTCGTTGCCGAGGAGCATCATCATACCCCAGCCGGTGAACTTCCCGGCCCTGACGAACCTGTCCGCCTCCGCGATTCTCCTTGCCGACGACATGAGCAGGGAGAACGCGAAGTCCGCCGTGGTCTCCGTGAGAACTCCCGGCGTGTTCGTGACGGGGATACCGAGTTCGGTCGCGGCCTTGACATCGATGTTATCGTATCCAACCGCAGCGTTGGCGACGATCTTGACGTGGCAGTCGGAGAGGATCTCCCTCGTGATTCGTTCGGTCAGGAGGCAAAGGAGCGCGTCTGCCCCCTTCAGTCCATTCCTTATCTCGGCCTCCGCGAGCGGCTTTTCCTCATACGACCCTACCGTGAACTCGCACCTCGTTCCCAGCAGGTCAAGACCTGCCCGCGGTATCTCTCGCGTGACGAACACCTTGAACTGTGACATGATGTGACCCTCCCGTGTCTGTGTTCCTTGCCTCGATTTTTGGCAACCTTTGTCCACATCCTAGCGGACAGCCGCACGTAAGTAAAGCACAGTATACTTGACGTAACGTTCGGGAAAAACAGAACCGGAGGTGATACCGTGGCAAACAAAGCCATCAGGTGCAGCGTGAACAACTGCCACTACTGGGCGAAGGACAACTACTGCAACGCGGAGCAGATAATGGTGAGTTCCGATAGGACCGGGGATACCACGCCCCACACCTTCAACGCCCTGCAGGCGGCCGATTTCCCGCACACACCGGTGAAAAGCTGCATGGATACCTGCTGCAAGACCTTCGTAACACGGGAGGGCGACGCCCGCGCTGACGGGATCAAGAAGATGGAGTAGGGCATCCGGCCCGAACAGCCGGGTCCAGCCCCGTTAAACAACAGAACTGCCGCCCCAGAGCGGCAGTTCTGTTCGATTGTCATTATCACTGTATTACAGTTTCAGACAACCTTCGTCACGTTCTGGGCCTGCGGGCCTTTGCGTCCCTCTTCGACGTCGAACTCCACGACATCGCCCTCGTTGAGGCTCCTGAAGCCCTCGGACTGGATGGCGGTGTAATGGACGAAAACGTCTCCGGTGCCGTCTTCCTTGCTGATGAATCCGTAGCCCTTCTCAGCGTTGAACCACTTTACCGTACCTCGCAATTTCTTACCTCCAAACTATTTGCTTTGCGCAAAAAGCGCTGCACATATCATATCACTGGCCCCAGGCGTTGTCCAGCTTATGGGTGCAAGGCACCGCCACCGCTCCGCCGGTGGCGCACCTTACTATGTAGGCGTCCTTGACACGCTCCCGCGTGAGGTCTTCCCACAATGTCGAATACGCCAGCACCTGCGCGGCATAGCGCTGGAACAGCTCGCGGTCGTCCGCGCCGGTGTCCGTCTTATAGTCAACGAGCACCCAGCCATCCGCCTCCTTGAACACAAGGTCGATCACGCCGGTGACCACCGTCAGCGGTGACCCGGCATCCACCCGGGTCGCGAAGGGCACTTCGAACAGCCTCATCTCCGCGTTCCGCATGCGGGACCACAGCGGCGAGCGTACGACGGGCACAACCAGGTTGATGAGGCCTTCGACCGCGCCGGGTTCGTCGCCGCCATCCTCCGCCATCGAGCGCACCACGGCCGGCATATCGGCCTCGAGCGCTTCATTTTCTCCGATCGCCCTGAGCACGCGGTGCGCCGTCCTGCCGGCGGCCGCCCCCACTCCGAGAGGGCCCTGGGGGCCGGCCACGCTCGCCGGCGCGGTCCGCGTCGCCTGCTCCGGCGCACGCTCCCCCGGCGGCAGGTCGCGGCGGGCCCGGTCCACCCAGGTTGTGACGGCGATCACGGAGTAGGTGGGGATCGTGACCCTGTGCAACGCCTCTCTCCGGAGCCGGGAGGCCATCGCGGGGTCGCCGCTGGACTCAGGCGCCGTGAGCGGCACCCAGGCTTTCGCCGGGGCTACGACGGCAGGAGGGACGGCCGGCGCCAATTCCTCGATGTCCTGGCCCTCAAGCAGCGCATTCCACGGACTCGCCTCCGGCTTTCCCGCGTACTCGCTGATCACCAGCAGGTCCCGCGCGCGGGTCCCCGCAACGTAGAGGAGGCGGCGCCTCTCGGCCTCCTGGAACAGCTCTTCCCTGGCCCGAAGTTCGTCCCAGCCGGGCGGGACTGCGAGCACCTCGCGACCGCGGCCGGATTCGCGGAAAATCGTGAAGTGTGCGGTGCGGCCGCCTTCGCCGCGCGCCACGTGTTCGGTCGGTTCGTGGTCTCTCTCGCCGGCGGGGTCGGCCAGGAAGACGACGGGGGCTTCGAGGCCCTTGGCCTTGTGCAGGTTCATCAGGCGGACGGCGTTGCGCCTGACCGGGAAGGCGGACATCTCGTCAACCTCGCCCTCAGTCACCGCCAGATCGAGGAACGCGACGACCTCTCTGAACGTCGCATATCCCCTGGATTCGGCGCTCCTCGCCATCTCGATGAACTTGAGCACGTTGCCTGCGCGGCTCGACCCCATCTCGCCAGAGGCCGCCAGCGCGATTACGCCGAGTTCCGAGGCGGCGGTGTCGATGACCGCGCTCGGCGGCGCGTGGCACGAGAGCGTGTGCAACAGGGAGAGCGTCCGCACGCACTCCTCGACCACTGCGCCGGACCCCGCATCAGGCGCAGCGCCGGAACCCTCCTGCACGACGAGCAGCGAAAAGACGCCGCCCGCTTCGCTGAATTCATACAGCTGCCTGTCGCTCACGCCGAAGTAGGCGCCACGTAGCGCGGCGACGAGCAGGACCGGGTTATCGGGCTCGGCGATGCACCTGAGCACTTTGAGGAACTCCCTGACGTCCTTTGAGTCCGCGAATGCGTTGCCACCGGCTGTCCCGAACGGGATGCCGTATTTCTCGAGCGCCCTTGCGTAGACGCCGAGGTGCCTTCGCCTCATGGTCAGGATGAGCACGTCCCCGGGCGAGAGCGAGGTCGCATCAAACGCGTGGCGGAGCCAGCCCGCGATCTGCTCCGCGTCGATTGAGGCGATGTCGAGCGAGTTGTGCCGGTAGACGGCGGGCACGGTCATCCTGCGCACGCCGGAGACCGTCCCGGGGCGCGGTTCACGCACCGGATCCATTGGGGCGAATTGGGCCTGTTGCTGTGTGGGGGCAGGGGGTAGCATGCCCCCGAACACGCTGTTCACCCAACCGGCGATAGACCGCACGGACCGGAAATTGGAGGTCAAGCGCACGATGCGCCCCCCGGAGGCGGAGAGCAGGTCTTTCACGGTGTTGTAGGTGTCGATGTCGGCCCGCCTGAACCTGTAGATGGACTGCTTGGGGTCTCCCACCACGAACAGCGACCCGGGGCGCGGGACGAGCTTCATCCAATCCTTTTGTTCGACGTCCGTCCCCGTGAGGTAGAACATTATCTCCGCCTGGATTGGGTCGGTGTCCTGGAACTCGTCCACGAGGAGGTGCGTGATGCGGTTCTGGAAATATGATCGCACATGTGGGTGCTCCCTAAGCATCGCTGACGCGATCATCAATAGGTCCTGGAAATTGAGCTGCGCCGTCGCCCTCCTCTTTTCGGCGAACCGCTCGGCCGCCGGGAGTACCAGCCCTATCAGGGGATAATGGCGGTGTTCGCGCCACGCCTTGAGCGCCGGAGCGGCCACCTCCTCGCGGAACCGCTCGAGGTGCTCGCCGAATTCGATCGCGTCCGCCCTGGACGGCCACCTGTTCTGGGTAACCCGGACGTTGCGGTCGAGCATGCCGAGGAGGTTGAACAGGTTGCGCGGCTGCGAGATGTCGGTCGCCCTGGCCACGCGCAGGCACCTCCTGACCGTAGCCTGGGCGTCATCCCAACCGTTTGGTGGCGCGATCCATGGCAGTCTCTCCCGGGCCCAGCGCAGGAACTCCTCCGTCCGGGCCCTGACGCCCGCCGTATCGGGCGCCGGAGCCGGCCGGCGCACGATCTCGACGTCTGGGAACAGCGTGATCCTCTCGTAGACCTGCCTGAGGTCGTCCAGGGTGACCCCGAGGCGCTCGAGTTCCAGGATGGGTTCTCCCTTTTCGAAACGCAGTCCATCCAGGTGCTCTTCCCACGAGGTGTTGCGCAGGTGGGTCTCGACGGCGCCCTCGATCTCGTCGAAATCGGGGTCGACGCCTGCTTCGACCGGCCTCTCGCGCAGAAGGCGGGCGCAGAACGAGTGGATCGTGCCTGTGAAACAGCGGTCCAGATCGGATAAGGCCAGTTCGAGGCGATGCTGTCGCGGCCCCGCCGCGCCGGTCTCGCCCGTACGGGCGGCGCGAGCGGCCGATTCGAGCTCGATCTGGAAACGCTCGCGTAGCTCGGAGGCCGCCTTCCGCGTGAACGTCACGGCCGCCATCCGTTCGACGGGGCAGCGCCCTTCCACGACCAGGGCGACCATTCGCTTCACGAGGCTCGCCGTCTTTCCCGAGCCCGCGCCCGCTTCCACGAGCATCGTGCTGTCGAGGTCGGTCGCTACGGCGAGGCGTGCGGCCTCGTCGGGTAGCGGCGTCCTAGTCATAGCTCCTGAGCCTCCGCAGCGGATCCAGGATGGGCGAGGTTGCCATCTTCCGCTTGACCACTTCGGGAGCCCCCGTGCCGTCACACACGGGGGCGTAATCGCAATGGTCGCAAGTATCCCTGTCATCAGTTGGGGTGAAAGCGCCGGCCGCCAGCAGGTCGGCGATGGCGCGGAGTAATCCCTGGAGCTTCGCCGGGTTGCCGGCATCGTATGCCAGGCGCCGGCCCTCGCCTCGCTCGGTGGGGAAGAGGTATCCGGATCGCACGACCCGAGCCCGCGGCCGGCCGGACGCCCGGAGCATCTTTTCGACTGCGACAGCGTACACCGCGTGCTGCAGCCGCCGGCCCCCACCGAATGGGGCGTTGTCGCCGTACCTCCTCGAGCCGCCGGTCTTATAGTCCCACACCGCGTACTCCTCTCCGGGGGCCGCGGATACCAGGCGGTCGACCCGGTCCACGCGGCCACGCACCGCCATGGCGCGCCCGTCCTCGATCGTGATCTCCACGGGGTCCGCGGAACAGGGCGGGGTCACATCCGCGCGGCCGGAGCCAAACTCGAGCTCGAAGTGGGCGGGGCTGCTCTCGTCGCTCGACTCCTCTTCCATCCTGAGCAACACGTCCATCGCGGACACTATCTCGCGGCGCTCCTGCTCGAATACGGCCCGGCTGGGTGCGGGTATCCTGGCGAGGTACTCTTCAGCCAGGCGCTTCGCTACCTCGACGGCTTCGGTATGGTGCTTAGACCTGTCCACGCGCTCGCCGCGGAGGACGATCCCTTCAAGCACTTCGCGGAACGCCCGGTGTAGCAGCTCGCCCCTGGAGGAGGGGTCGAGCCAGCGGTTTGGGGAGTAGAGCAACTCCTCGGGCGACCTGACCCTCAAGACGTACTTGAAGAAGAACGCGAGCGGGCAGCGCGCGAGGTCCTCGATGCTGGTCGCGGAGGCCGCCGGCCGCGTCCCCCCGGCGGTACCCAGGTCGTACGGGTGGTCGATCCACCCCTCGTATTCCGTTACGCTGTCTCCGTTCCGCGCCTCCTCCGCTTCAAGCCCACGACGTATTCCCGGGTACGCCGCGGCCACCCGTGGGGTGCAGCGCCGGAACGACTCGTCGACGGTCAGGGATTGCAGCCACCATTCGGCGTCATTCAGCGCGACCTGCGCGGCCGCCGCCTCGAAGCCGGCTGGCGGCTGGACCGCCGCGGTAAGCGCCGTGTAGTCGTCATGCCTCCGGGTCTTCAGCCGGTGGGCCTGGAGGACCACCGCCGCGGGGGCGCACGCGCGGCCGTCGACCACGTCATAGCAGGAATAGCTGAGGGTGAGGTTTCCGCGGATGCCCGCGAGCAAGGACGCCATTGAATATGTGTTCTCAGCCGGGCTTTCGGCCGAAAGCGACAATTGCGGGCTGAGCACTGTTCTCAGTTCGTCGAGCAGTACCGGGTCCTGTGCTCCGGCCCCGGGGAAACTCCCCGCGTCAAGTCCCACGACGTAGGTGTTCGGGCGACCGCTGACGCCACCCGTGCCGTAGTGCGAGGCGTGGACCCGCCCCGCCTCCGGCGTGGAAGGGGCTGTGGTGAGCTCCAGCAGCCAATCCCGGACGTATCGCAGGGCATCTCTTGCCGGAAGGACGATCCCGGTGACGCTAGCGCGCTCCTCCATCTCGCGAACCAGCGTGAGCTGGGACTCGCGGTCCTCCTCGCTCGCCCCGCGAGAGAAGGATTCCACGAACACCTTGCACGCCCCGGCGATGGATGCCACGTCGACCGCCCCCGTCAAGTCGGGGACCGCGTCGATCAGCGCCCCGGTGACCGCGGCCAGGTATCTCGCGGCCTCCGCATCCCGGCGCGCGGCGCCGCTTCCGTCGAGATCGTAGCGCTCGGCCAGCGACACCAGACCGGTCGTGTACCTCTCGCGCCCCCATCCAACGGCTGCCTCCACGAGTACCCGCGACAGGCGGGCTGCGCCTGGAGCGCCGCCGCCTGCGGAGGGCGGCAGTACCAGATCCCCCGATACGATCATGCGGCGGAAGGCAGCCGCCGAGAAATCGGATGACAGCCAGTCTATAAACCCCAACAAGGCGCGGCCGGGGCCCGTGAGTGAAACGGGGACTCCACCCGCGAAGGTCACGGGGAGGCCGTACTGCTTTCCGAGGGAGTAGATCAGCGGGACGTAGACATCGCCCGACGTGTACACGATCTCAACGGAATCGGCTGGTATGCCGGCGGAAACGATGCGGCGGAAAACCTCTCGCACCTCGTTCGCGCCCCCCGTGGCCGAGAAAAGGTGCAGGCGAACGCACTCGCCGGGCGACCCTCCCGGGGCGGGTGCCTGATCCGGGGCGTAGAGCCAGGAGAATGGCGAGGATCCGGCGGCGGACGGCGATCCTGCCCGGGATTCCGCGGGCCACGGCCTGTGCCTCCTCGAGGGCGGGACGGCCAGCCCGTGCACTTCGTCCGACGGGATGGCCAGGCAGCGGTCGCCAGAGACCGCTCTGATCAGCCTCCACTCGAGCGGTTTGAACGCGGCGGAGGACGGCACCATGAACACGGCGCGGGGTGCGCCAACGGAGCCGGCGGTTGAGCAGGAGTCCGCTGCCCACCTCAGTAGCGATGGATAGTCGACCCAGCGCCTCGACTCCAGTCCCAGGGAATAAAGCCACGCGGCGTCACGCACGGGGGTGTCCGCGATGGCCGGGTCCACTTCCGCCATGGAAAGGTCGCGTATGGAGCGGAACACCATTTCCGCCACCGCGGGGCCGGCCTTCAGGCGCTCAAAACCCGCGAGGCGGCCGGATGAGGACAACTCGAGAATGATCTTGAGCATGAGACTGCGGCACATCGTGTCTGTGGCCTGCCGGCGGCCGGTCTCCTTGAGGATGCCCGCGATCACCTCGAGGGCCAGGTCCTCCGGAGTCATCGTGCGGAGGTTCACCCACGGTGTCCCCCCGCGCGCCAGCGCCTCACCCGCCTGTATGCCGGCCTGTCTGGACGGCACTACCAGCACTTTCGTGTCGAGCAGGTGCTTCGAGCAGATACCCGCAAGAGCGGACAGGAACCTGTTCAACGACAGCCCGTCCTCCCCGGACCGGATTCACACGTTGAACCTGAAGGAACAGATGTCTCCGTCCTGGATGATATAATCCCTGGATTCCAGGCGCAACCTCCCGGATTCCTTCACGGCGCGCGCCGAACCCAGCCGGACGAGGTCGTCGAAGGAGAAGATCTCGGCCCGTATGAAGCCCCGCTCGATGTCGCTGTGTATCTTCCCGGCGGCCTGACGGGCATTCGATCCCCGCCTCAACGGCCAGGCGCGGACCTCGTCCTCCCCGACGGTGAAGAACGAGACGAGACCCATACTCTCGTACACGGCCCTGGCCAGACGGTGTATTCCGGGTTCCTGGAGTCCGTACTCCGAGAGGAACGACTGCTGATCCTCCGGCGGGAGAGAGGCGATCTCATTCTCAACGAGGCAGCCGAATTCCACCATCTGCCCCCCTGACTCCCGGCAGCGGCGGGCGAGTTCGGCCTTCCCCGGGTAGCCGGCCTGTCCGAGCTGCTCTTCCGAGAGGTTGACGGCCACGACGATGGGCCTCCAGGTGGCCAGGCCGTACCCGCCGAGGAGTGTCCGGTCCTCAGGACTCAGGTTTGCGAGGGATGCCGGCAGGCCTGACTCGAGGACGCCCTGCACCTGGGCAAGCGCCGCGATTTCGTTGTCCCGGTGGGGGCCTCCTCTGGGGTTGCGCATTCGCTCGAGGGTTGATTCAACCTGCGCCAGGTCCGCGATCACCAGGTCGGACAGCAGCGAATCGAATTCGCGCACTACCTGGCCGTCGCCCGCGGCGGCAGCGAAAGCGCCCACCATCAACACGACGGCATCGGCCTTCCGGGCAAGCGATGCAGCGGCGGCGGCCGAGTAGCCGGGGTTATCCTGAAGGCACACCTGGGCGTGTGTGGTCTTCCCGGGGCTGTACATGCCCGAGAGGAAATCCACCCTGGGGTCTGGAACTCTTGCCACACCCGTGCCGTTACTTTTTCCGTTACCGGACCGCGACCGGGCGAGGAGCGCGAAGAGCGAGCTCTTTCCGGACGCGGGGAGTCCTATCAACGGTATGTTCAAATCGTATTACCTCCCTGGACAACAACGACATTCTACATCCAGGTCACCGGGAGGTCAACGCGAGGCGGGCGACCGCGCCCACACGACCGTCACAGGAGGTTGAGCCGCAGTGGACGTCTTCGAGGCAATTGCGAAACGCAGGAGCATCAGGAACTTCACGGGGGAGCCGGTACCCGACGCCGATCTTTTGAGGATGGTTGAATGCGCCAGGCTCGCGCCGGCGGCGACCAATGCCCAGAAGTGGCATTTCGTGATCACCACGGATAGAGGCATCGTATCGCAGATCCTCTCACTCCTCCCCAGGGCGAGGAAGGAATACCCCACCAACGAACAGGGTTACTTCGATGGGGCGAGCGCCATAATCACCGTGCTGATGCCGAAGAACTGGCTTTATGCCGCGAAAGACGCGGGGGCCGCGATACAGACGATACTCCTGGCTGCGACCGCAATGGGTCACGGCGCCTGCTGGGTCGACGGACAGCTGCAGAGCCGCCTGGAGGATCTCGTGAAGTTGGTCGGCGTTCCCGGGGATATGCAGATCATGGCCATGGTCATGGTGGGCAAAGCCCTCCGTTGGCCCGAACCGCCGCCCAAGAAGGCGGTGGAAGAGGTCACTTTCTGGCAGGTATACGGCCACCGGTGAGGGCGGCCGGATGGTTGCCAGCCGGGTCCGCAATGTGAGACTGCGGGAGTGACTGCCTCCGTGCGACATGATGGAGCCCGGGCATTGCCCGGGCTCCTGTGCCACCGGTCGCGCTGTTGGCGCACCGGGCGCGTGGCGCTGCTACTCGTGACGCCGCTGCCAATGCCGCTGCTACTTCGCCACGGCGGCGAAGAGGTCCAGGGCTTCCCGGGGTACGAACGTCGTGCCCCTGCTGAACACGGTCAGACCCTTCATGTACCGTATTCCTCCGTTGATCGTTATGACATTCTTGCTGACGGGGAGCTCGGCCTTCACGTTACCCTTCTCCACCACCAGTACAGGGTTAGCGGCGTCGATATTGTTCCAGTCCACCTTCGCGCCGAGTGCCTCGAACGCGGGGCGGGCCTTCACGAACATCTTCGAGTTAAGGTCGTTGAGCGAGAACCCCATCGCCTCCGCGACCTTCGCAGCTATTTCCGCGTTTTCAACGAGCCCGGTTATCTTCGACGGTCCATATGAGTACAGGAAAACGTCCTCTCCGCTGTGGCCGGTCGTGGTCCACCCGACGTTGCAGCGACCGCTGATGATGGGCCCGACCGCGTAGTTCATGCTGCCGGGTTTCGCCGTCCTGATGGCCTCGATCTCCTCGGGCTTCAGGTCGGTAATGCCGTAGTACTGCGCAACCGCCTCAATGATGTTGCTCCTGTCGGCGCTGAGCCTCGCCTCGAGACCCTGGCCCGAGATCTTGGCCTTCTTCAGGAGGTCGAGGACTGCCGAATAGGGGAGCCTGTCGTAGTTGTGATCACTCTGCTTCGAGCCTATGCTCATGCCGCCGTTGCCGTGGTCGGTGAAGGCCACGACCAGCGTCTGGCCGTCTTTCTTCGCGAAGTCCAGCGCGACCATGACGGCCGCGTCAAACGCCAGCACGTCACCGATCACTCCCACCGGGTCGTTGGCGTGCGACGCCCAGTCTACCTCGCTGCCCTCGACGAAGAGGAAGAACCCGTCGGGATCTTTGGAGAGAACCTCGATTGCCTTCTGCGTCATCTGCGCCAGGCTGGGCTCCTTCGCGGGATCCCTGTCCATGTCATATGCCATGGCGTCGCCGGCGAACATGCCCCAGATCCTGGACGCCGAGGAGTTCATCAATGCGCCGGTGTTCTCAACGATATCGTAGCCCATGCTGCGGAGTACCTGGACCAAATCCTCGTTGTCGGTGCGGGCGCCGCCCGCGCTTTTCGGCAGGAGGTACTTCTTGCCGCCGCCGAGCACGACGTCCATTCCCTGGTAAACCTGCTGTTCCGCGATGTCGTTGTAGTCGTTCCGGTTGAAGTTGTGGGACGAAAACGCCGCCGGGGTCGCGTGCTGGATGTTGGACGTGGCCACGATGCCCGTCGCCTTGCCTGCGAGCTTCGCGCCCTCGAGTACGGTCGCAACAGGCTTGAATGGGTCACCCTGCTGCGCCAGGCCCGGGATGGTGACCTTCTCTGGCAGGACGGAGACAAACTTGGAGTTGGACTTGTAGCCGGTGGCGAACGCTGTGGCCGCAGGGGCCGAGTCCGTGATCAGCGATTCGGCCGCATAGGTCTTGACGCCGCCTGTGAGGACCTCATCGAGCGCCAGGGGGCTTCCCTTGTACCACCGCGCGAGCGTCGTGTGGGTGGACCCGCACCCGTCCGGGACGAGCACGATTACGTTCTTGACGGCGCCGGCTGCGGCCAGGCTGAAGCCGCTGGACAGGGTTACGAGGATGCACACGCTGAGCGCGAGACAGATAGCCCTGCCTTGCCTGTTCATCGAATTTCCTCCATTTCGTTAATATTGTGGAAGTCCTGGTACGATTGTACCAGCTTCATTCTATTGGAGGCGAGCTGAGGTCATGTTGAGTGTCCTTAAAATAATGGTTAACCCTGCGCTTAACTCTGGAGGCCGTTGCGTTGTTGACAGACCCCGGTGCCGCCTCCTAAGATTGAGTTGTTTATTGCGTGACCCGTACGCGAGGGGGAAAGCGAAATGGATTCCACCGGACCGATCGTGATTATCGAGGTCCCGTATCATCTAGGTCGCAAGAGCGTAGGCGTAGGTGCCGGTCCCGCGCGGTTCATCGAAGCGGGCGTAGAGGGCGTCGTGGCGGGGGCCGTCGTGGAGAGCGGCCGGGAGGCGCGCCTCCGGCGCTGGGATTCGGACGTGACGTTCAGGCACGAGATCGGGACTGCCATGGAAGTTGTCACTATGCTTTCCGCAATTGTGAGAGATACCGTCGCCTCGGGAGGGTTCCCGCTGGTACTCGCCGGCAACTGCAACTCGTGTCTCGGGGTCCTTGCCGGGGCAGGTAACGGGGACACCGGGATCGTCTGGTTCGACGCGCACGCCGACTTCAACACACCCGACACCACCCTGTCGGGATACTTTGACGGGATGCCCCTGTCGGCCGCCACGGGCCTGAGCTGGAGGTCCCTGGTACGGAGGGTGCCCGGGTTTCGCCCGGTCTCCGCGCAGGATGTCGTGCTTGCAGGGGTACGGGAAATCGACAAAGGCGAGGAGCGGTTCCTGGTTGGTTCGGGGGTCACCGTAGTGAGCGCGGAACAGATCGCCCGCGACGGAATAGCCGATGCGCTGGTGCCAACCCTGGACGGTCTCTCGACCCGCGTCCGCAACGTGTACCTGCACATCGACATCGACGTCACGGGCGCAGGCAAGGCAGCCGCCAACGAGTTCACCAGGGCGGGTTGGGGGCTCCCGGCCGAGACCGTGGCGGAGGCGTGCCGTCACGTCGCCTCGAGGTTCAGGTTGGTGGGCGCGGCGCTAACCGGATACAACCCCGATTTCGACGAGACCGGGGATACGCTGGCGGCAGGCCTTCATATCGCCGGCGCCGTGGCGGGGGCCGCCGCCCTGGTCTCGCCCCAGGAACGTGCCGCGCCCGGCGTCCTCCCTGGCGAAGCAGCGAGGGGCCGATCGGTCGAACAGCCGGACGATGGAGTGGCAGACCACCCGGAAGCCCGGTGAAGGGATTCGCGCCGCGCGCGTTGCTGTGCGTTGAGGGACCGTTCTCCCAGCGTTCTGGCACAAATTACAGGCTGAAAAGCGGCGATCGCTCGTGTTACAATAGCGGGGCTGTATCAAAACAGCCAATACGCAGGGAAAGGAGCGATCGTCTTGACAGGAAAGACTACCAGAACCATGGCGCGCCTCGTCATCACGGCCGTCCTTACGATAGCCCTTCTGTCCGTAGCGTCCACCGCGCACGCCGCGGGATACTCGTACGGGTACTACGGGTATTACCCATACTACTACGGATACGGCTACAAGCCGATTCCGGCGCAGCCCGCGCCCAAGCCGTCGCCCGCTCCGTCTACCGGAGTCGGGTCGATGCAGATGAGCGGCTGGGAGTGGGAGATAGTCAATCTCGTCAACACCGAGCGCGCGAAGGCGGGGCTGAGGCCTCTCCAGGCGAGCGCGGAACTCTCCAGGGTCGCGCGGTTCAAGGCGGCCGACATGAGGGACAAGAACTACTTCTCGCACCAGTCCCCCACGTACGGCTCGCCGTTCCAGATGATAAAGAACTTCGGCATCTCATACAGGACCGCCGGTGAGAACATCGCCGCGGGCCAGAAGACGCCGCAGGAAGTCATGAACGCGTGGATGAACAGCGCGGGTCACAAGGCAAACATCCTGAACCCCAACTTCACGACGATAGGCGTGGGCCACGTGACAGGAGGGACATACGGCCACTACTGGACCCAGTATTTCATCGGCTGAGTCCAGGGATTGGGGCCATGAAACGAAGCCCGAGGACAGGCGGTGTTTTCGACCGCCTGTCCTCGACGTTTTTCGGAACAATTCGCCACGGGCAACGTCCCTATCACTGTCAGAGGCTGGATGTAGCGCCAGGCGATAGCCGGGGAAGAGGAGAATGTTCTGGCCGGGCGAAGAATGTCGGCGTGGGCGCGTTTCGCAGAACGCCGAGTTCAAGCGTTTCGACAGGAGGGTTGTCCGTGAGAACTCGTATTCTCGCAGCCGTGGCGCTGGTAGGCGTGCTGGCCGCCGGCGCGCTCGTACCCTCCGGCCGGGCGGGGGCTTCGAGGGACGTGTGGGGGCCGGGATGGCTCAAGAAGATGTTCCTGGACGAGGACGAAGCCCCGTGGGCGGTCGGTTACATGGCCAAGATGAAGGCGAAGGGTCTCATATCGGGGTACTCCGACGGCCGGTACAAACCGAACGCCTCGGTATCCCGCGTCGACCTCATCGCGGCTGCCGTGAAGCTCATCGACGCGGATGACGAGGCTGAGTCCCGGTCGGGCAGCTCGTTGCCGTTCGCCGACGAGGCGTTCATCAGGTCGAGCTACTCGTGGGCGGCCGGGTACCTGTCGGCGGCGCTGAACCACGGTATCCTCCGATCCTCATCCGACAGGTTCCAGCCCGACAAGCTGGCGACGAGGTTGTGGACCGCTGAGGTATTCACGCGAGCGATGGGCCTGGAGTCAGCGGCGCTGGCGAAGATGTCGGCTACGCTCGGCTACCGCGACGAGTACCTGATACCCGCGAACAAGGTCGGCTATGTCGCGGTGATGCGGGACAAGGGCATCATGACCGGGTCGGACAACAATTTCAGGCCGAACTACTCCGTGACCAGGGGTGAACTGGCCGTGATTCTCGACAGGTGCGACGAGTGGATGGCGCCAAGGGCGTCGTCCGAACTGAGGGGCGTCATATCCTCGGTCGACACCGACAAGCAGAAGATGTCCATCAGGCTCTACGACCGCGAGTGGTGGTCCGGGAACCGGAAGGACGCCGACGAGGACGAGGTGTTCAGTGGCAGTACCACGCTTAACGTGTCGCCTCTCGCGCTGATCCTCGTTGACGACAAATATGCTGCACTCGGTAATTTGCGCTCGGGATACAGGGTCGTGGTACTGAAATCGGGCGACGACGAGGCCAGCGTCATTGACGCGAGTACGGGCGACATCGCCGGCTGGCCCGGCTCGACGGAAATCGATGACTATACTGAAGAGAATGACGACCGCGAGGACGTAGACGAGGACGAAGATGAAGATGTTGGTGAAGATGTTGATGATGACTCCAATGCCTCTCAACTGGTCGCAGGCACGGTGAAATCGATCCAGCTCAAGAATTACCGCGAGATCACCATGCGCGACAATGACGGACGGACCCGCACGTACAGGATCGCCGACGATTGCAGGGTGCGACTCACCTCGGGCAGGGAATCGTGGGTTGAGGACATTCGCGCTGGTGACAGGGTAACCCTCGAGATCGTTTCGGGGGAGGTAGTCAAGGTCACGTTCGGCATCCTGGCAGAAGCTATCTCGGAGGATGAGGTCATCACGGGGACGATCCTGTCGGTCCGGTCGGACAGGTACAGCCTGATAGTTGAGACCGGTGACGGCTCAACGAAAGCGATCATCGTCAGCGAGAACGCCAGCATCAAACGTAATGGCGAATCCGTGAGCCTCAATTCCCTGCGGGAAGACGACGAGGTCGAGATAGGGATGCAGGATTGGGAGGCCGTCCGGATAGAGGCCGGCAGCGTGTCATCGAGCGACTACACCGGCGAGGTCACCCGCCTCAGCCTCGACACCTCGACGCGCAAGATCACGATCAAGACTTCGAATGGATCCAGCAAGACTCTCGAACTATACACAACCGTAAGCGTCGAGTTTGAAGGGCTGCCCCTCGAGATCGAGGACGTCGTTGTGGGTGACCAGGTTTCGCTGAGAGTCTCGAGTTCGAAGGTTCGCAAGGTGACCATCAAACAGAGAACGACGTCCGACGTCCTCGGTCAGGTGGCCTCGGTTGTCCTCGACGACGGCTACTACAGGCTCCGTCTCAAGACATCAGCAGGGACGACGACGTACTCCATGATACCCAACGTTATCATAAAGGAAGGGTCGAAGTCACTGACACCGCGTGATCTCAAGCAGGGCGCCAGTGTGGTGGTTCGCCTCGCCGGGGACGTCGTCACGAAGGTGACGGTTCTAGACTAGTGCTGGAACGGGCCGCTCCAGCAGGGGGCGGCCCCGCTGCTCCATCGCCGCGCGTGACCTCCTCTTTCAGCAGCCCCCACACGTACGCGAACAGCTCGGCGAACCTCCGGCTACCCCTCAGCGCTGCGAGCTCGCGCGGGCGCGGCAGGTCCACGTCGAGGTCGGCCTTTATCTTCCCCGGCTGGGCGGTCATCACCACCAGCCGGTCTCCCAGGGAGATCGCCTCATCCACGCTGTGGGTCACGAACACCACGGTCTTGCTGGTTCCCTCCCATATCCGGAGTAGTTCTTCCTGCAGGAGCAGGCGGTTCTGCTCGTCCAGCAGCCCGAATGGTTCGTCCATGAGGAGTATCTCAGGGTCGGTGACGAACGCGCGGGCCACGCTCACCCGCTGCTTCATGCCACCCGAGAGCTGGTGCGGGTAAGCGCCGGCGAACCGTGAGAGCCCCATCCTCGCTATGAATTCACGTGCGGCCCGCTCCCTCTGGGCCTTCGGGACGCCGCGTGTCATCAGACCGTATGCGACGTTGTCCAGCACGGTCATCCACGGGAAGACCGACTGTTCCTGGAACACCATCGTGTTGGCCGTCCGGCCGTTGCCCCCGGCGAATACACGCACAGTTCCCGAGGACTGGTGTTCCAGGCCCGCGAGGATCCTGAGAAGGGTGCTCTTGCCGCACCCCGACGGCCCCACCACGCACAGGAACTGGCCCGGCGGCACCGCAAGGGAGATGCCGTCGAGGGCCAGGACCCTCCTGGCGCCGGCCCTCGACTCGAACACCTTGGTCACGCGGTCGACGAGGATCATGCTTTCCACGGGATGACCAACCTTTCAAGCCGGTCCAGGCAGGCGGACGTGACGTATCCAATGCCGGACACGGTGATCAGCCCCGCGAACATCCGCTCTATGTCGAACATGTCCCACGACTCCCAGATCATGAAGCCCACCCCGGATCGCGCGCCCACGAACTCGGCCGCGACTATCAGGAGGAGAGCGGTGCCCATTCCCAGTTTGAACCCGGTGAACACCATCGGCAGGGCGCCCGGGAGCGCGACCGTGAAGTAAAAGTCCTTCCTGCCGGCCCCGTGATTCCGCGCCACGTCGAGGTAGATGCGGTCGATGTTCACCACGCCCGCCATGCTGTTGAACATCACGAGGAAGAACACGCCGATGGCGATGATCACGATCTTTGAGGCTTCGCCGATGCCGAATATGAGCAGGATGAGTGGTAGTATGGCGAGTTTCGGAATAGGGAAGACGGCCGCCATGGATGGCTCGAGGAACGCCCTGACCACGGGGAACAGGCCCATTGTCAACCCGACCGCGACGCCGGGCACTGCGCCGAGGAGGAACCCCGCAGCGATCCGCCAGAGGCTGACCGCGCAATTGAGCACCAGCTCGCCCGACGCCAGGAGTTCGCCGAACGAGGCCGCTATCCTGGACGGCGCGGAGAAGAAGCGCTGGTCGAGGAGGCCCGCCCTCGACGCGGCCTCCCAAGCGGCCAGGAGAAGGAGGGGGGAGAATCTCGAGAGTACCGGATACACCGGACTGCCCCGCTGCCTCAACATTACCCCCTCCTCACGCCTGCGCCCGGTTCACTCGTATTTGCCCATGGCCTTGAGCGCGAACTCGACGTACTGGTGGTCGACCACGTCGGCGGCCTTGATCTCACCCTTGAGCAGCCCGCGGTCCTTGTACCAGGCGAGGTCGGCGTCGATCCCCGAGACCTTCACGTAGCCGTTGGGATTCAACCCGGCGGGGTTCATCTTGCGATAGAGCGCGGGGTCCTTCGTGAGCGACACCCTGCACAACGTGTCTATCATTGCGTCAACGCCCTTGTTCTTGATGAAGGCGTCGTTATAGTCGCGGAGAGCCTTCAGGTACGCCATCATGAACCGCTTCGCCACCTCCGGCTTCGACGTCATGCTGGGGCCGTATATCACGATGGCGATCTGCGCGTCGGGCTCGTACTCCGAGGGGTCTTTCCACCGGACGCAGATGTCCTTCTCCACGCCGTTCACTATGAACGGCTCGATGAGCATTGCGCCGTCTATGGACTTGTTGGCCATGGCGGCAAGCATGTCGGGGAAAGCCTTTATGACGACCAGATCGATGTCGTTGCCCTTCGTGCTCATGCCGCCCTTCTTCAGCACCCTGTCGAGGCAGATCTCGTCCAGGGACCCCGTGCCGACGACAGCCAGCTTCCTGCCATTGAGGTCCTTGTAGTCCTTGATCTTGTCCTGCAGGTCTTTTCTGACCACGAGGTGGTAATAGGGGCGTTTCGGGATGTTAGTTCCCTTGTCGGCGACGATCTTGATCGGCAGCCCTCGAAGGATCGCGTTGAACAGGGCGGCGTCCGTAACGGCGAGGCCGACGTCGAGGTGACCCGCGGCCATGGGGTTGATGATCTCCTGCCCGGAGTTGAAGTTGAGGATCTCGACGTCCAGGCCCATGTCCTGGAAGTATCCGCGGTCCTTGGCGATGAGCACACCGCCGTCCGACGGGACGCCCTTGAGGCCGGCTCTCACTTTCACGGCGGGCGATAGCGGTTCCACGCCGCCCCACCATTTGGGCCTCTGCGGCTGTGGCTGCGCCGGTTGAGCAGGTTTGGGCGCTTCCCTGGGCGGCTCGGGCGCCCGGACGCACCCCGGCAGGACCAGTGACACCGCGAGGATGACCAGCAGCAGGGCGGTGGCGAACAGCGGACGGAGACCGTGGGTTGACGCCGCACGGCCCCGCGCCCGGCCGCCTGGTTGACGGTTCACAAACATGACTGTTAAGCCTCCTCATCCCCCTTGTTGCAGTGACACAATATGTGGGGACAGCGCGGAAGGTCAGAGGAAAGGGCATCCAGCGGAAAGGGAATACGGCGGCTACCGCAGAATCCCCAATTAGCCCATCCAAGGGTGAACTTGACGGTTTCGCCCGTAGGAGGGCAAAAGGGAGACTGCCATGCGGAGAGTCACTGTCATCACCGCAGACGTAATAGGGTCGCGGAACCTCACAGGGCAGATGGATACGTGGAAGCGGAAGGTGTCTGGCATGAGAAGCTCAAGTCTTCTCACGCCTTTCGAGCTTTCTCGAGGGGACGAGATCCAGGCTGTGACAGAGGGATGGCTACAGAATCCTGGCCTTGTCAGGCGGTTAAGGTATGTTCTGAGACCAGCCAAGATACGTGTAGGGCTCGGTATCGGGCTGCTAGACGACGTTCCATCTGCCTCGAGCCCTTGGGACCTCAGCGGCCCGCCGTTCATCTTGGCGAGGGAGGCCCTGGAGACTTGCCTGAATTCCCGCGGTTCGGGCACGGCTGTCAAGTCGGGCAACGAGACGTTTGATCTAATAGCCAGTGCGATGTGGTCCCTTGTTGACGCCATACAGGGAAGATGGACCGACGGCCAATGGGAAGCCGTACAAGCCTACGATACTGAGGGCACATACAAGAAGGCCGCCGAACTCCTGGGCGTCGGTCTGACAAGCATAGCGAAACGATGTAGAGCGGCCAGATGGGAGACGATCAAGCAGGCGGAAGTCGCGCTCAGGGCCCTCGGCGAGCAGCTTGCGTGCGTTTGCCCTCCTATGGGCGAAAACGACCATTTCGCCCTGTGGAGGGTGAAATGTGAGGTGCCCAAATGACGTTGGCATTGCTGGGATACCTTGCTCACAGCGTAGCCGACTTCGTGTTGCAGTCTGACGAGATAGCCCGTGGCAAAGATGGCCGCAGTCAGTACGCTTACATCAGGCACGGGATTCACGTCCTGGTGTGTACGTTCGTCGCCACTCACGCCTACGCGCTGCCTGGCTTGATATACTCATTAATTGTGGCGGCGTTACACGTGACTGTTGACTTTCTCGTACGCGTGGGCCTGACGGCACGGCACGTTGGGGTGGGTGGTGTTGTTGTATCACTCGCCTGTGACCAGGCACTACACATTGCGACGATAACGATACCCGCAAACCTCCTTGACCCGCCTGTCAACCCGGGGATCGTGAGCGCCTATCAAAAGATCTGGTCTATGGCCGTCCCCCGAGGCGTTCAGGTCTTCCTCTCACACAAGGCTGACACCGTCCTGTTAATGGCGACTGCTTACGTATTGGCGGTGTTCGGAGGGGCCATTCTCGTGCGGAAGGTGCTGGATGCATCCGGTGTACTGAACAAGCCCTTGACGGATAGCGCGGGGGATGTCACAGTCCGGTCGGGTGCCTACATCGGGGTGCTGGAACGGGCAATCCTACTGACTCTGGTACTGGCCAATTCAATATCCTCAATAGGGTTTGTGATTGCTGCCAAGTCCCTCTCCAGGCTCAGGGAGATGGAGAAGCAGAACTTCGCGGAGTACTACCTCATAGGTACCCTCACGAGCGCCCTCATCGCGCTTGGCACTGGAATAGCGGTCAAAGCGCTGATCGGCTCGCTCGCACGCTAACCCCTGGCGTGAGGACGCACCCAACCTATACTGAATACAGGTCGGGGCGGCGGTGCTTGAACACCGGAAGCCGCGAGCGTACCGAGTCCTGGTAGTCGAAATCCAGCGCAGCCCCCACGAACGTCTCGTGATCGGACGCCTGCGCCACCACGATGCCCCAGGGATCCGCAACCATGCTTCGGCCGAAGAAGACATGCTTGCCGTACCTTCCCAGCTGGTTGGCCGCTACGACGTAGATCTGGTTTTGCAGCGCCGCCGAGCGTATCAGGGTGTCCCAGTGATCGTGGCGGGGGGACATGAACGCCGAAGGCACGAACAGCACCCTGATTCCCTTCAGCGTGAGCGTCCTTATGATCTCGGGGAATCGCAGCTCGTAGCAGACGATGACTCCGGCCTTGACCTCGCCGATGTCGAAGGTGATCAGCCCTTCCCCCGGCTCGGTCGTCTCCGATTCGGCATAGTCGAGGGCGTCGAACAGGTGGGTCTTGCAGTAGCCTGCGACGTTTGAACCGTGCGGATCGAACACCATGCAGTAGTTCCTGGTCTTTCCCCCCGCGACCCGTTGCGGCACGGTTCCACCCACGATCCACACGCCGTTCTCGGAGGCAGCCTTCGACAGGCCGGCCGCGAGTTCGGCCGCAGCGTCATTGTCCGCAAGGTCCTCAGGCATCACGTAGAAGAGTTCGGGGAGGACGACCGCATCCACGCGCCGGTAATGCTGGAGCGCGCGCCGCAGAAGTGAGAGGGCTCGCGCCAGGTTGTCGCGCCTGTCGGGGCCGCAACCGACCTGTATGGCGATCACGTTGAGAGACTCCATTCCTACCATCTCCTTGCGCGCCCTTTGCATGCACCCGCGATCTTCATCATTGCCACCCGCCACGCAACGATGCCCCGGCGCCGGATACCGATCCGGCTATTCGAGGACTTGGGCGCGGCCACCTTCCGTGGGGAATACGGGTAGGAAAACGCTGTGTGGACATTGAAACAAGTATCGGGAGGTGCAAGCGCCGCGACCATGGACTCCGGCACAAGATACCACCTGACCTATACCGAACTCAACCGCGGCCGGAGTGCGGGCCGCCGTGGCTCACCGGGTGGCCGGCGTGAACTGCGCCATCAAGGCAGGCGGGGTCAACAAGTGACGAGAGAGGCATCCCGCCACGCCAGGCTCGCGATTTGTCTTGGGGCCATCGCGGTGCTGCTGGTGGTGTTCGTAAAGGTGTACGGACACACGCCTGCGGCCGCGCCGCGGGAGCCGCAGCCTGCGCTCCCGGAGATCGATACCGCGCGCCTCAAGTCGGAGATCCTGGACGCCATCGGCTCTGCAAAGGGGACGTACGGAGTGTACTTCAAGCTGCTGGGGACCAGTCAGGTCGTGGATATCCGCTCCTCGGAGGCGTTCTTCGCCGCGAGCTGCTACAAGATGCCGCTCGTGCTGATGCTCTACGAGATGGCCGCCTCCGGCGAGATAGACCTCGAAGAGAAGGTAGAGTACACCCGCGAAGACCGCGAGCTCGGGACGGGGATAATCGTGGGATACAGGTACGGTTCTCAATTCAGCCTGCGGAAGCTGGCCGAACTGGCCGTTGTGAAAAGCGACAACGTGGCCGGCAACATGCTTGTCCGTCGCCTTGGGAAGGACAGGTTCCTCGAATACCAGACGCGATCCGGGGCGGCCGTGCTCCCCGTCGAATCCAATGTGTCCAGCCCCGCCGACCTCGGGCTGTTTGCGGAACGACTCTGGCGCTTCTCGCAGGACGGGGGAGAACTCGGCGATGAACTCCTCGGGTACTTCATCGAGACGGAGCACAAGGACAGGATAGCCGCCGGCCTGCCGCCCCAGGTCAAGGTGGCCAACAAGATCGGAACGTGGCCCGGGTCCGTGAACGACGTGGGGATCGTCTGGGATGGTGAGATCAATTACGTCCTCGCCGTTATGTCTAAAGACGTCCCATCCGTGGACGCTGCCTGCGACGTCATATCCGCCTTGTCCCGGCGGGTCCACGAGTACCTCAAAGCCAACTGGGAATTGCCCGCGCCGCGGGTTTCCAATTGAATTCCAGCACGACCACCTCAGGGAACACATCTCTCGAGGGCTGCGTCATGGTTTCCAGACGAGCCATTTGTGTGGTAAAATATCATTACTAGTCCAACACGCGCGGCGCGACAGGGTCCTGCGCGCGCACGTTCAAAGGACGGTGATGCGTAGCCGACAACGGGGTTTGTTGAGAAGAGAGATCACACAACGCTTAATCCTCGGATGAGGAACGGGGAACCCAGGTTTTTGGGGTGAGTCTCGCGCCACGGCGCGAGTAGGGTTAACTCTTTCGACCCGAACCCGTCAGCTAACCTCGTAAGCGTTGAAAGAGGAGGTAGTCCTATGCTCGGCAATCTATCTGCTGAAACAACTGCCCGCTCCGTCCCAAGATCGGCCGGGCAGCCCGTAAGAGTCCGCAAGGCGACGCGCGCCGATATTCACGACATCGTGCGGGTCGCATGCAGCGTCGGAAACTCCGTCAAAGACCCGAAGCTCGGGTTCCTCATCACCAACTACGCGGCGGATCCATTGGGATTTCTCGAGGACATCGCCGCAGGGATGGCCGATACCGATTTCTTCTACGTGGCTGAGGGCAGGCGTGTGTGCGGGTTCCTCATGGCGTACGACAGAGAACGCTGGCTGCAGCATAACCCCAGCTGGCTGTCGCAGATCCACTGGCACCCCGAGTTCGACGCCGCCGATATCGAGAGGTTCGTCGTGGTCGAGAAGACCGCCGTGATGGCGGGCATGACCGGGCAGGGGATCGGCAGCCTCCTGTACGAACGCCTGCTCAACGATTTGAGATTGCACGGTGTCGAGAACATGCTCGCGGAAACGGTGATTGCACCGAGTCCGAACTTCGCTTCCCTCGAATTCCGCCGGAAACAGAACTACCAGCTGGCCGGGATCCGGTACGAGAGGATCGATGGCACGACATATACCTCGCTCGTTTACAGGAAAAAGGTGACTCGCGCGCTCAGATGACAGAAACCATCCGCCGCAAGCCGTGCGACTCACCTCCGCTACGCCGGTTCAAGTACCGGTTTGACTGACCGTCCGGATCGCCCGCCTGATTCACGGCGGGCGATTTACCTTTCGCTCAAGCAGGTGTCAGGGGCGCGGTGGTCGAATAACAAATTGTTATGGCCTTTCAGCGTGATGCTCTTACTGCAGCGTGTAACATAGGACTGTTACTGGTCGCCGCTTCGCTTGTCCTGAGCGGATGCTCACCCTCAGGTTCCAGGACCACTCTAACCCTTGCGGGTTCAACGTCGGTCCAACCCTTCGCTGAGATCCTGGCCGAGGAGTTCATGACCAATCACCACGGGGTCAGCGTCAATGTCCAGGGCGGCGGCTCCAGCACCGGCTACAGGGCTGCGAAGAGCGGGGCCGCTCAGATCGGGATGCTGTCGCGCCGCCTCAAGGCGGAGGAGGCCGACGTTATCCCTGTGACCATCGCGACGGATGCGATCGCGGTGGTCGTGCATGCGTCGAACCCCGTAAGCGGAGTCACCACCGCCCAGCTGAGGGGGATATTCACGGGAGAGATCCGCAACTGGCGGTTTGCCGGCGGACCGGACCGGCCCATCCACGTCATCACGAGGGAGGACGGTTCCGGAACGCGCGGCTCATTCGATGAAACCGTCATCGGCGATGGCATGGTCATGAGTTCCGCGGTCGTGCAGGACTCGAACGGCGCCATCCTCGAGACCGTCGCGTCGGACCCGAACGCCATCGGCTACGTTTCGCTTGGCCTGGTGGACGACAGGGTCAGGGCGGTGGCCCTCGACGGGGTACCCCCGACACACGACACTGCAAGGAGCGGCGAGTACAAGATCGTCCGGCCGTTCATATTCGCGACCCGGGGCAAGCCCGCGGGGATTGTGAAGGAGTTCATCGATTTCGTGCTGTCAGACCACGGTCAGGCCGTGCTCGAAGAAAACGGCCTGATACGCGAGAAAACAGGAGAGCGACAGTGACGAAACGGGAGTGGTTAATCGAACGAGTACTCTTCGCATGCGCCCTGACGGCGGTGTCGGCGCTTGCGCTGATAACCGGGTTTATCTTCAGGGAGGGAGTCCCGGAGCTGTTCAGGACGGGGCCGCTCGGCTTCGTCCTCGGGACTGTGTGGTCGCCGAGCCGCACGACGTTCGGCATCCTTCCCATGATCGCGGGGTCTGTGGTGGTCACGGTCGGCGCGCTCGTTATCGGGGTACCCATAGCCGTCGCATGTGCCGTATTCCTCTCCGAGATGGCGCCGGGGCGCATGGGCGTGTTTCTCAAGGCCCTCGTCGAGCTGCTGGCGGCGATCCCCTCGGTTGTCTATGGGTTCATCGGGCTTACTACCCTCGTGCCTGCGATCAGGCAGGCGACCGGGACGCCGGGGTTCTCAGCGCTTGCGGCGGCCATAGTGCTGGCCATAATGATAATTCCTACCATTGCGAGCGTCTCGTTCGAGTCGCTCCGCGCAGTTCCAGTGGCTTACCGCGATAGCATGGCCGCCTTGGGGTCCACGCGCTGGCAGTCGATACGCATGGTCCTGCTGCCCGCGGCGTCGTCAGGCATAATCGCCGGCATCATCCTCGGTATCGGCAGGTCGCTCGGCGAAACGATGGCGGTCCTGATGGTGGCGGGGAACGCCCCCGCGATGCCAGGTTCCGTGCTCTCGCCGGTGAGGACTCTCACGAGCAACATCGCCCTGGAAATGGGGTACGCTGCGGGGCGTCACCGCGACGCGCTGTTCGCCACCGCGGTCGTGCTGTTTGTCATGATCGCGTGCCTGAACCTCCTCACGCGGATGGTGATCTCGCGCGGCGCCGCGTACGGGGGCAAAAAGGGTTCGGAGGGTTAAGTCCGCATGAGCCTTGCCCGCAGGGAAAAGAGGAGCAGGGTGGAGATACCGAAGGCAGTGGACAGGTTCGCCTACGGCCTGGTCGCCACGGCCACAGGGATCGCGCTCGTTGCGCTGGCTTTCATCATAGTTTTCATATTTGTGAAGGGCGCATCGGTCGTGACGCTGGAGTTTCTCACCCAGGCGCCCCAGCGGATGGGGCGCGCGGGCGGCATACTCCCCAGTATTGTCGGGACTCTCGCGCTCACCATTGTGGCGCTGGCCATAAGCGCGCCGCTGGGCATTGCCAGCGCTATATACCTCACGGAGTACACGGAGGAAGGGCGTGCCTCCAAGGTGATCCGGTTCGGCGCGGAGAGCCTCGCGGGGATCCCGTCGATCATATTCGGCCTGTTCGGCTTCCTATTCTTCGTGGTGTTCCTGCGGTTCGGCTGGTCGGTGCTGTCGGGCGGGCTCACGCTGGCGACGATGGTGCTGCCCACCATCATCCGCACATCCGAGGAGTCGCTACGGTCGGTCCCCCGGGAGTACAAGGAGGTAAGCCTGTCGCTGGGCGCGAGCAGGTGGCAGACTGTCGTGCACGTGTTGCTGCCGAGCGCCCTGCCTGGTATCATAACAGGGGTTATGCTGGCACTCGGCCGCGCGGTGGGGGAGACCGCCGCCGTGATTTTCACCGCCGGGTCATCTCTCAGGCTGCCGAGGGGGATCATGGACCCGGTGCGAACCCTCCCGGTGCATTTCTATGTCCTGGCGAGGGAAGGGATCTCTCTCTCAAACGCGTACGGGACGGCCGCCGTGTTGCTCTTCATCGTTCTGGTCATCGAGGTTGCTGCGAACCTCATCATGGCCAGGTTCTCCAACAGGTCTTGAGGGGAGGGTTGGTGGCGTGAGCGCCAAGATCGCGTTCGAGGGCTTCAGATATTCGTACGGGAAGATCCAGGCGCTGAAGTCCATCAACCTCGAGATCGTGGAGAACGAGTTGTTCACGATGATGGGCCCGACCGGCGCGGGGAAGACCACGCTCCTGCGTTGCCTCAACCGCCTGAACGACCTGGTCAAGGCCGGGAAACCGTCAGGCGCCGTGAGGATCGACGGGGAAGACGTATATGCTTCCTCGATCGACGTGACGCTGCTCAGGCGGCGGGTGGGAATGGTCTTCGCGGTACCGACGGTTCTACCCATGAGCATCTTCGAGAACGTGGCGTTCGGCCCGAGGCGGGCCGGTGTGACGTCCCGCGCGACCATAGGGGAGAAGGTCGAGCGCGCGCTGGTAGCGTCGACGCTGTGGGATGAGGTGAAGGACAGGCTCGACGACCGCGCCGAGAGGCTTTCGGGCGGTCAGCAGCAGCGCCTCGCCCTGGCCAGGCTGCTCGCCCTCGACCCGGAGATAATACTCCTCGACGAGCCGACGTCGGGGCTCGACCCCATATCCACATTGAAGATCGAGGACCTGCTCAGGGAACTCACCGGCAAGTACACCCTGATCCTTGCGACCCACAACCCTCACCAGGCGGCGCGCGTGGGTTCGCGCGTGGGTTTCCTCTTCGAGGGGGAGCTTCTCGAAGTAGCCCCCGCGAAAGAGGTGTTCACCAATCCCAAGAACAGGCTGACGGAGGATTTCGTCAGCGGTAGGTTGGGCTGATGGAGACACAGTTCAAGGCGAAGGTCGAAAATCTCAGGCTGTACTATGGTAAGCACCTCGCCCTCGAGGGCGTGACGGTAGGCTTTCGCGAGAAGTCTGTCACCGCCATTATCGGCCCGTCGGGTTGCGGGAAGTCCAGCCTGCTGAGGTGCATCAACAGGATGAACGACCGGGTGCCCGGTGCTCGCGTGGAGGGCAAGGTACTCGTCGATGACCGCGACATCTACGCTGCCGACTGCGACGTGATGGACCTGCGCAGGCGGGTGGGAATGGTGTTCCAGCGCCCCACCGTGTTCCCGCTGACGGTGTTCGACAACGTGGCCGTGGCGCCGCGCGTGCACGGCATTACATCCCGGGCTGAGTTGGAGGACATCGTCCGCAGGGCTCTCTCGGAGGTCAACCTCTGGGACGATCTGAAGGACGGGCTGCGCAGGCCGGCGCTGGACCTCTCCGTGGGACAACAGCAGCAGCTTTGCATCGCGCGTGCGATTGCGACGAGGCCCGAGATAGTGCTCCTGGACGAGCCTTGTTCGGCGCTGGATCCGTTCACGACGTTGAGGATAGAAGACCTGCTGGCGCAGATGGCCAAGGACTACACGATAATCATCGTGACCCACAACATGCAGCAGGCGGCGCGCGCATCCAACGAAACGGTGTTCATGCTGAACGGGGAGCTCGTGGAGTCGGGGCCGAGCAGGCTGCTGTTCACCAACCCGAAGGACCCCAGGACCAACGACTACGTTACGGGTAGGCTGGGCTGATACCAGGCGCCCACCGGCGCGGAGACTCGGCCGCGCGAACGGCGCGATGGCGCCGTGATGGCTCAGCGTGAAACGTCGAGACAGCGCTCAACGAGCCTCGCCGTGTTCCCGTTCTTACGCGGGCTGCCGAATACTGCGAGTACCTTCACCGGTCCTGCCTCCGTACGAGTCCTTCGCCTGTGGCGGCGTCAAGAAGTTCTCCGTAAGGGCGGTTCAGGCCTCCTTGACTATCACTCCCACGTTGGCCTCGCCGTCGAGGAACGCTGAGAACTTCCCCCTGTACACGCGCACGGCGGGGTGATCGGTCTCCTCGTACGGGGCGCTCCGGAACCACTCGCTGTTGAAGATGTTGGTGTCGATCGAGTCGAACACCGGCAGGTAGAGTACGCCGTCGCTCTCCAGGTCGGCGAAGAAGTGAGTCCCATACGACAGTTCGGGCACGAAGCCGCCCTTCTTGACGCCGAGCTCGACGAGCAGGCCGGCGCCTGCTATCTCGCTGTATCGTACGGGCACCCCGAGCTGCGGGTTAGTCGAACCCCAGCGTCCGGGGCCGACGAGGATGTAGCGCTCGCCCCTCAGGGAGTCGTTGACGTACCCCACCGCCCTGGCCACCGCGTATTTGTCCTGAGCTGACTGGTATTCGTCGGGGTCGACGCACGCGAGCCGGGTGACCCCCTCCAATTTGCCGTTGACAAGCATCCTGTCGCCCTTGAGGATCACGTCATCCTCGCGCACCGATGCCGGGATGGTCACGCGGCTGTATTCCTCCAGGCTCGAAAGAGGCCTGGCCTGGACAAGACTCAACATGTCCTCCTCCGGCTCGTAAGCAAACTCGATATCGACGGGCATCCCCATCTCTCCCTCGAGCACCTCGAACAGCCTCTTCATGCGCTTGAACATTTGAGGATAGTACCTGTCGACATTCTCAAACGAGAACACCATCCTCTCGCCCGGGCCGAGCGAGCCGGTGACATCCATCGCCCTCAGCTCGTTGGTGCGCTGGGAGTAGACCTGGATGTACTTCCCGATCCCCGGGTGGTACGTGATGGTCTCGGGCCGCTCGTTGATGTTGTAGGATTTGAATCCGCACCGCACCATCTCGAGCGCGTCGTACGTTTCCTGGGAGTATTTCGCGATCTCGTAGGGGTTGTGCCCCTCCGCGCGTAGCAGCGGGTTCGTCAGCGATATCGTGCGGGCGTAGCCGCGGCCCGTGCAGCGCGTGCCCAGGCCGAACACGATGCGCACCACGCCGTCCTCCTTGCGGATCCGTTCCGTCCAGCGCCTGTACATCTTCGAATACCCGACGCCGGCGATCTCGGGGTAGAAGTGGCCGCCCCTCTCCTTCCCGACGAGGCGCTGGATGATGATCGCCATCTTATCGCCGCTCAGCCCGTGCTTTTTCTTGTACGCCACGGCGTTCGGACCGTAAGTGCTGGCGTACACCTGTTTGATGGCAGTCTTCAGCTGGCTGAACCGCCGCTTTTCGGTGCCGGAGTTCGGGATGAACGTGGTAAGGTACTTGCCCGCGCACGAATACTTGATGTTGTCCTCGATGAGCGACGATGACCTGATCGCCAGTGGGTAGCGGATCCTCTCCAGAATTCCTACCAGATGGGCTTCGAATTCAGGTGGCAGGTGGGATTGCAGGAACATCCGCTCCATCTCCTCGAACGGCAGGCGGCTCGGATACGCGTCCCAGAGGTCGTTCATCCGCATGAACTGATCGAAGACGGCGGTCCCGACGAAGAAGCTTTCGGGGATGTCGACCCTCGCCAGTATCTCGTCCTTGTGCTTCTTCAGGACTTCCTGGGCGAATATCAGCCCCCTCGCCTTGCCGCCGAGGGAACCCCCGCCGAACGCCCTGTCCCTGTATTCGGGCATGGACAGGGGGTCGAAGGTTATGTACTCGTTGATCTTCGCGGCCATTGCCACCGGAACTCACCCCACGGAATAAGTATGAGCCTCTTCTCTAGGTTCACCGTCGTGTCCCCGGATTCCCTCCTGGGTATCCGTGGCTGCGGGAGTTCCGGCGCGGGTGGCGCAAGCGGCGCAGGTGGCCTCGGAGTGGGCGGCGCAGGCGGGCGCAGGCTACCTTATCATGACGCGGTAGTCCCTCAACCAGGTATCCACCTGTATCAGGTATGCCAGGAGCTGCGGTCCGGTCATGAGCTGGCCGTACCACGGGAGGTTGAACGTCCCGGCGTCTGAGTTCGCAAAATGCCGGACGGCCTCCGCGTCAACGAGGGGGAGGAGGGGGGACGCCGGGTCGTCGAGGATATCGAGTACCCGCGAGCGAACCCTGGCGAGGTAAGACGGGTCGTGGGTCTTCGGGTAGGGGCTTTTCCTCCTGGCGAGCACGTCCTGGGGCAGCACCCCCACGAGCGCGCGCCTGAGGATTCCCTTACCCCGCTGGTCACAGTCTTTCATCGCCCAGGGGATGTTCCAGACGTATTCCACGAGCCTGTGATCGCAATACGGCACGCGGACTTCGAGGCCGACCGCCATGCTCATCCTGTCCTTGCGGTCCAGCAGGGCAGCCATGAACCTGGTCAGGGTCAGGTACAGGACTTCCCTCATCCGTGCGGCGTGGGGGTCCTCGCCCGGCAGGCGGGGGACCTCGTCCAGCGCCTCACGATAGCGCCGCTCGAGGTACGCTTCGGGCCGAACATAATCGAGAAGCGCGGGGGAGTACAGTCTCGTCCGCTGCTGGAGTTTTCTCATCCAGGGGAATGTCCCGGCCCGCAGGTCGTCCTCGCGGCGGAACCACGGGTAACCGCCGAATATCTCGTCCGCGCACTCGCCGGACAGCGCGACTGTAGCTCCCTTTTTCACTTCGCGGCAGAGGAGGTACAGGGAGGTGTCGATGTCGGCGTAGCCAGGCAGGTCGCGCGCGTGGACAGCCCTGGTAAGGCACTTCGCAAGCTCACCGGTGTCCACCATGACCACGTGGTGCCGGGTGCCGAACTGCTCCGAGACCAGCCTCGCCCACGGCCCGTCCGCGTCGGGCTGGAATGCGTCCGAGCGGAAATGCCTGTCGTTATCGACGTAATCCACGGAGTAGGTGTGGAGCGCATCTAGACCCGCGTGTCTGAACGACATCGCCGCAAATGCCGTTACTGCGCTGGAATCAATGCCGCCGGAGAGTAGGGTGCAGACAGGGACGTCGGACACGAGCTGCCGCTCCACTGTATCCTCGAGGAGCCCCCGGATGGTAGCGACGGACGTGTCGAAGTCGTGCTCGTGCGGCCTGCATTCGAGGCGCCAGTACTGCGTCACCCGGGTACCGGTCGCATCGTGCCGCAACGCGTGCCCGGGCTTCAGCTCGGATACCCCACGATAGACCCCGTGTCCGGGGGTCCTTGATGGGCCCATGACGAAGACCTCGGCCAACCCTTCGGCATCCACTTCGGGCTGAACCAGGGGGTTCCTCAGCAGCGCCTTAGGTTCCGAGCCGAAGATGAAAGCGCTTCCGCGCTGGGCGTAGAACAGGGGCTTGACTCCGAGGCGGTCCCTGGCCATGAACAGGCTCTGCGATGCCTCGTCCCAGATTGCGAAGGCGAAAATACCGTTGAACCGTTCGACGCACGGCGGGCCCCACTCTATGTAGGCCTTGAGCAGCACCTCGGTATCGGAATGCCCCTGGAACGTCCAGCCTTTCGCGCGGAGGTCGTCGCGGATATCCGGGGTGTTGTACAGTTCGCCATTGTAGACGATGACGCACGCGCCGCCGGTGGGGCGGTGACGCAACATGGGCTGGGCTCCGCCCGCCGGATCGACGACCACGAGCCGCCGGTGCGCGAATCCGCAGCGCTGTGAAAGCCAGAGCCCCTCATCGTCCGGCCCCCGGCACGCGAGCGCCGAGCCCATGCTTCTGATAGTATCAGCCTGTAGAGAGATGTCTCGTTCCCAATTGACACAGCCCGCGATGCCGCACACGGAGTTCACCATCCCCGTTCCAGTACCAATGCACTATACACGGTGGACGGGGAGATGGTGCGCGTCCGCGAGAGCTTATCAGCGTATGGCCAGGTCCAGTACTTGACTGTTGGAGAACTGTTCTACCTGCAGGTACCACAGCGCAATGCCGCCGCCTTGCGCCTTCTCGTCCTTATTAAATGCGCGCCGAAGCCGATCACGAGAAGCACCGCGCCGATGGCGTCGGTCACCAGGCCCGGGTCGATCAGGCATATCGCTGCGCCGAACATGGCCATCTGCTCGAGCCTGGTCACCGGTTCGTGGAAGTATCGCTGCGCGGCTATGGCCAGGCAGAACACCCCAAGCGTACCGGAAACCACGGCCCACGCGAGGTGGCCGATGTCGACGGACTCCATCAGCAAGATCGGCTGGTAAACGAACAGGTACGGGATTATCAGCCCAGCCATCGCCAGCTTTAGGCCGGTAAGCGCCACCTGAGTGGGGTTGGCCTTCGCGATCCCCGCGGCTGTATATGAGGTGAGAGCTACTGGTGGGATGACGCACGACAGCGTCCCGTAGTAGAAGACGAAGAAGTGCGCCGCGAGCGGCAGTACTCCCATCCTGACCAGCGCAGGTGCGGCCACGCTGGCTGTTATGATATAGCACGCCTCCGCCGGGAGACCCATACCAAGGCACATGGATGCCAGCATGACCAGGACGAGCGCAAGCCACAGCCTGCCCATCGCCAGCTGCATGATGTTCAGGGCGATGACCTGCCCGAGCCCTGTCATTGCCACTACACCCACAATGAAACCGACTACCGCGCATGACGTCCCGACCCCAATCGCGGCGCGCGCCCCCTCGTCCAGGGCCTCGATCAGCTTCGGCAGTGTTAGTCTCGTCTGGGGTTTCAGGTAGCTCCCCACGATAGTCGCGATGAGGCCGAAGAACGCCGCGTAGAGCGGCGTCAGCCCACGGACGAGTAGCACCACGATGACGACGATCGGTAGCATCAGGTGCCAGCCTTCCGCCAGGACCTTCCGCAGCTCGGGGAGTCGCTCGCGCGGCAGGCCTTTGAGGCCCAATTTGGCAGCCTCCCGGTCGACCATGAGGAACACGGCGAAATAGTAGAACAACGCGGGGATGAAGCCCGCCATCATTACGCGCAGGTACGGTATGCCGAGGAAACTCGCCATCATGAATGCCGCAGCACCCATAATCGGCGGCATGAGAATTCCCCCGGTGGAGGCGACCGCCTCGACGGCGCCGGCGAAGTACGGCTTGTAGCCGATGCTCTTCATCAACGGTATCGTGAATGTCCCCGTGGTGACCACGTTGGCTTGCGCGCTCCCGCTGATAGTGCCCATTATCGCGCTGGCGAACACCGCTACCTGCGCCGGCCCGCCCCTCAGCCGCCCCGCGAATGACAGCGCAAAGTCGTTGAAGAACTTGGCGGTCCCGGTCTTGCTGAGGAACGCCCCGAACACGATGAACATGAACACGTATGAGGACGAGACCATCAGGGTCACGCCGAACAGGCCCTCGTCTGTGTAATACATCCGGTTGAGTATACGTGCCCAGGTGAAACCGCGGTGCGCGAACGGCCCGCTGAGAAGGTAGCCGTACTTCGCATAAAGCAGGAACACGATTGCCAGCACGGGTAGAATACCGCCGATCGCCCGCCTCGCGCCCTCGAGGACGAGCAGGACCGCGATGAGCGCCACCACATAGTCGAAGGGATCGAGTACGAGGGCCCTCTCAACGACCGAGTCGTAGACGAAGTAGAGGTACAGGCCGACCGCGGCAGACAGGACGGCAAGCACCGCGTCCAGGGCGGAAAACCCCTTCAGGCTCGAGCGTTTGCCGCCGGGGTAGAGCAGAAAGGTCAGCGAGAGCATCAATGCCAGGTGAATGGCGTTCCGCTTTATCGCGATCATCAGTGAGAAGCTGTTCATCCATATGTGGATCAGTGACGCCACCACGGCGAGCACGACGACGAACCTCAGTTGCCAGCCTTCGAGAGTTCGCTGCACGGCCGGTTCGGCCATCTTCATCTGGAACCTGCTGAACCACCCGGTTTTCATGTTAACCCCCCTCCACGAGGAGAACGGGGCGCGTGGCGTTGGCGCGCGCCCCGTCAAGAACCTGTCCGGCGGCCTACTTGGCTTCGGGCGGGACCAGGTCGTCCGGGACCTTGAGCCCCTTCTCCTTGAAGTACTTCAGAGCGCCCTTGTGCAGGGGGACAGGGGGTAACCCCTGGACCGCCTTCTCCAGCGTTAGGTACTCGAGCGCTTTGTGAGCGGTCTTGGTCGAGGCGAGGTTCTCATACATGGTCTTGACCAGGTTGTAGACCAGGTCCTCGGGGAGGTCGGAGTTGCCCACAATGGCGCATTTCACGCCGAGCGTCTTGACGTCCCTGTCCTGGCCCTTGTACGTGTTGGCTGGAATCACATGCTGTACGTAGAACGGGACTTCCTTCGACAGCTTCTTGTAGTCATCGTCGGAAAACTCCAGGAGTTTCACCCTTGTAGCCGACGCGAATATCTCCGAGACGGCCGACGTGGGGACGCCGCCTTCGGCGTTCATGCCGTCCATCTGGCCGTTCTGCATGGCCTGGGAGGACTCGAAGTAGCCGAGGTGCTCCTTCCTGATGTCGTCGAACGTCAGGCCGCCGATCACCTTCAGGATCATCCTGGTGCTGTATTCGGTGCCGCTTCCAGCCGCGCCGACGCAGAACCTCTTGCCCTTGATGTCCTTGATCGAGTTAATGCCGGATGCCTGGGTAACTACGAACTGCGTGACATCGGGCCAGAGCGCTGTGAGGAAGCGAAGCTTCGGGTTGGCCTTGCCCTGGAATCGTTCCGCGCCCTGGAAATTGAAGAGCGACAGGTTCGTCATCGCGATGGCGAGCTGGGCTTCGCCGCCCTTGATCATGTTGAGGTTCTCAACTGTGCCTCCGGATGACTGCGCGGACGCAGCAACCCCGGTAGAGCCGAGCTTCTCGTTCCACAGGTTGGCGAGTATGGTCCCAACAGGGTAGTAGGTTCCGCCGGTGGAACCCGTCACGATCGTGATGAACTTCTTACCCCCTTGCTGGGGCTGCTGCGGGACCGGCTGCGCGGGTTGCACCTCCTTCTTGGGCTCTGGCGCAGGTTGTTGACCCGAGCAAGCGGAGAACGAGAGGACTACCGCGACGACCACCAGCACGGACGCCGCCTGTCGGAGCCTCCTTGACATGAGCGCTAACCCCCTTTTATCGAGCTCTTGTGCCGGCTGGCTTATCGGCCGGCCAGGCTTGCTGGGTCACAACCCTTGCAACCTCCATGCCAGCCCCTGACGCCCGGGGAAATCGGCACTGAGCAGGCCATGTCTTCACGGAGGATTCGGCCAAGCGGCAAAACCTGCCGCTCGCACCACGACAGGCGGCAAGTTTTGCCGGATCCCGGCAGGTGAACCGCCCCGCTCTATCGAAGGTCGATGCCACGGGGTGAGGACAATGCCGGTATCCAACGCCAGACCCGTTGCCTGGCGACGCGTTTCCCGGCTGCTTCCGGCTGGGGCGCTGCTGGCTACGTTCTGGCTGAACGCGGTAGCCTTTGTCGCCGCCGCGCCCGGTCAGTACGATTCACCGGGAGGGCCCGGGACAGGGACGGGCGGAGTCGTGGGGGTCCGGCTGGTCGAAACGAGGACACGTGTCGTCAGGATGGCCGGGGACAACAACTTCCCGCCGTTCGAGTTCGTCTCGGCAAGCGGTGAGTACAAGGGATTCAACGTCGACATCATGAGGGCCATCGCGCTGGAACTCGGACTCGACCTCGAGCTCGTGCCTATGCCGTGGGCCTCGGCCCGTGACGCCCTCGAATTGGGTTTCGTCGACGCTATTCAGGGGATGAAGTACAGCCGCGAGAGGGATCAGGTACTGGATTTCAGTGTTCCCTATTTCAGAAGCGCTCAGGGGATATTCGTCAAATCTGACAACCTCTCGGTTTCGGGGTTGGAGAGCCTCGCAGGACTGAAAGTGGCGGTGCAGGAGGGTGATTACGGGCACGAGATCGTGAAGAAGATCCACGGGGTGGAGACCGTGGTGTTTGAGAACCAGGAATCCGCCATGGACGCTCTCCTTTCGGGGGCTGTCGACGCTTTTGTGGGAAACAGGTTCGCCGGCCAGTACGTAGCCCAGCGCAGGCGCCGCACCGCCGAGCTCAAGATCGCCGGTAATCCGATCGATCCCGCGGACTACTGCGTGGCGGTCAAAGAAGGCAACCGCGAACTGGCCTCCCTGCTCAATGCGGGGCTGGATACTATCAAGAAGAAGGGCACGTACGAGAAGATCTACGCCAAGTGGTTCGGGGAGGAGATCCAGCCGCCCGCGGCAGGCCTCAAGCGTACTCTTGCGATATTACAGGGCGTGCTCGCGGTGGCGCTCGTAATAGGTCTTGCCGTTGTCCGGTGGAACAGGACGTTACGGAAGGAAGTGGCCGTGCGCACTGCGGCACTGGCTCGCAGCGATGCGTTGAAGGACCGGATCCTCAACAGTTCGTTCGCGGGCATTGCGGCGATTTCCGAGGATGGCCGGGTCCTTGCGACAAACAACCGTGCCCTCGAACTCATGGGTGTTGAACGCGCGGAGATCCAGGGGAAGCCGTGGACGGACACCTACTTGCGGCACATGTTCGACGGGGACCTGATCGCCGATGTCCTGAGCCTGGGCTCGACCTACCGGAACCTGGAGACCCGGCTGAAACGAAACGGCTCGGAAGTGGTGCTGGGATACAACGCCGGGCCACTGTACGCGGCCGGCGGGAACCACGGTGGGGCCCTGGTTTCCTTCGACGACATAACTGAGAACAAACAGCTGCAAGCGACGCTGGCGCGGCGAGACAAGATGGAAGCGCTGGGGGAACTCGTTTCGGGGATCGCCCACGAGATCCGGAACCCGCTCACCGCGATCAAGGCGTTTCTGGAGATGCTCCCGGCCAAGTATGATAACGAGTCCTACCGGGCCGAGGTTACGAGACACGTTCCGGCGGAGATCGACAGGTTGAACCGCATCATCTCGGACCTTCTCGAGTACTCGCGTCCCAGGCGACCGGTTGAGGAGGACGTTGAGGTCAGGCAGATCATCGACGACATCCTCGTGCTGTTCAAGTCCCGCACGGACGGCGCCGGCGTGTTGGTGAGCGTGGACGTCCAGCCCACTCTGCGGGTGAGGGCCGACAAGGGGCAGCTCAAACAGATAATGATCAACCTGATGTTGAACGCGGTGGAGGCCACTGAGGGAGGAGGCCGTGTGGCCGTCTCGGGGGCGGCGGTCGATAACCGCGGGGTAATAGCGGTTGAGGATAACGGCCCTGGAATTTCCGAGAAGGATCTGGGCAGGGTCTTCGACCCGTTCTTCACAACGAAGGAGAAGGGCAGCGGCCTCGGGTTATGGATAGCGTACGAGCTTACGAAAGAAAACGGCGGCGATATCGAGCTCAGGAGCGCTGAGGGCGCCGGCACGACGGTCACCGTCCGATTGAGACTTGCGTGAGTATCCGCCGGAGAGGAGCACGGATATGCAGCCGGTGTTGCTGATAATCGACGACGAAGAGGCGATTTGCTCGTCCTTGAGGTTCGCCCTGGAGGACGAATACGACGTCAGGACGGCTTCTGATCAGCCGGGCGCCATTAACGTCATGGAGTCGGACGATGTGGGGCTGGTCCTGCTCGACCTCAAACTGGGCAAGGCAAATGGCTACGACGTGCTGGTCGAAGTCAAGTCGCATTTCCCGGACACCGCGGTGATCGTCATGACCGCCTATGGTAGCATCCGCTCGTCGGTGGAATGCATGAGGGCGGGCGCCTACTATTACGTCACAAAGCCGCTCGACATGGAAGAGGTGCGGCACCTGCTCAGACAGGCCCGGGAGTTCGCGGCCATGAAGCGCCGGATAAAGTACCTCGAGGGGGAGCTCAGCGACAGGTACGCCTCGGGAATTGTCGGCAGCAGTAAGGCGATGCAGAAGGTGTTTGGTCTGATCACCAAAGTGAGGGATATCGACGCAAACGTGCTCATCACCGGCGAGAGCGGGACGGGGAAGGAACTCGTCGCGCGGGCGTTACACTTCGGCGGCCGGAGGGCGCGCTCCAGGTTCGAGGTTGTGAACTGCGCTGCAATACCCGCCGCCCTCCTCGAGAGCGAGCTGTTCGGCCACGAAAAGGGGGCGTTCACCGGCGCGTACGCGAGAAAACCGGGGTCTTTCGAGATGGCGGACGGGGGGACCGTATTCCTCGACGAGATCGGGGAGATGGACATGGGCCTCCAGTCCAAACTGCTGAGGGTGATACAGAACAGGGAATTCGCGCCACTGGGGTCCACGCAGCCGAGGCGGGTGGATGTCCGCATCATCGCCGCGACGAACAAGGAGTTGTCGCGCGAGGTAGAGACCGGCAGGTTCCGGCAGGACCTGTTCTACAGGTTGAATGTGATCAACATACGCGTCCCGGCGCTGAGGGAGAGGGCGGAGGACATACCGCTCCTGGTAGCGCACTTTATCAAGCGGTACGGGGACCGGTTTAGCAAAGCGATCACCGGGATTGACGGTGGGGCGCTCAAGATCCTCGAACGCTATGGTTTCCCTGGCAACGTGCGGGAGCTCGAGAACATCATCGAGCGGGCGGTCGCTCTCGCCGACGGACAGACCATTACGGCCCCGGACCTCCCGGAGTGGCTGTCCGGTGACGCGGAAGTGCGCGACAGCGTTAGGGCTACAACGCGTCACGAGCGACTGGCGGACATCGAGCGCGCAGCCATAATCGAGTCACTGAAACGGCACGGCGGGAACAGGCGCGCCACGGCGCGGAGCCTCGGCATCAGCGAGAGAAACCTCAGGAACAAGATCGCTCAGTATCGTCGCGAGGGGTCGTTCGAGGAGGCAGGCTAGCGCCCGTCGCCGGGTCGGTCGCCAGCGCGGCCAGCCCCAGGATTATCGCGGCGCCCGGTGCGAGCATCGACAGGTGCAACGATTCCCCGAGAAATACGACCGATCCGAGCACGCCGAATATGACGGAGGTCGTGATGATCAACCCCGTGAGGCCCGCGCCTATCCGGCGGATGGCCGAGTAGCCGAACAGTATCGATAGTGCGAGGAAGACGAGGCCACTCGCCACGGTGACGGGAACCACGCCCCGCGGGATCGCCAGCGACCCGTTTTGAGACAGGGCGAGGGCGCCCATTACGAGCATGGCCGTCGTGGTCTTGGCTGCGAGCATGGTTACGACCGGCAATCGCGGGCCGATTACGCGCAGCAGGTTACACTCCAAGGCCCAGCAGAAGAACCCCAGGGATATCAGGGCGTCACCCAGGACCGTGGCTCCGCCGGCCCCGGCACCCGCGGCCGCAGCGCCCGCCGGCCAGGAGAGCCACGCCGAACCCGCCAGCACGATGACGCTCCCCGCGATTCCCCGCGGGCCGATGCCCTCGTGAAACATCCCGAATGCCAGAAGCGCTGTGAATGCCGCTTCGAGGTTATTGAGCAGCGAGCCGTGGATGGCGCTGGTCCTGCTGAGGCCGAGGAAGTACAGCATCGGTCCGCCGGCGCCACCCGCGAGGAGCCATGCGGCAAGTAGCAGCGTCGTTCTCCGGTCGGCGCTCTTGAGGAGCGACCCGAGCGCGCCTCGCGTAGTGGCGCGGGCGGCAAGCGGGATAAACAGGCAAGTGGCAAACAGGTACGTCCAGGCGCCGGCGACCATGTCGCTGACGCCCGAGCTCAGGATGACCTTGTTCGCCACCGTGTTGAGGCCGATGAAAGCAGCCGACGCGAATGCGAGAGCGTAACCGGAAGCCATCGTCTCGGCCTCAGTCCGGCGCCTGGCCGCGCACCGGCTGCCGCGGAGCTTTGACTGCACGGCTTCGCTATCGAACTCCATCACCCACTGGTCCATCTGCTCTGGAGAAACCATCTTTGGGTCGTCGATCATCCCCGCGAGGATGCGCGTCTCGCGGGAGTCTACTGCCCAAAGATCCCGGGCAAGCTCGTGATCCCGCTTCAGACCGCGGGCCATCTCACGCAGGTCGGGTATGGGAACCCCGTACACCTTACGACCGGCTGTGCCGAAGCGGGCCATGCCCTCGACCGCCTCCGGCCTCGCAAGGGACTCGATCCTGGCAACGACATCCTCAACACGGGGTTTACCACCCATTCCGCCCCAGCCCTTTCCCAAGGTCTTGTCGCCACGCCTATGGTATCATGTGAGGAGCAAACATGCACCGCTCCGAGGGGGTCGACCGGTGTCCTGGAGGGTCATGGTATGGGGGGCCGTCGCTGTCGTGTGCGTGGCCCTGGCGGGGTCGCTGTGGTTTGCCACCGGGGTGATAAGAGGGTTGGGCAAGGCGGGTGGCCGCCAGGCATGGAGGGCGCTGGCCATCGTGCTGAGCGTTACTGTCGCGAGCGGGTGCCTCTACGCGCTGTGGTTTGCCTGGCCCATGTTCACCGGCAGGCGACCAGCCCCGAAAGACCCCGCTCTGGCCAGGGCTCTCGGCGAGCCTGTCACACACGGCGGACTGTCGGTACTGGCGGTGGTAGCCCACCCCGACGATGCCGAGTGGTACTGCGGCGGGACGCTGGCGAGGACGGTGGCGGCCGGCTCGAAAGTCACCGTAATCGTGGCAACCGACGGCGAACGCGGCAGGGGCGCGCCGAGCTCGGGTGAACTGGCGGCGATCAGGAGGCGCGAACAACAGGAAGCCGCGAGGATCATGGGATACACCAGGACGGTTTTCCTTGAGATCCCCGACAGGGGCGTATCCCGCGCGGACGACTTGAAGGGACGCATTGCAGCCGTGTGGGACGAGGTGAAACCCGACATCGTGCTGACGTTCGACGCCGAGTCCCCGTCGCGCCCGTACGTGCACCCCGACCACCAGGCCGTGGGTCACGCCGTGTTGAGCATCCTTCACGAGAAGCGCGAAAAACCGGCGACAGCCTATCTCTTCAGTTCCGCTGAGCCAAACGCGGTGGTGGATATAACACAGCTTGTTGACAGAAAGCTCGCGGCGATACACGCTCACCGCACCCAGTTCGGGCGGACCGGGGGCCGAGGCGCGGTCGACCAGAACTACGCCGCGGGAGAGTCGTCGGGGCTCGAGTACGCCGAGATGTTCCGAGTGGTCCAACCGTTGCCTTAAGCGTGGGAGGTTGGGATTGATAATACTCGATGGCTCCCGGGAGGGTGCTTCCCTCGCGGACGAGGTGGCGGTCCGCGCGTGCGTAAGGGTGGGTGAGATGCTCGTCGCGGCCGGTCACGAGGTGCGGACAACCGATGCCGCCGGCCGTCAGGTCAATCCGGCTGAGTCTTGTTTGGGATGTAGCCTTGCTTGAGCGCGGCGACCGCCGCTTCGGTTCGCCGCTGTACCCCGAGCTTGCGCAGGATCTGCGCCACGTGGAATTTCACGGTGTTGATGCTCAGGTACAGTCTCTCCGCGATCTGGACGTTGGTTAAGCCCTCGGCGATGAGGGCCAGGACCTCCTGTTCGCGGGCAGTCAGGGACGAAACGTTGGTGTTGAAACTCACCGTGTCCATAACCGCGCGCGCGACCGCGGGGTCGATGTAACCGGACCCCGCGTGGACACTTCGTATCGCGTCAACCAGTTCGGCCGCCGACAGGTTCTTCAGGGCGTAGCCGTCGGCACCCATGCGTATTGCCTGCTGCACGTATTCTTCGTCGTCGTAGGCGGTCAGCATGACCACCCGCGTTGAGGGAGATACCTCCCTTATCGGGCCTATGTAGTCGCTCCCGCGGCTCTGCGGCATCTTGACGTCCAACAGGACCACCTCGGGCTTGTGCAGCCTGGACGTTTCGACCGCCGACGGCCCGTCGTAAGCCTCCCCCACTATTTCGATATCTGGCTCGAGCCGGAGCATCGCCCTCAGCCCTTCGCGGACGATGACCTGGTCATCGACTATTACGACCCTTATCGCCAATGTACTCACCCCGGCTTCGAATCTATGAGCGGAACTGCGACTGAAATCGAGGTGCCTGCGCCAACCCTGCTCGCTATGTTGAACTCCCCGCCGAGCCTCCTGATCCTTTCAGACATACCTATCATACCAAACCTGTTTGAGTGCGCCAGTCTCCCGGGACTTTCCCCCGCGTCAAAGCCCACACCATCGTCGTGGATGCTGAGGCGGACCTGTCCAGGTTCCACCCGGAGCTCTATACCCACGTTCCTGGCCACGGCGTGACGCTTGACGTTGTTGAGCGCCTCCTGTGTGACCCTGTATAGCGTGAGCTCGACGTGAGGGGGAAGTCGCAGGTCCTCCTGGCAGAAAGCAGTGAACCGGACCTTCGTTTCCGTCCCATCGAACAAGGACTTGGCCAGGGCCCTGATCCCCGCGGGAAGGCCGAGATCGTCGATCACCGGCGGCCTCAGGTTCTGTACCATCGTCCTCATTTCTTCGAGGCTGCCGGTCACGAGGTGCCTCGCCCTCTGCAGTTCCCCCGAGGCCTCACCGGACTTCGATTGCATCAGGAGATTGTTACACGCCTCGAGGTGATACAGTGCGGCCACAAGCGCCTGCGTTGCCCCATCGTGCAATTCGGCGGCGAGTACCTTGCGCTCGTCCTCCTGGACCTGGATCACGTTCCGCGCGAGCGCCGACAGCACGTTCTGCTTCTCTGTGAGTTCAGAGTACAGCCTCACGCTGGCTACCGCGCCCGCGAGAGCCGAGGCGAACGCCCTCAGCAAGTTCTCCTCATCCATCCCCATCTTGGTGGATGGGTTCACTACGTATAGCAGGCCGAGGGTTTCTCCGTAGGCCCGGACCGGCACCAGAAGCCACGACTCGGCTTTCCTCGCTCCTGCTTGGGCGCTGATTACACGAGCCCTGCCGTAGCCGGCCTCGCTCAGGGGCGCCTTCAACAGCCGGACCTGGACGCGGTGGCTGAGCGGCTTGAACCTCGCATTCCCGCCGGCCGACAGTTCGGTGGCGCCCTTCGTCAAGATGACGCCGCAGTCGACAGCGTGGAACGTGTCCCTCACGGTCTGGGTTATCCTTTTCAGCAGCGGGGCGACCTCGATCGACGAGAAGGCCGAAAGGGTCATCCTGTATGCTTCCTGGAGGTACGAGCTTTGCTTGATAATCTCGTTCTCCCGCGCCTCGATGTAGCTCCTGGCGAGAATCGCCCGCGACCTGTCCAGCAGCCATTCGAGGAAACGAAGTTCCTTCATCACACCGGTGGGGATCGAGCCCCTGTCGTCATACCGGCGGAGGACCACGTCCCATATCGCCATCCTCGCGTGCTCCGCGACCTCGTGTACTTCCTCCAGCCCGATGCCCTGGGCCGCCCGTGCCTTTCCCATCACCTTCTGGTCGTCCCAGAAAGGTTCGAGGCTCCCGCGCAACGCGTCGGTGACGAGGTCGATATATTTTCTGAGCCTGCGCCTACCTTTACTGCTGGCCAGGAAACTCTTGTAGCCGGGGGTTGTGAGGTTCGAGTCCTCAAGCCCGCTGGCGATCATGCCAACGAGCTCCCGCCGGTGGCGCACCAGTATGGCGACCAGATGCTTTCCGTTTCGCATGGATACCCCTTCCCGCTTTCCAGATTCACGCAGCATCCGGCAAACTCCTTCGAGCGACCGGTTGGATATCCCCGCGAGAACCTGTCCATGGCACTGTCAATGATTGACTGGTACGATCACCGCCTGTAACCCGCGCCGCGCGCCGCCGCGCCCGGTGAATATCGCGGATCTCCCGTACAAAGACTAGCGAACAGTATAAGGAAAGGGGGGATGCCGCGTGCAGCTCAGCCGGACTGTGACGGCCCTCATCGTAAGATTCCTGCTGACGCTCGTGGCCGCCTGGATCGCGTTCTCCTGGGTCGGGTTCAACCCGCTGGACCAGATCGTTCTGCTGGCCGTGGTGGGGACTATTGTCAACTACGTTCTCGGTGACCTGATGGTCCTGCCCAGGTACGGCAACCTCGTGGCGTCCGTGGGCGACGGGGTGCTGGCGGCGGTGGTGGCGTACCTGGTCGATCTGTTCCTGCCAGCATTCCGGACCAACTTCCTGTCGCTCGTGTTGTTCGGAGTGCTCGTCGCGATTGCGGAATATGTCTTCCACCAATATCTGTTCCGCGCGAGAGAGGTCTCCCCGTGACAGGTAGGGTGGACGACGGGATTATCCGGCCGAATGACCTGCCGGAAGACCAGCACAGGCCCAAGGGCAAGCCTGTCAACAGGGAGGCGAGGTCGCAGAAGGCGCAACTGGAGAGCGTTCACCAGCACGGAATGTACAAAGACATCAAGACGGACATCAGTGAGAAGACCGGGCGCCAGTAGTCGCCCGGTCCTGATGTTGCCGCGGGCATTCCGCAGCCCGGACCCCAGCACCTCACCCTGTGCGGTGGCAGGCTAATTGGTGTAAACTGGGGCGGGGGTGATACCGGAGATGCCGGTGGACTTTCGTGAAGTGCAGGTGCCCCGCCAGTGGTGGCTGTGGGTCATCGTAGTGCTGGTGGCGCTGGTGTCATGGGTGTCGGCCGCGCAACAACTCGTGCTGGGCCGGCCCTTCGGCAACAACCCGGCGCCTGATTGGGTCGTAGTCGCGGATTGGGTCTCGGCGACGTCGAGCTCGAGTGGGTGTTCTAGGGCGAGCACCTGTGCCCGATCCACGACTGCAGGTCCGACCTCGAACGCAAAATGCACGAGGCCTACCCCGCCGGGCTTACTCGAACTGGCAGCGTTGCTGAGGGCAGACGCCCGGTACTTCTACGACGCCCCCATCGGGTGGTTCAGGTGGACTGCCGCGGGGATAAATCTCGTGCGGTTTTCTCACCGTCGCGCCCTGAATAGACATCTCTATCAGATGGGTTCTGATGGGGGCGGAGCGGTTGCGGAGGCTGGCGTGGTTCCTGTTCGGGCTTACGCTTGCTGTGGCTCTGTGCGCCAGTTTCCATGACACCCCCGCCATTTTCAGCGTTCCCCACCCTGGATTGGAGCCCGTCTTGCACGAGATCGCGGGCATTCGCCTGAGGTGTCTCTTGTCGGGTGACGCCCGGGACCTGGAAGGCGTGTACGATACCACAACAGTCTCGGGGACGTGGGCATTCGAACACGAAGTCGGCAGGGTCAGGTATTTCCGGGAATGGCTCTCCAAACGATTAATAGAGGTTGTGTCGGTGGATTCCTCGCTCAAGACCATCGACGCCGGTGCCGGCGGGGAACAAGCGTGGGCATCCATCTGCCACAATGTGGTACTTACCTACAGGCGCCGCCAGAGTCAGGCTCTCAACCATATGGGTGTGCGGACCGTCCATTGGATGGAGCTGGTCCGGATGGACGGGCGCTGGCTGATCCGCAAGGACTGGTTTTGGGACCCGTTAGGGAGCAGCTCAAGACCGCGAGTACCTGCCGAAATCGAACCGGCGACGGCGCCGGACCCGGATGAGGTGCCGGTTGCCGCAAGCGGTTCCTCGTACAACAGAACCGCCGCAGTCGAGTACGCGGACCGGTACTGTGGCGTGAAAACGGGTACGAGCACGGGCAGGTACAACCCCAGGTATCGTGATTTCACCAACCTCGGGGGCGATTGTGCGAACTTTGCCTCACAGGTGTTGGCGGACCGGGAGGCCGGTGGGCTCCCCATGGACGGCGGCTGGTTCTACGAGGCCGGCGAAGGCACCGACGCGTGGATACGCTCGGGCGGGTTCGTCGGCCACATGTTGTATAACGGCCGCGCCACACTGGTGAAACGGGGCAAATACTCGGCCGTCGCGCCGCTCCTCTCGCGGCTTCAACCCGGCGATATAATAGCCTACGAAGAGCTCGGCGCAGTCAAGCACGTGTGCGTAGTCACTGGCAGGGATGCCGACGGAAGGGTGGTGGTCAACAGCCATACCGCCGACCGCTACCACGTCCCGTGGGACCTGGGGTCTGAGGACGACCATGTTTTCTGGCTCATCCACATCACCGGATAGAAGTCCCACTCCTGCGCCAGCGATAAACGCCCCGGAGCTCGGAGCTTGCACGGGAACTTGCGCCGGAATGCACACCCCGTATCACGTCTGCAGGGCGATGCCGTGCCTGTCAGTCCATGCTACGATTGCAGCGAATACTGCGACCCGACCCCCATTGGAGGTGCCCGTCCGGTACGCTCGCGCCTGGCTCAGACAGGGGTACATCGGACGTCGATCATGCCGTTGTGCGATTCCACGGCCTCGTCCGGCGTCTTGCCTGCGGCGGTTGGCTGCGCCCACCGTGCGGTGGGACGGGCGCGCTGTAGTCGAAACCGGCTACGGTCTTCTTCTCGATCGGTCTCCCCAGGGTGCGTTCGATGTCGCGCACCACGGCAGAGTCTTCGGTCGAGACCAGTGTAAGCGCATCGCCATTACGCTCGGCGCGCCCCGTGCGGCCGATGCGGTGGATGTACGTGTCGGCGGTGTCCGGGATGTCGTAGTTGATAACGCGGGAGATCCTCACCACATCCAGGCCACGTGCCGCAATGTCAGTGGCAACGAGCAACGGGAACTTCCCTTGACGGAAACCGTCCAGGGCCTGTTGCCGCTGGTTCTGCGACCTGTTCGAGTGGATGATCGCCGCGGTGTAGCCTGCCTGTCGAACCTGCCTTGCCACACGATCCGCCCTGTGCTTCGTGCGCGCGAATATCAGCACGGAGCCGGCATCCGTCTCACCCAGGAGCTTCAGCAGCAGGGCTGTCTTCAGGTGTTGTGGCACCGGGTACAGGGCGTGTGACACCGTCTTCGCCGGTGTGGCTGTCCCCATGTCTACCCTCACGGGGCTTCGAAGGGTCTTCGCGGCGAGCTCTTCGAGCTCCGGTGCGAAGGTTGCCGAAAACAGCATCGTCTGGCGTTCTCGCGGCAATTTGGCAACGATCCGCTTCACGGAAGGCAGGAAGCCCATGTCGAGCATTCTGTCGGCCTCGTCCAGTACGAGAGCCTCGACCCCGCTCAGGTCCGCGTTGCCACGGTCCATGTGGTCGAGAAGCCGGCCCGGGCAGGCGACGATCACCTCAATCCCCTGCCTCAAAGCCTGTTCCTGGGGCCGCATGCCGACGCCGCCGTAGACGACGGCAGAACGCAGGCCGGTGTGTCTCGCAAGCATCCGGATGCTGGCGTGGATCTGCTCGGCAAGTTCGCGAGTAGGGGTCACGACCAGGGCACGGGTGCGCCTGGCGGTGACCGGACGGGTCAGCAACAACTGAAGGACCGGCAAGACGAACGCCGCGGTCTTGCCGGTTCCGGTTTGAGCCGTGCCGATCAAATCATGTCCTTCCAGGCCCAGCGGTATGGCCGCCTCCTGGATCGGGGTGGGTGCGGTGTAGCCAGCCACGGTAACGGCCCGCTGCAGCCGCGCGTCCAGTGCGAAATCAGAAAACCTCAATGTATCCTCCTCATAGTCCTCGATACGGTTACTTCGGTACGGTATCGATCAGTCTCGACAGGCGACTTGGTGTCACATAGTTCGCTCGCCCATCCTCACAAAACCTGATTGTACATCATCTGGAAGGAGGAGTCAAGCGGAACCTGCTCACGAGGACCCCGCTCCTCCCGGGTTCTAGATGATTACAGTGGGATAGATGCGCGCCGCTATCGCGATGAGCGCGGTGGCAACCGCTGTGACCACAGCGAAATCCAGGGCCAGGCCAAACGTGCCCGCACCCGGCGACAGCATGAGGATCCGCAGTGCGTCTACTTCGTAGGTCAGCGGGTTGGCGTGAGAAATCACCTGAAGCCAGCCGGGCATCATCGAAATTGGGTATATCGCGTTGCTGGCGAAAAACAGCGGCATTGTGAGCACCTGGCCAATGCCCATGAAGCGTTCTCTCGTCTTCACCAGGCACGCGATGATTAGCGAGAAGGTGGAGAAGCAAGCTGACCCCAGGATCACCATGATAATCATGCCGAGTAGCGCGAACGCGTTCTTGTTCAACTTCACCCCCAGAAGCAGAGCCAGGGTGTAGATGATAACCGCCTGGGACACCCCCCTGACGCCTGCTGAAAGGGCTTTGCCCAGCACGAGCGCTCCTCGCGGAGTGGGACTCACGAGGAACTTGTGCAGGATTCCGAGGTCACGCTCCCAGATCACGATTATCCCGTAGAAAATGGCAACGAACAGGACGCTCTGCGCCAGGATCCCGGGGGCCATGAACTCCAGGTAGCTGAGGGAGCCCGTCGGTATGGCGCGCGTCCGGTTGAACACCTGCCCGAATACGAGCAGCCAGAGAGCCGGCTGTACGGCACGGGTAAGCAGTTCCCAGGGATCGTGCAGCAGCTTCCGTAGTTCTACCTCCGTTATGGCTAGAGTCTTGGCGGCGAAGCCAGCCAGGGCTGACAGCAGGTCCCGCCTGGCTGGATCGACCGGAGCATCAGCCGAGGCGCCGAGCTGTCCTTCGAACTCGGAGCGTTTCACGATAGTTTCCTCCCGATTCAAGGGTATCGCCAGTATAGTGCGTGAACACGTCGTCGAGCGTGGCGTCCGGTATGCCAATGCCGGACTTCAGTTCGGCAGGCGAGCCCAGCGCCGCTACCTGACCGTGGTGCATGATCGCCACCCTGTCGCAGATGTTGTCAGCCTCCTCCATGTAGTGCGTTGTTGCGAAGATGGTGGTGCCATATTCCTGCCGGAGTTTCCGTATGTGGTCCCACACCGCCTTGCGGGCGACCGGGTCAAGGCCCACCGTGGGCTCGTCCATGAACAGAACCTTCGGCCGGTGCATCATCGACTGTGCGATCTCCAGTCGCCTGATCATGCCTCCTGAGTAGTGTCGCACGAGCGTACCGGCGGCTTCGGACAGCCCCATAAAGTCCAGAGCGGCCTCGACGCGCTGCATTCTATCGGCGCCCGGGACGTCGTAGAGCTTCGCGAAGACCAGCAAGTTCTCGTACCCAGTGAGGGATCCGTCTGCGGATATGACCTGCGGGACGTAACCGATCACACGTCGCACCTGGCTGGCCTGCCGCACCACATCGTAGCCTGCGAGCGTGGCCCGTCCTCCGGATGGCGGCAGAAGTGTGGTCAACATCCTGATCGTGGTCGTTTTGCCGGCGCCGTTGGGGCCCACCAGCCCGAACACTTCCCGTTCGCGCACTTGAAAGGATAGACCCTTAACCGCGGTGAACGAACCGTATTTCCGCGTAAGTGATACGACCTCCACTATGTCCATTCAGGAGCCCCCTTTGACGAAGACCCGCGCGAGCAGTGTCAGAGCGCTCTCGATCGACGCCAGATCTTCGGCTGCCAGCGTCCCGAGCATCCCTGCGATCCTGTCGTGGGTTCGGGCGCGGGCGGCCTCGAACATTGCCGCGCCGTGCGGAGTGAGCGCCAGCGTCAGCTGGCGCCGGCTGTCGGGGTGGCTCTGCCGGGCGACCAGCCCGCGCTCTACCAGCCTATCCACCATCCTCGACATTGCAGGGGGCGTGACGCCGATGTGCTCCGCCACGGCGGCGAGCGAGGCTCCCGGTTGACGGTGGAGGTAAGCCATGGTCCGGAACTGGGGGACCGAAAGCTGATTCTCGCACTGCCGGCGCATTTCGGCTCGTATCGACCGCATTGCAGCCGGCACGACCTCCATGATCTGCCGGGCGCAATCCCGCGGATCGAACATTTATTTCACCTTCTAACTATTGCATATGCTAATAATAATACCAGCCGGGTGCGGGATCAACGGATGCTGCGATGGACCGACACAGATAAGCGACGGCGCACGAATACATAATGGTGGAACGTATCACGTGCCTGGGCACGCCGCAGAAGCCAGACGATAAAGGCGGAGCAAAGAGGAAATGCGGGAATCATGTCAAAGAATTCCACGCACAGCGCCTTTTGGCGATACTCGCCGATCGCGGTGGTGAGGTTATATGGACGTTTCCCTGAGCACCGTAACGCTGGGACAACTGATGTGGTTGGCGCTACCCTGCTTGACCACGATAGTGACCGTTGTGCAGAGCAGATCTGGCAATGGCGACGGCTCGGGGCGTAACGGTTCAGCCCGCCTCCCGCTGCCGGGCCTTGCATTTGAAGACCCGGGCACGGCTGTGGAGATCGTCTTGACCAACAAGGGCCCGGAACCGATTCAGATCCTCTCCACGGAACTCCCCGCCCCAGACGAGAACTGCAGTGGGGGAGACCCCATCCTGCGGGGTGTGGCGCAGCTCCTGGAGCCGGGCGAGACCGTCTTCTATTGTGTGAAACCCCATCCGTCCGCCGTCCCCGCCGACGTGGACGCTGTCAACGGTAGCCTCACGATCTACCCTAAGCCCAGGCCACCGCGCCCCCTGGCAAACGGAATCTGGTCGCGTCTCGTCGATCAGTGGAGGCGCCTGCGCGAGAGCCTGGCAATGAGGCTAAGTCCCCACTAAACATGCCTAGCCTGAAAACGAGGTGACGTGGGGCAAGACCCCACGCCACTTTCAACGCACGTCTTGTGATTCCGGCCGACCCCTTCTCCACGAGCTGCGTCCCAGCCTGGCGAGATGCTGCGAAGATGTCGTCTACTGCGAAGCCGGTTGTTCGCTTGGATTCCCTTTCTGATTACCGCGCCACGAGGTAGGAACCCTCAAAGCAGGAGGCAGGTAATGGAAGTAGAACTATTTGGAAGGGGGGTGGGACAAGCGGCGGGTTGAACCAGGAAGGGGCAGATGCTGATGCCGGGCGTAGAGGCGTTCTCGTCTGTCGTCCGTATGCTGAAGGCTGTCGTTACCCTGGCCCTCGCGGTGAGACCGTACCTCAAGCGACCCGTGGACTGGGTGGGAGCGGGAATCGGGATCGCCGCATTCGCCCTGATTGTGGCCGGTGAGCTGCTGGACCTCGTGAAGGACGCGAAAGCGAGGAGGACCATCGCGTCGGGCGAGGCCAGGGACGTCCTGAGGGCCTGCGTGGCGCACGCGGAGGAGATTCAGCATAGGGTAGGTAAGGGGACGCTGCGGGCCAGTGTCATGACGCTCAAGCGCGGCAAACTCCGGATCGTCGCCTCTTATCGAATGGACGACGAACCCGACAGAGATATAGAATATGCCCCGGGGCAAGGTTGTTGCGGACATGCCTTCGATAGTGGTAGAACAGTGGTGGGCGACATCGGGGCGACATATAAAGATACGTGGGAAGAAACGTGTAAGGCAAACGACGGACGGTGGCCGTGGGGGATCACAAAGCAGCAGTACGAGATGACGCGGGAGATCGAGGCCGTTCTCAGCATTCCGATAAAAGTCGGCGATCAGGTCAAGGGAGTCCTGAATCTGGACGACAAGATAGTCCCCGACGAAGCGCTATTCAAGGATGACGGTTTTGTCGACGCTCTGAGAGGATACGTACTGTGCCTCAGGAACGTGATGAAAGGCGGGAGTCTTGGTTGAACACGGCCAGGTGGGTTCCTGTGCAGGGCAAGAAAGGACTGTACGAGCGGGTGAATGAGCCGCTCGTATCCGAGGAAAACGTCAAGGAAGCGTGCGAGCGCGTAAGGGTGTTGGGATCGCTGTACCAGCCCCGGTTCTCTGAAGTCAACGGAACCGGGAAAGGAACCGAAGGCGCCTGAGCCCCGATACAAATGACGTAAACACCTGACAGGCGACAGTCTGTGGTGGTTACCGCGACTGTCGCCTCCCCATTTGTACAGGGACCCGGGAACCGGGATCGTCCGATTCGCCAAGGCTGCGCCCCTGCGTAAGGACCTCGCCGAAATCCCGCCGCACCGCCTGCGCGACCCGCACGTTGAGTTCTTCGCCCGGGCTAATCCCGGCTTCCTGGACGGGGACGAACTGGCGTGCATCGCTGCGATCCACCCTGATAACTTCACCGCGGCGGGGCTGCGCGTGCTGGGAAGCCCGGTGGCGGCACCAATTAGTCTCGGCCCTCCGCAGGTGAACGCGTCAGTGGAGCGGCGAAGCGCGGGTCTTCGGCCGGGAAGTCACTCCTGTAGTGCACGCCTCTGCTCTCCTGCCGGCGCAGGGCGGACGTCGCCACCATCTGCGCCGTGCTGAGTAATGCCTCGCATTCGAAAGCCCCGGCGAGTTCGCCCGCGGATCTCGCTGCCAGTCTCGGCAGTTCAGCCCTGAGGGAGTCAAGCGAGCCCACTGCAACCTGCAGCCCACCGGCGGTCCGTATCGGACCGAGATGACTGTCGCAGAGGCGGCTTATCTCCTTCTTCAATTGCGCCGGGGGCGTGCCCTTCCCGGTGCGTCCCTGTTCGCGCCACTGTTCGATAGCCTGGACCGACCTGCTGCCGCCCGGACCACCCGGATCTGCCGAGCCACGGCGAGCGTCCGCCGATCGTGCAAACCGCGCGGCCGCCTGGCCTGCTATGGGCCCGAACACCGCCAGGTTGGTGAGGGCGTTCCCGCCGACCCTGTTCGCCCCGTCTACGCCGCCGGCAACTTCCCCGCAGGCGTATACGCCCGGGATTCCGGTGTAGCACGTTTCGTCCGTGACCACGCCGCCGCAGAAGTAGTGTTGTATCGGAGAGACGCCGATCGGGCCGCTCGCCGGGGTCCTACCCTTCGGGTACATCCGGAGAGTCCCCTCCAGAGAGGACCTGTCCCAGGCCGAGGTCAGCTTCGAGCGGTCGATCTCGTTAAGGTATAGCAACACCTTGCCAGTCTCCTGCACCTGTCGTGCGACCTCAATTGTGCATGAGTCCCGGGCGATGAGGTTGGCCTGGTGGCCCGAGGAAATCCCCCATTCTCTGAAGCGCTTCTCGAGAAATTGCTCGCCCATCGCGTTCGTGAGGCGGCAGTAATCCATGAGGCCGAGGTCCACCATCCAGACGGGGAAACCGGGTTCGTCCAGCCCCAGCGGGTAGAACTGCACGAACTCCATATCGCGGAATGTCGCTCCGGCCTTTGCCAGGAGCCAGTACCCGTCGCCGGTGGTGCGGACGGGGTTGTCCGTTCGCGAGTATATTCGCCCACCCCCGCCGGTTGCGACGACGACCGCGGAGCATGGAACCACGTCCAGTTTTCCCGACGACAGGTCGAGGAGTTCTACCGCACCCACGCAGCCATCGTAGAGTACAAGGTCCGTCGCCATCGTCCTGTCGAGGATCCTGACGCCGGCGCGCCTGGCGTACTCGATAAGCGGCCTGGTGATACCCTGACCCCTGATGAGGTCGCCCAGACCCTCGCCGGCGAACGCGCCCCTTGGTCCAAGGCGGAGGGCGACCCCATAACGCTTGAGACCCATAACCCGCGATGCCGCCTCGCCGGTCATGATCGACACCAGGCGTTCGTCGCTTATGCCCTTCCCGGCTTTCAGCGTGACGGTGCGGTGCTGTTCCACGCCAACATCTCCGGAGCCAAACGTAAAGCCACCGCCGGAGTGCGCTGTACAGTTGGCCAATCCGACAGGGGCCTTTGAGACGAGTGTGACACCGGCTCCGGCCTCGCGGGCGCTCACCGCCGCCAGCAGCCCGGCCCCTCCGCCGCCGATCACGATGACGTGCATGCTCTCCCTCCTGCGCAATCGCCTGTTGGAGTGACAGTTCCACCCTGTTCGCGCGATACCTTGTGCCTTGCCTATTTCTCTCCGTTACCTCCCGCTCGTTTCGAGACCGCCCTCCGCGCGAGAGTGACAACAACCGGTACGACCACGATCTGCAGTATGACGCCCGGCATGCTCGCCAACAGAGCCGCGGTTATGGGATATGACACCGGGACCGGCTTGAACCCGAGAACCGGTAACGCGAACGCCGCAAGGAGGCCGTAGACGACCCTGCCGGCCGCCATTGTCAGCACGAGCGACACCAGCGCTGAGAGGTTCAGGCGGTGAGCGAAGACGCCCGAGAGAAGCCCGTACAGTCCGAGCTCAAACACCATCGCCTGGGCGACCGGAGGCGCCAGGGCGGGCATGCCGGTGAGCACGGCGCTCAGGATCGGGGTCACCACGCCGGTGACCAGGCCGGACACCGGGCCGCACAGTATGCCCGACAGAAATACGGGTATGTGCATCGGCAGGAACACCTTGCCCAGCCCAACGGCGTGGAACACCATGGGCAGGAGTATCCCCAGCGCCACGAACATGGCTACCGAGGTCATCATCCGCGTCTTTGTTTTCATCCACATCAGCTCCCCTGGCACAGAAATGAGAAAGACCACGAAGTCCACTTGGCGTTCGCGCCAACCCGGGGACCTTCGTGGTCCGGCTAATACGGTTCGACGGGCGGCGCATTTCCCCTCCCGCCTTATTACGACCTTATTACGACGGTGGGGTCCCGCACGACCCCGGCTATGGGGTGTGCCCCGGACGGCCTCGAGGGGTTGCCATCCGGTCCCACAGTGCTATCATCAGATCTGTCATATGCCCCGGATTCCCCGGGGCCACTGATCGGGAGAAGGTGCGTCAATGGAACTCGTGCTGGTCGTGCTCAACAAAGGTGAGAGGCTCGATCCCATTCTGGAGGCCTTCGTCAAGCTCGGGATCAGGGGAGCAACGGTCATCGACGGAATGGGGTACGGTGAGCGTACCCTGTATCGCCTGGGACGCTTGACGTTCATCAGGGGGCAGTTTTCCGGGATGCTCGAGAGCAAGCCCAAGCACCGGGTCATAATGTCCCTGGTAGAGAGCCACTCGCAGGCCGAGGCGGCGGCCGTGGCCGTGGAGGGGATCTGTGGCAAGCCTCCGGGCACTAAAGCGCTGGTTATAATACTGCCCGCACTCGGCGCGTATGTCTTCGGCCATGACGCGAAACCAGGGAGTGACGCGAAGTGAGGGCGATCTCGGCGGTGGTCATCTTCCTCGTAACATACGCCGGAATTGCCAGCGAGCGCGTCCCGAGGCACATCGTCGCCCTGCTCGGCGCCGTACTACTCGTGACGACCGGGGTCATGAACCTGGACAGGGCGGTACAATTCGTCAGTTGGGATACGATCGGACTGCTGTTGGGCATGTTCATCCTGATCGGGGTGCTCGCCGATTCCGGCTTCTTCGGATACATGGCAGCGCGCGTCGCCCGTGGGCTCAGATACAACCCTCGGCTGGTGATGATCGTTTTCCCCATTCTGGCAGCCTTCCTGTCCGCCTTCATGGACAGCATCACGGTCACGCTGTTCCTGGTCGCGCTGTCGCTCGACCTCACCAGGATACTGGGTGTTGACCCAGTGCCGCTGACTGTGGCGGAGATATGCGCCGCAAACATAGGGGGTTCGGCGACGCTGGTGGGGGATCCCCCAAACGTGATACTGGGCACCCTGCTGGGTTATGGTTTCTCCGATTTCCTCATCAACACCGGGGCTATCGCACTGGGCTGCCTGGTGTTGACGGTGGGGTACTTCCTCGCCGTGACCTGGAAGGAGTACCGTTCGTTCAGCCCCGACGAGATCGCGAACCTCAAGTCCGGGTTCGAATCGTTCGAGCAGGACAACACCATCGGCTCCAGGCGACTCGTGGGGCTGGGGTTGGCCGGTCTGGCGGCGGCCATCGTCCTCCTGATTACTCACGGCTACATAGACGCCAGGTTCCACGCGGGGATTTCCCCGGCAATCGCCAGCCTCTTACCTGCGCTGATAGTGCTCGTGATCGGTGGAGACGAGGCCCGCGACGTGTTCCGGAAGATCGACGGTGAGAACCTGCTGTTCTTTATCTCCCTTTTCATGGTCATCGGTGGACTGCAGGAAACCGGCGTGGTCTCGTCTATCGCCTCCGCCGTGGGGGTCGTTTCGCAGGGGCACCCGAGAGGCCTGATCGTGGCTCTCAATTGGGTTTCGGGGATAGCCAGCGGGGTCGTAGACAACGTCCCCCTGGCCCTCGCCATGGGCTACGTGGCGAAGGACCTCGCGGCAGGTCACTTCGCCACACGGCTTGCCTTGATGACGTGGGCAATAGCCCTCGGTGTCGATATCGGAGGGAACCTGACTCCGGTCGGAGCGTCAGCCAACGTGGTCGGCTACACCTCTCTGGAACAGCGGGGGGTTAAAGTGGGGTGGATCAGGTGGATGTACTATGCCGTTCCGCCCACCCTACTCTCGCTGGGACTGTCCACGCTGGTACTGGTATTGCGATGCAGAGCCGGGTAGACGGCCTGCGGCCAGATTCGAGGTCGCAGGTCCGGTAGTCCTCCCGAGCGTTCATGTAGACTGCAGCGTTCTTTAAGCAAGTAGGGTAGGGCCACGATGACGTGCCTCACGTCGCGGCTGACCTGAACGCGAACCCCACGGTCCCAGGCCCGGTGTGCGCGCCGATGACCGGCCCCACCTCGAACACGGGGATGTCGCCCACCACATTCGCGGCCTTCGACACCATCTCTCTCAACGCGAGTGCAGCCTCGTAGGCCTTGCCGTGGCCTACGGCGACGTAGACCGGCGAATTGCCGACCTTCGATTGCATGTAGTGTACGAATGCCTCGAGCGCCTGCTTTATAGTGCGCACCTTTCTCAGGGGAACGTAGATCCCATCCTCCACCCGTATCACCGGCTTGATGTCCAGCAGGCTCCCGAGGAGCGCCGACACCTTGCCGATCCGTCCGCCCTTGTGGAGGTACTCCAGGGTACAGAGGGTGAAGAGGACCTCGGTCTCACGGCGCAGTTTCTCGAGGCGCGCGACGATGTTTTCGAGCGACAACCCCTGCTGGATGGCCTTCGCCGCCTCCAGGGCAAGGAACGCGATACCATAGCTGATTGACTTCGAGTCGATCACCCTGATGCAAGCCGCGTCGAGCATCCGCGCGGCGGAGCGGGCGGACTCAACTGTGCTGCTCAGTCCCCCCGATATGTGCACGGATACTATGGAGTGGCCGGCTTCGAGTAGCGGTTTGTACACCCCCATGAACTGCTCGGGAGTGGGCTGCGAGGTCTTCGGCAGGTCCCTGGAGGACGCAAGCGTGCTGTAGAACTGGGACGGCGTGATTTCGACGCCGTCGAGGTATGCCTTGCCTTCCACAATTACCGATAGCGGGACTATCACGATGTCGTTTGCCGACGCGGTCTGAGGGCTGATGTCCGAGGTGCTGTCGGTCACTACGGCGATCTTGTGCAACCATTCTCCTCCGTTCGTGGGGACGCGAATGACTGCTTATTCGCGCTCGTGGCCGCCTGTTCCTCGTCCGGTTTCCGCCCCCAGCGCCGCGCGTTGTCTCATTCAAACCTTGAACCGCACTACGTCCTCTACGGCCCTGCGAGGGCTAGGTCCGGGTACGCCGCAAGCATCACGGCGGGTATGGAACCCACGCCGTACTCCTGGGCCGCAAGCATCATGCTCTGGCAAAACGACCCCAGGTCGAAGATTGACCAGGGAGTGAGGGAGCGATCCATACAAAGATAGGCGACGACGGGTGCCCCGAAGAACTCAAAATTGCGCCTGGAACTGGCCCGCCGGGCCTCCGGGTCATCCCGCTCGACGCCCATGGCCGCAAACCGGATGGCCGTCATTTCCGCTGTACGCTGCTTCAACGCGGGTCTCACACTGGAGACGCTGTCCGATCATCCGCCTCCCGCTTATTTTGCCCGGGTTTGCAGCCACGGCCATCTCCGGTTTCAATGGGCAAGCGACTCTGCGAACTTCCTTGCGTTCTGGAGGTTAGTCGAGTCCGGGCCCTTGCCGGCCATATCAAGGAGTCTTTCGTGAAACTTGCCGAAGTAAATGCCCGAGCCGAAACCGATGAGGTCGTAATCGTTCAGCGATTCCTTGCTCAATTCCTCCCCCGCGGAGAACCCCCGACCACCGGGGCAGGCATGTGCGGTAGCGAGTTGATACCTTGCCAATCGTCGTCCGGCAGGATATGATCAACTCATATTACCAGGTATAAACAACCGGCGAAGCGGGGGTATCGAAGTGACATTGCCCAGACTCAGGATAGGCGACCGCGTGGCGCGCTTCCCATTTGTCCAGGGGGGCATGGCCGTGCGAATATCAACCGCCGGGCTCGCCGCGGCCGTCGCCGAGGCGGGGGGCGTTGGGACGATTGCGGGGACGGGCATGACCCCCGATGAACTGCGGAACGAGGTACGGCAGGCGCGTGCTTTGAGCACGGGGATCATTGGTGTGAACGTGCTGTTCGCTGCGAAGCAGTTCGCCGAACTGGTCCGCGCCGCGATCGCGGAAAAAGTGGATTTCGTCGTATCCGGCGCGGGCTTTTCCCGCGACATGTACGCGTGGGGGAGAGAGGGCGGCGTCCCGATCCTTCCGATTGTCTCCTCGGCGGGGCTAGCGAAGTTGGGGCAAAGGCTTGGCGCATCCGCGATAGTCGTTGAGGGCGCCGAGGCCGGCGGGCACCTGGGGACCGACAGGCCCATAAGAGAGGTGCTGCCTGAAGTCAGGGAAGTCACCGATCTCCCGGTAATCGCTGCCGGAGGCATAGCCGACGGCCGTGAAGCCGCCGACTTGTTCGCCCTGGGAGCCGACGGGGTGCAGCTGGCAACCAGGTTCATCGCCAGCGATGAGTGCGCCGCACCTCACGAGTTCAAGATGATGCACGTGGGCACCGACCCCGAAGATATCGTCCTTGTGGACAGTCCGGTCGGGCTTCCCGGGAGGGCCATCCGGAACCCGTTCTGGGAGAGGGTACGAGCCGGTGAGGATCTGGCATCATCCGATTGTCGTGGGTGTTTGAAGCAGTGTTCTCACCGGTTCTGCATTCTGGATGCCCTCAATCGCGCCCAGCAGGGTGACGTCCGGAATGGACTGGTGTTCTCGGGAGCGAGCGCCCCCAGGATCAAAAGCATCCTGTCCGTGAGGGAGATCATGAGGCTCCTCGTGGAGGAGGCAAGCGAGAGATTGCGTGAGTTAGCCCGTGCAACAGCCCCCTGTGGGGCGGGTTGTCCACGTTGACACGGCTTTGAACATCGAGCATAATGAGAGAAACCGATATCACGGTAAAGGCCGAGATCGGGACCGGGAGAAAAGCACCTGCGTACAGAGAGCGAACCGGCGGTGAAAGGTTCCGCCGCAAGGATTTCTCCGACCCACCCGTGAGCCGCTGGCGATGAGTCACGCCGGGCGCCCCGTCCGTTATCAGAGGGGGAGTTTGCGACGAGCGAACTCTATGAGTGGGGCCATATGGTCCAATTAAGGTGGTACCGCGAAGCAACCCTTCGTCCTTGTCAGGACGGAGGGTTTCGTTTTGAAGGGGGAATTGAAATTGAGCGAGATAGGCGAGAGAATGATCGGTTTCATTGGGGCGGGGAACATGGCATCCGCCATGATCCGGTCGCTGGTGGCGGGGTCGGAGATCAAGGGCCGGGACATCATGGTGATTAACAAGCAGAACCGCACGCGAATAGCGGCTCTCGAAAACGAGTGCGGCGTTGTGCGCGCACGGGACCTGCGCGACATCGCCTCCCGTTGTTCGACCCTGGTGCTGGCGGTCAAGCCTGACCAGGTAACGGAGGTACTGGAGTCGCTGAGTGGGCTACTCCGGAAGGAGTACCTCGTCATCTCGGTGGCGGCGGGAATAACGCTCGAACACCTCCAGGAAGCGCTCGGCGCTGGAGTGGCGGTGATACGAGCCATGCCGAACACCCCTGCGAGAGTGGGGGAGGGGGCCACTGCGCTCGCCGCGGGCCAGGCGGTCTCTGCGGAGCAAAGGGCCGAGGCGGAACTCATCCTTGGGGTCACCGGCAAGGTATACTGGGTTAACGAGGCGGACCTCGACATCGTTACCGCGCTGTCCGGAAGTGGCCCTGCGTACATCTACAAATTCGCGCAGGAAATGGCCAACGCGGCCACCCAAATGGGTCTGGACCAGGAACTCTCAGGCAAGCTGGCCAGGCAGACGCTGATAGGCGCCGGACGGTTGCTGAAAGAGAGTGGCGCCAGCCTCGGCGACCTCATCCGCCAGGTGACGTCCCCAAGGGGTACCACTGCCGCGGCGTTGAAGGTCCTGGAGACGAAGGGGCTCGGGCCGCTGGTGGAAGAGGCAATGGTAAAGGCCACGTTCAGGTCCCACGAGATGTCGGGATTGCCGGGCAGGCACGCCCTTACTCGGGCGAGGCGGGTCGTGATCAAGGTGGGTTCGATAGTCATCGCCGGTGAGGACGGAGTGCTCAACGAATCCGTCCTGGCAGACCTGGTGAGCCAGATCGCCGAGCTCAAGGCCGGTGGTCGCGAGGTCATCGTGGTGTCGTCCGGGGCCATTGTCGCGGGTCGCGGCAAACTCGGGGCCGAACTGCGCGGCTCGATCACGGAGAAGCAAGCGCTTGCCGCCGTCGGGCAGGGCGTTCTGATGGCGGCGTACCAGTCTCTGTTTGAAAGGCACGGGGTTACGGTGGCTCAGATCTTGCTGACGGGAGAGGACTTCTCTCACCCCAGGCGCTCTACGCTTTGCCACAACACGCTCTCCACGCTCCTCGAGAGGGGTGTGGTTCCTGTGATAAACGAGAACGACACTGTCGCGGTCGATGAAATCAGGCTCGGCGATAACGACGCCCTTTCCGCCAGAGTGGCAGTCCTCATGTCCGCGGACCTCCTGGTCCTTTTGACGGATACGGCCGGCCTCTGTACGAACGACCCGAAGATACAGCCCGGGGCGGAACCCGTGACGATGCTCACGAGCATTACTCCGGCGGTCCTGGAGATGGCCAGTGGCGGTCAGAACGGGACCGGCGGCATGGTCACGAAGCTGTGGGCCGCGAACCTGGCTCTGGAACATGGGATTCCGACCGTCATAGCGGATGGTACGCAGAAAGACACGCTGAACCAGATCATCGCCGGTAAGGAGATCGGTACCTTCATCTCAGGCGGTCACGGACTGGAGGCCGAGCGGGCCGTCGACGACTGACTCGAAACGGGCGCTTGTGAATTCGCACCTGCGGGACTGCGAAATTGACTCGCAGTCCCCGCATTGCGATGCCGGTTAGTACCTGCCGTAGCCCCGGCCCTGGTTCGAACGGCCGTCCCTGTATCCACCCCTGTCCTGACGCTCCCTGGCTTCGTTGACTGTCAACTGCCTGCCGTACCACTCCACACCGTTCATAGCATCGATGACCTTCTGGGCATCCTGGTCTTCGACCTCGACGAAGCCGAAACCGCGGGACCGGCCTGTATCGCGGTCGGTAGCTATGCGAGCAGATATAACCCGACCATATTGAGACACGGCGTTGCTCAGTTCAGCCTCACCGACATCCCAGCTGAGGTTTCCGAAGTACAGACTCTTGGTCATATTGGGTCACTCCTTGTAAGCGATTTGGCCAGGCGTTCTATCGCAGGCTTTGCCTCCGATTAGCACCACATAACGCTGACTACAAGGTATTGTGCCCGTGATGGCCTCCGGGCTATTAGGGCTGCTTCAGGCATCCCTCAACCGGTCGATCCTGAAACCATAACGAGCAATGTACCTTTTCCCACTTCGACTCGGGCTTCGGAATCCATTGTCTCATTGCTTATTCCCCTGGTCTCTCCTGGCCGCAGTGACTCGCCCTTTAGCGAGTATTTCATGCCGTTAAGCGTAATACCATCCGCGCTATCGCACAATGGCAGTAGGCTGACCAGGAGCTTTTTCGGTCCTCTTATGTCAACAGATGCCGGGCCCTTGACCAGAACGGCTTCAAACTGCGCGTCCACAAAACGAACCGATACGCCCTTCTCAACGAGCCCGTAAGCCGCCCATATGATACCCAAGACATGGTCCAACCGTCCGGAACGGTTCATCAGGACCGATATTTCGGTGAAACCAAACCCGCAGGCCCACTGCATGGCTAGGTGCGTGTCTGTCTGATCCTTTTCAACGGGGTGAGTGATGAAACGACAACCCGCCTCCGCGAGCTCCCGTTGGCCCTCCATGCTCAGGGAATCCATGTCGCCCACCACGACATTGGGGGCCAGGCCAATCTCCTTTGCAAGATCGGCGCCCCCATCCGCGGCAACCACATACCAATGCTCGTTGCCAAGGCGGTCACGGAGTTCGGAGATAAGGCTGTCGGAGATAGAGCCTGCCCGATTAGCGATTATCAGGCATTGCCTCCCGTCTATTGCCTTACCCGGGGTGAGGTTCGCCTGCGTTGCCCCATTGCAGCACTCGGCTTGTCGACAGGAAATAAATAACCACCGCACTGATCAGGACCTCCGGTACCAGATATGACCCGTTGTAGACCAGGGAATATACCAGGGGTATGCTTCCTGCCGGCGTGTAGCTGGCGAAGAATACGAGACCCGAGACCACGTGGGCGACAAACCGCCCCAGGATTCCGACGAGGCACCCCAACGCGGGAGACTGCCGGAAGAAACCCGTAAGACCCAAGACCCCGAACGCCACGGGATAGTCCAGTATTGCTTGAACGGGGTGAACTACAAAGGGTTCGATAAGCTGCTGGACGAAGCCGTAAGCGATCCCCGTCAGTATGCCTGCCCTTGGGCCCCACCTCAGCGCAAGAACCAGGACCGGCACCATGCTACCGGCTGTCACCGAGCCACCCTGCGGTGCGTGATAGACCTTAATCATGCTCAGGACCGAGGCCAGGGCGATCATCACACCGGCTTCAACTAACACCCTTGTGTTGACTCTCTTCACCGGCATCTACCTCCTTTGACTTACGCTGTCCCCAGAAGAACACAGCGGCGCCCGGGGGCGCCGCTACATAACAATCCACTGTCCCTACGCGGGCATTACCCCAACAGGTTCATCGGGTCAGGGCTGCACAGCCCTTTCTCAGCTCCTTTCAGGAGCTCCCCGTTGGTTTCATACTATCATGTTCTCGCCGGTTCGACTACCCTCAATAGACCTCACGACACGTGATCCCGGAAGGAATACTGCAACGACCCGCCGAATAGAACTCAATGTCTAGACATATAGAGGTGATGTGATGGCTGTTAACCCGGACATTCCTATCCCGCTATACTACCAGATCAAGGAGACAATCAGGGAGGCAATCGCGGGTGGGCGTTTCAAGCCCGGCGACCAGCTGCCGCCCGAGACCGACCTCACCACGCAATACGGCGTGAGCCGGATGACTGTCAGGCAGGCCGTCCTCGAACTCGTAAACGAGGGATTGCTGTACAGGAAGCGTGGCAAGGGGACGTTCGTCGCCGAGCCCAAGATTACTCAGGGCCTGTCGGGGCTCACGAGCTTCACGGAAGACATGGAAAAGCGCGGCCTCAGGCCGTCCGGCAGGGTGTTGACCGTCAAGGAGGCCCGCGCCGACCAAGACATCGCGGCCCTCCTGGGAATCGACGTGGGTGCGCCGGTAGCACGGCTCGAGAGGCTCAGGCTCGCTGACGACGAGCCAATGGCGCTCGAAGTAAGCTACGTTCCTCTGCCGAGGTTCCAGTGGGTTCTCTCCGAGGACTTGAACGGAAAATCCCTCTACAGGCTTTTCGCGGAGAAAAGCGGGATCGAACTGGACCGGGCGCGGCAGACCATCGAGGTGGTGGTCGCGAACAAGCATGAAGCGGGGCTGCTTGAAGTGGATCAGGGGACACCCCTCCTCAAGATGAAGAGGGTCACCTACGACCGAAAGGGCGAGCCTGTGGAGGCAGTCAAGTCCGTGTACAGGGCGGACAGGTACAAGTTCGTAATGGACCTTCCGAGGCTGTAACCCCGAGGGGTGGTGACCCCGGCGGTCCCCGGGTGGCTGCCGGCGCTGAAGGGTGGTGGTGTGGGGCAACCGGACGGTCGAAACGACGGCGGGTTTCGGACGGGTTAGTAATGGATTAATGGCCGTATTGCAATCTCGGGAGGGTGAATTTATGGCAGACGAACGCCGGATAGCCCAGGACGTTCTTAAGGCCCTGGGTGGAGACCCGAATGTAGTGTCGGTGAACTACTGCATGACGCGTCTCCGCGTCGAGCCGAAAGGTATGGCGGCGGTTGACGTGCAGGCTCTCAAGAGGTGCGAGGGCGTGAAAGGCGCGATTCAAACGGGTAACCTCGTCCAGGTGATACTCGGACCAGGACTGGCGGAGAAGGTTGCTCGAGAACTCTCCTCCAGGCTCGGAATCGCCGTGGGGGAATCCACGGGTTCGGCCGCCCCCGCAGCCGCCTCGCGCGGCGGGGTCAGGGAAGTACTCCGGAAACTCGCGAACGTTTTCCTGCCCTTGCTGCCAGCGATCATAGGCTCCGGCATGATAGCCGCCCTGACCAACCTCCTCGTCCGCATGGGCGTTGACGCGAAACTCCCTGTGATGCAAGCACTAAGCGTAATCGGTTGGGCGGTCTTTGGATACCTGTCGATAATGGTCGGCATGAACGCCGCGAAGGAATACGGCGGCCCCCCGGCGCTAGGGGCTGTGGCAGGTTCGATCCTGATTGCTCCGGCGCTGACGGGGTTGAAGATGGTGCCCGGCCGGGGAGGACTCATCGGAGTCCTGATCGCTGCGGCTTTCCTGTCGTGGCTGTATAAGCGAGTGAGCCGGGTCATGCCCGATACCGTCACCGTAATCGCTACGCCGACGATCACGATACTCGTGGGCGGGCTCGTCATACTGTATGTCGTCCAGCCAATCGGCGGTTTTCTTTCCGACGGAATTACGAAAGGCACGCAGGCGCTCCTCAACGTGGGCGGCCCGGTGGCCGGCGCTGTCCTCGCTGGTGCGTTCCTCCCAGCGGTGATGACCGGGCTTCACCACGGGTTGACACCGATCCACATGGAACTTATCAATAAGCTGGGCAACACTCCGTTACTCCCGGTGCTCGCCATGGCCGGCGCGGGGCAGGTCGGCGCCTCACTCGCGGTATATCTCAGGACGAAGGATAAGGAACTGCGGGAGATTATAATGGCGGCCCTGCCTGTAGGGATGCTCGGTATTGGTGAGCCCCTCATCTACGGCGTGACGCTTCCCCTGGGTAAACCCTTCATTGCGGCTTGCATAGGGGGTGCGGTCGGCGGCGCGTTCATCGCAACCACGAGAATCGGCTGCATCGCGGTGGGTGTCTCCGGGATACCCCTCGCCTTCCTGGCGACATCGCCCGGCCTGTATCTCGCGGGCCTCGTCATTTCGTACGTGGCCGGATTCACAGCGGCGCTGATCATTGGGTTCGACGATAGGCTCGCTTCCGAGATCAAGCCAGCTGCGGGTTCGGTCAAATAGCAGTTGTTGTGGTAGGGATGATCCCAGGCCGGTCACTTGAGACCGCGAATCTTAGGCGAAAGGGTGATCCCGGGCGTGGAGAGGTCCGCGGGCATTTCGGTATACCCCGGGGCAGGGGACACAGCGCAGGTCCTCGGTTACATGGAGCGGGCGTCGCAGTTGGGGTACAGAGAAGTCTTCACCTCCATGCACATAACAGAACAGGATCCATCAGGGGCCGTGGCTTTCGTCGAGCAGGTAACGAAGGCAGCTCACAGGCTCGGATTCAGAGTGATAGCGGACATCTCTCCCAGGGCGTTCCGCGCCGTCGGGGCTACCCCCGCAAACCTGGAACCGTTGGAGCGGCTGGGCCTGAACGGGATCAGGGTCGACTTCGGGTACGGCCCGGATGAAATCGCCTCAATGACCCACAGTTCATCGAGCATGACGGTCGTCGTGAACGCCTCCACGGTGGATGTGTGGGCGCTTTCCGCGCTTCGCTCTTCCGGTGCGGACTTCTCGAGGATGGAGGCCTGCCACAATTTCTATCCCAGGCCGGAGACGGGGTTGTCCATGGACTTTCTGTGTAGGACGTCAAGCATCTTGAAGGAGCACGGCCTTCGTGTATGGGCGTTCGTTCCGTCCAGCACCGGGCGAAGGGGACCCCTGTGCCAGGGGTTGCCGACCCTGGAACGCCACCGTGAGTTGCCTGCCGCCAGGGCGGCCGCCGAGCTGCTGGCGTCGGGAGTGGTGGACGTGCTCCTCTTCGGCGACCCCGGCGCTTCTCCCGGCGAACTCGAATCACTCTCCTCGATATGGCTTCGTGGCTCGGTGCCCCTACGGGTAAGCCTGCTACCGGATGCTGCCGGCGCCGAGCGATCCGTAGTGTTCGGCGGAATTCATCAGAACAGGCCGGACCCCGCCGAAATGGTTGTTCGATCGGCCGTCTCAAGGGACTACGCGGGGAAGGGCGCCGACATCCTTCCCCGCAGCCCGGCTCCCCGTCCGGCGTATACCGTCACGGTGGACAACCGGCTGTATCTGCGGTATTCAGGGGAGCTCCAGGTGACCCTGACTGACCTGCCACCCGACCCCAGGGTCAATGTGGTGGGCCATGTTGTTGAAGCGGACCGGCCGCTCGTAAATATGCTCGGGCCGAGGTCCAGATTCCATTTTGTGGAGTTTACGGTAACAACCGGAGGGTCGTGGAATGGAACAAGGTCCCGGTTTTGAAGCATTGCTGACCGAAGGGCGCAACATGCGGACGGTGGCTATCGACCGCATGGAAACCCTTGAGATCGTCAGGATGATAAACGACGAAGACGTGGGCGTGGCCCTTGCCGTCCAGAGGGAATTGCCGTCCGTCGCGAGGGCCGTCGATTTAATAGTGGAATGCCTGAAAGCCAGCGGCAGGCTGTTCTATGTCGGAGCTGGCACGAGCGGGCGGCTGGGCGCAATCGACGCTTCCGAGTGCATTCCGACCTTCGGAGTGAGCCCCGCGATGGTCCAGGCGATAATGGCGGGAGGCAACGCGGCCCTGACGGGCCCGGTCGAAGGAGTCGAGGACGACACAGGCCAGGGGGCGGCCGACGTACGCTCGAGGGGCGTCCGGCGAGGGGACGCCGTCGTGGGAATAGCGGCGAGCGGGCGCACCCCGTACACGGTTGGCGCGCTCAGAGAGGCGGGGTCGCTGGGCGCGAGGACAATTGCCGTTTTCAACAACCCGGGCGCGGAGATGTCCCAAGTTGTTGAGGTAGCCATATGCCCCGTAACTGGGCCGGAAGCAATTATGGGATCGACCAGGATGAAAGCGGGCACCGCCCAGAAAATGGTTCTCAACATGCTGAGCACCGCGGCGATGATCCGGCTCGGTAAGGTTTATAGTAATCTGATGGTCGACATGCAGCCGACGAACATCAAGCTGGTGCAGCGCGCGAGAAGGATGGTAACGCTTGCGTCCGGATGTAGTGACGAGGAGGCTGCTCGTTACCTTGAAGAGGCTCACTTCCAGGTGAAGGTGGCCGTTGTAATGGCCCTCACGAGGCTGTCTGCCGGTGAGGCTGTTCGCCTTCTCGAGGAGAGCGGTGGCTACGTGAGGGCAGCCGCTGAGATGGCCCGGTGAATATCCAGGTCACCGACAGGTACGAGGACCTCAGTGTAGCCGCGGCGAACATCGTGTTCAAAGGAGTTCAAAGTAAGAGGGACCTGGTCCTCGGCCTTCCCACGGGAAGGACCCCGTTGGGGCTGTACTCGGAGCTCGTCAGGATGTACCGGGATGGCCTGCTGGACCTTTCAGGCGTCACAACGTTTAACCTGGACGAGTATTATCCGATGAATCCACAGGACCCGCGAGGTTATCGTGTTTTCATGCGCCAACACTTCTTCGACAATGTCAATATACCGGCTGAGCGGATTCACATGCCCGACGCTTCCGACCCCGATCCTGAGAAGGCATGCGCCAGGTACGAGATGGAGATTGCCAGGGTGGGCGGTATAGACCTCCTCATCCTTGGAACAGGCCGGAACGGTCACATCGGGTTCAATGAGCCCGGGACTGCCTTTAATACCAGGACGAGGCTGGTTGAATTGACGGATCAGACTATACGCATGAACTTCGGATTGAAGAGCGCGGGTACGCCGCGTTTCGCTTTGTCGATGGGGGTCGCCACGATCATGGAGGCGAGGGATATAGTTCTACTGGCGAGCGGTGCGGACAAGTCGGCCATCGTCAAGAAAGCCCTCTTCGGACCCATTACGCCAGAGATCCCGGCCTCCGTACTGCAGCAGCATCCGTCGGTCACCGTGATTGTGGACAGAGAGGCCGCTGCCGGCTGCCTGCACGCCGGGCTCAGCGGGTCAGGGATGGTGACGAACGCGTGAATTCACTGGTCATCCGCCACGGAAGGATCGTGACTCCAGAGGGGATTTGCCGCGGGGACCTGCTGGTAAGCGACGGGAAGATCGCTGAGTTGAGGCCGGCGGAGGTGGCATCACGGTGTCCGGCGGGGGCCAGCGCGGGGACCGGCGGGGATCGACTTGCCGCCGTCCACGAGCTCGACGCCGGAGGGGCTTTCGTCGTGCCGGGCTTCATCGACGTTCACGTCCACGGCGCCGGCGGGGCAGACCCAATGTGCGGGGATCCGGCATCGCTACAGTCCATGGCGCGAACGCTGGCCTCGTGGGGCGTTACGGCCTTCCTGGCCACCACGATGACAGCCCCGCTGCCCGACTTGTTCCGGGCGCTTGAGAACATCGCGACGGCCAGGGAGCGGTCGCGTCAACCAGGCTGGGGAGGCGCCTCAATACTGGGGGCCCATTGCGAGGGGCCCTACTTTAACCCTCGAAGGTGTGGGGCCCAGCCCATCGACCACCTCCGGCAGCCGGACCTGGGCGAGGTACGTGAACTGTACGCCGCAGGCCACGTCTCGCTCCGGATCATGAGCCTGGCGCCGGAACTCCCGGGCGCCCTGCCGGTCATTGAGTGGCTTGTGAGTCACGGGGTAGTAGTAGGTGCGGCGCACTCCGCCGCCACCTGGGATGAGGCCGAGCGTGCAGTGGAGGCGGGTTTGAGCCACGCCACGCACCTGTTCAACGCAATGCGGCCGCTGCATCACAGGGAGCCGGGCGTTGCCGGCCTGGCCCTGACCGATGATCGTATCTGGGTCGAGGTAATCGCGGACGGCCAACACCTCCACCCGGCCGTGGTTCGCCTTGCCTGGCGGGCCAAGGGCCCCGCCCGCATGGGCATTGTCACCGACCTCACGCAACTGGCGGGCCTCCCGCCCGGCAAGTATACGTTCTCGGGCCAGGAAGTCACGCTCACTGCAGACGCAGCGACTTTGAGTGAAGCGGGAGGCCTCGCAGGCAGTGTGACCCCGGCCTGCCGCGTCTTCCGAAACCTCCTGTCCTGGGGATTCGGCCCCGTCGAAGCCGCCACGCTGATGAGCTATAACCCCGCGCGAAGGATGGGCATTGAGGATCGTAAGGGTAGCATAACCCCCGGTAAGGATGCGGATTTGGTGATCGTCAAGGAGTCCGGTGATGTAGTGACTACTATCGTAGGCGGGGAACCGGTGTACTTGGCGAAAGGAGCTAAACAGCCGTATTCAAGAAGCCCAGGCTGACCGGAGCCCTGGGAGCCGCAGTGTGTGACGCCCGTCTACGTCAACGGCAGCCGGTCCGGAGAGCCGTCGCCCAGTAGATTTGGTTAGTCCGTTTCCGGCTCCTCGACAACAGTGCCCCGCTGGCGGTACCTCTCATGCCTGTCCAGGGTCACCTTCCGCAGGCGTATGGCCTTCGGCGTCACCTCCACCAGCTCGTCGTCACCGATCCACTCCAGTGACTCCTCGAGACTGAGCCGGCGCGGCGGCGTCAGGTGCAACGTGATATCGCTCACGCTGGACCTCACGTTGGTCAGGTGCTTTTTCTTGCACACGTTTATGTCGAGATCACGTGGCCTACAGTGCTCACCAACCACCTGTCCGGCGTAGACCTCCTCGCCGGGGCCCAAGAATAGTGTCCCCCGCTCCTGGGCGTTGTGCAGCGCGTACGTGGTCGTAACGCCCGTTTCCCAGGCGATCATTGAGCCCTGCCTCCGCGTGTCAATTGCCCCTCTGTGCGGCCTGTATCCATCGAAGGAGTACGTCATCACGCCGGTACCCCTCGTTGCGGTGAGAAACGCGGGCCTGAATCCCATCAGGCCGCGGGTCGGGATCGAGAAATCCAGCCGGACCCTACCCTGGCCGGAACCCCTCATATCGACCATCTCGCCCTTTCTGGGCCCCGCCTCCTCCATCACAGCGCCGACGTACTCTTCGGGTACATCGACGGAGAGGTACTCGAACGGTTCGAGCGTCTGCCCCTTATCCTCGCGGAAAATGACCTTCGGCTTCGAGACCGCCATTTCGTACCCTTCCCTGCGCATTGTCTCCATGAGTATGGACAAATGGAGCTCGCCGCGCCCGCTCACCAGGAACGCGTCGGCGCTGCCCATGTCCTGTACCTTCAGGCTGACGTCCTTCTCGGACTCGCGGTACAGCCTGTCCCTCAGGTGGCGCGAGGTAACGAATGCTCCATCGCGGCCCGCGAACGGGCTATCGTTCACCAGGAATGTCATCATGACTGTCGGCTCGTCGACCCGGATGGGGGGGAGGGGGTCCGGATAGTCCGGATCGGCCACCGTTTCCCCGATCGCCACATCATCCAGCCCCGCAACCGCCACGATGTCGCCCGCAACGGCCTCGTCGATCTCCAGGCGCTTGAGGCCGTGATAGATGTGGATGGAAGCGATCTGAGCCTTGACCCTGGAGCCGTCGAGGCGACAGACGGCAACCCCCTGACCCCTCTTGAGCGTACCGCGGGTGATTCGGCCAATGGCGATCCGGCCGAGGTAATCATCGCGGGTCAGGGTACTCACCATCATCTGGAGTTGGCCGCCAGCTGCCACCTTCGGAGCGGGGATGGAGCGGAGGATCTCGTCGAGGACGGGCCGGATGCCTTCTTCCAGCGCTGGCGTCCCACCGGTCCTGGCGAGGCCCGAGTACGCCGCCGCAAGATCCGGGTCGAGCGTAGCGATGCCCCTACGCGCGTCAGTGTAGACAACGGGGAAGTCTATCTGCTCTTCACCGGCTCCCAGCGATATGAACAGGTCCAGGACCTTGTCCACCACTTCGGCGGGCCGGGCGTCGACGCGGTCTATCTTGTTGACCACGAGGATAATCTTCAGCCTGTGATCCAGGGCTTTATTCAGAACGAAGCGGGTCTGGGGCATCGGCCCCTCACCGGCGTCCACCACGAGTAGCGCGCCGTCGACCATGCTGAGGATTCGCTCGACCTCCCCGCCGAAGTCAGCGTGCCCCGGCGTGTCTACGATGTTTACCTTCACTCCACCGTAGGACAGGGAGGTATTCTTCGCCAGTATGGTGATGCCGCGCTCCCTCTCCAGCTCGTTGGAGTCCAGGAGTCGCTCCGCGACCTGCTGGTTCGTGCGAAAGACGCCTGACTGCTTCAAGAGCGCGTCGACCAGCGTAGTCTTGCCGTGGTCAACGTGCGCGATGATGGCCACATTCCTGATGGACTGTGCGGTCATATCCGCTTGGTTTTCCAATTCAGTGCCTGGTCCGGTGTTGGGGAGCATTTGCGGATTCACCTCATTAATGGGCGAAACAACAGTTCCTAGTATTACTCCAACTAAGGCTGTGTGTAAACCCCTTTCGGCCAGGAGGCCACAACCGGCGGCAAGTCCCTCTCAGGCGTGGAAAGAACAGCCTGTTCCCCGGGGCTCGAGATGAATGGCTTGGTGAGGATTCTCAAGCACAGTAGAGAGTCCTGGCTTCTCTCAGTCGAACCTTCTCAGATCCCTGTTTGTGAAAGTCCACTCGGGAGTGTGCAGCGTCTCGCCGAAGTCCAATTCATACCACGGGCTCAGGTCTTCGTTCGACGGGTTCCTGAGGATCTGTATGTCCTGTGCCGGCATGTAGCTCTGTGCAATCATGAATAGCCTCTTGCCGGGGGTCGTTGTCTCGGCCATATCTACCACGATTAACGCGTGCCCCTGGTCTACGAACACGTCCCCGATCCGCATTTGGGACACAGGCACTGGTTTCATCTGCTTTGCCAGGGAGACTGTGTTGGCATAGGCGAACACCACGTCCAGATACCTTCGGAAGTCCTGGTAGGTATTGGACGCTCCCGTCCTCTTGACCCAGGAACTGCGGTTGCCCTCCACGACAACCCTGTACCCGTCCATCCATTTGCTGTAGTCGGCACTGAAGCCGTTGGCGAAGTTGAAATGGATTTGGTCGTATCTCTTGTGCTTGTACAGATACTCCGCTCTCAATCTCATCACCGCGTCAGCGCACTGCTGGAGATCCCTGTCGCCGACGTCCACGGCCACGACCGCCTCATAGACGTCGTGTGCCTTCACTCGTCCGTCGTAGTACTGGACCTTCGTGCCGTCCGGCTTCAGCGGCAGGTCTCTCAGGAACTTCCCGAACGAGCCTGCCGCGACGGGGGAGCGTTCAAACCCCTCGGGTGTCCGGAACCTTTCCTTGACAGTCCTGCCGGTGGGGTTCACCAGTCTGTTCTTCGGGGTCCCACTCGTCGAGGCTGGGCCGGGGAGTACCTCGCTGCTCGGTACGCTGGCGGATTGCCCCGGTGAGGAAGGGTTTGGGGCGCCGGGCGATCGCTCCCGAGCGTTCTGAGCACCTGGCGCGCACGAGACTGCGAACGCCATTGCCGACAGCAATAGCGTTGACAGTATTGCTCTAACCAGGCGTCCCGGCAGACATCGCAGTCCTTGCGGCATAGGCATCCCCCTCACTGAAGGGTAGGCGTGTATTCGTACGGCTGACAGCAAACCGGCAGCACATTGTCCTTGGTGAAGGAGTCCTGATGAAGGCGCTGAACCCATCACGAAAGACGCCGGTTATCGCCAAGAAGTTCCGCTTGAGCCTATCGGTTCGACGAGGTGCCTCGACGACTCCTATGTTGAGGCTCGAGAACCTCTCACATGTAGTCATGTAGTCCGGTGGGATCTGCAGATCTGGGGGTGTGATTGTTGAGACTGGGGAAAGGACTGAGCGTTGTACTATGCACCATGCTGCTCTTGAGTGTTAGCGCCTTTTCGGTCCTCGCCAATGGCAGTGACTCTCGCGAGCTACACGTAGCCGTAGTCGCTGAAGCCCTGAGTAGCCCGGTCCAGGTGCCAGCCGACAGCCCGGTTGTCGTGACTGAATTACCGCAAAAGGAGAAGCACTGGGTATATGATGAGCTGGCGGAATTCAAGCAAAGGATAGTTGCCATAGCGGGGACGGACAGCCAGTATGACGGCATCAGTGAGCATGATAAGAGTATCATACGAAACTACATATTGAACGAAGAGTACCTGGACCAGCCGATCAAGGCCGAGTACTGGGCCGTCTTGTTGAACGCCGTCCTGAAGCTGCCCGCTGACAGCAAGGAACGACTGCTGGACATGTATGTGCATGACCTGGCGACCGGAGACGAAATCGCCCGTGAGGACGCGGTGGGTGGCATGGTGAAACTGCTATCGCTCCAATACCTCAGGGGGTACAGCACCGCAGAAGAGCTGGAACCCGCAAAGGCGCTGAAGGATCTGCAAGCTGTAAGCGACCGCCAGAACGCACTTGTACGCACAGCCTACAGTGCGGGATTGGTAGACTCAAGGACAGTTGAGTACTTCAGGCCCAAGGAAAGGCTTACAGTGGCAGAGGCCATTTCTATGGTTTACCGTGTTGTCACGAAGTACAACGTCACCTATAGCAGTACCGGAGAGCGCGACAAACAAGAGCCGGCCGTACCTGTCCGTGTTGGGTGGGTTGATGCCGAACTGCAGCGATACCGGGAGAGGTTGCAGAGGAAGCTCGTGGCGCTCAAGACTGCCGAATCCATTCTGACGGATGGAAGAGTTGGAAATGACGAGAGATTGAACGCGGCTGTGAGCGTGGAACAGTGGAGTGAAGTGTTAAGGTCGACCCTTGGAATAAGCGATCAGAAAGTCGTACACTCGTACACTTTCGGCCTGGTTCAGGGCGACACCGTACCTCGTGATGTGGCGGTCGCCGGCCTGGTCAAGTTGCTTCATTATACGGGGATGGTCAGGGGAAGGGATGCGTCGGAACGGGAGAGGCTCGCCGCGGCGGTTGCATTCGGTGACTACAGTCAGGCATTCGACACGAGTAAGCTGGCCATCGCATATAGCGAGGGGCTGGTCAGAGGATACCCTGACCACACATTCCGCCCCAAGCAGGCGCTTACCAAGGGTGAAGCATTGATACTGATGCTCAGTGTCATTGAGAGGTGTATGTGAAGAGGGGGCGATGTTGCAGGAGAATCAGCCTTGCCAGGATAGCCTGCTTTTCGCCCTTCCACTTTCACCGCATATTCGGGGCCATGGTGGGTGAGACCCTGTACCAGTTCATTCAGAGAGTCAGTAGGGAATCTCAGGCAGGCGAGGGCTGACCCGCTGGCGGCGACCGCCGGCCCCGCCTGTGCAGTGGCAAGGAGGGGATTAGTGTAGTCGAGGAAATCGGGATCATAACGCTTAACGCTGAAAACATCGCAAGCGAACACATCTGCTGTGCCATAGGACACAGAAGACTAGATCGGGAGGTTCTTGACGCACGAAATAGTGAACGAAGCTAAACTGCAAAAGCTACTGTCCAGCGTAGCCAAGGACTCGAGCGGTTCCTAGACTCGGTCCACGTGCTCGACTGTTCTTTCGTTCTTAACGTTGCCGGTGTTGAGGGTGGATTTCGGCTCAATTAGCATCACCCATACCTCGTCATCGGCGACGGGCAAGTGCTCAACGCCTTTGGGGACAATCAGGAACTCCCCTTCTTGCAGGTTGAATTCCCCGTCTTTCAGGCGGATCACCAGTTCTCCTTTAACGACGAAGAACAGTTCGTCTTCATTGTCGTGGTGATGCCAAATGAACTCACCCTTTAGCTTGGCCAGCTTAACGTAAGAGTCGTTCAACTCACCGGCGATCCTGGGTTTCCAGTAGTCTGCGAATAGCCCAAACTTCTGGGCCATGTTCACCTTTTCCATCCCTGGCCCTCCTTGGAGCAAACAAGTTTGAGGAGACCTGCGACCTGTACTCTGAGTTGGTTGATGACGAAACGATCCCGGTAGCAGCCCGACTTTTCAGGGACCGCTGCCTCGGAATACCGGCCGCCCCTCACAGAGAGGAGTTCACGCCCCGGGTGGATTTGCCTTGCTGTGGGCGCGATCCCTAAGCGCCCGGCCGGAAGGTGTCGCGGGGGCCAACTTGCCGAAATGTGCGTGGGAACAACACTGTCGCGGCGGTTCTGTCGGCAGGGCCACATTGCCGGCGTCTATCTGTAGGCAGAACCCACACCTGCGGCATCCATCTGTAGGTAGGGACCACCCTTGCGGTTGGTTCGTCGGCCAAGACAACGCATGCGGGGCAGACTTGTAGGCAGAGTCTACGCTTTCGGGAGCGCCCGCCGGACTCCGCGTGCCCCCTTTGACACATTCTCAGTCCGCTCACAGGGTGACAATATCACTGTCCGACCACAATAGAGCCGACCGATCCTTGACGGACGGTCTACATGCGTGATAGGATATCGCCAACTTGATACAGGCACAGGTAATGATCAGGACTAGTAGGCGCAACACCGCCGGAAAAGCGAGCCGGGGACAGTGCGAGCCCGACGCCGGGAGGAGCGACTGAATGGACCTGTGAACCGCGGGCCCGAAAGTGCGGAGTAGGACCTGCCGGAGATCCGCCGATAAAGGGAGAGGGTATAAGGGCACTCGTTGCCCCGTACCTGAAGCGAGCGAGGCCTGGAGGACCCGTGCAGAGCAGCGGGATTCCAGGACTAAGCGGGGTGGCACCGCGGTCAACCCGTCCCCTATGGGACGGGTTATTTGTTTTGGTGTGCTGTGGGGCCACTGCCAAGCCATCGGCCAGTCTTCGGGGTGCTGTAATCAGGGCACTCGAAAGGAGCGAGACAAGATGCGAGACGCGACGACCAAGTTCATTCTCAAAGAAGAACAGATGGCCACGGCATGGTATAACATCGTACCGGACCTGCCATTCCAGCTCGATCCGCCACTGCATCCTGCGACTCTCAAACCCATCGGTCCGCAAGACCTGGCCCCGCTGTTTCCGATGGCTCTCATCGAACAAGAGGTTTCCTCAAGTCGCTCGGTCGACATCCCCGGCGAGATCCTGGACGTTTACAGACTGTGGAGGCCTACGCCCCTCTTCCGCGCGAGGCGACTCGAAGCCGCTCTGGGCACGCCTGCCAGGATCTACTACAAGTACGAGGGCGTGAGCCCGGCGGGCAGTCACAAGCCGAACACATCTGTTGCCCAGGCCTATTACAACAAACTTGAAGGGACGAGGCGACTGTCCACAGAGACAGGGGCGGGGCAGTGGGGGTCCGCGCTTGCGATGGCGTGTTCCTTGTTCGGGCTCGATTGCTCGGTATACATGGTGCGAGTGAGTTACGAACAGAAGCCCTACAGGCGTTCGCTCATGCAGGTCTATGGCGCGGAAGTAACGCCGAGTCCGAGTGACAAGACGCAATCTGGCCGCTCAATACTCGCCAAGGATCCGGATTCGCCCGGAAGCCTGGGTATCGCGATCAGCGAGGCAGTGGAGGACGCGGCGACACACGACGACACCAAGTACTCGCTGGGGAGCGTTCTGAACCACGTGCTGCTGCACCAGACTGTCATAGGCCTGGAGGCCCAGCAGCAAATGGCCATGGCGGGGGATGAACCCGATTTCGTCGTTGGATGCTGCGGCGGCGGCAGCAACTTCGCCGGGCTCTCGTTCCCGTTCCTCAAACCTGTGCTCGAATGTATGCGGACTGGGGGAACACTCAACGGGCCCAGGTTCATCGCGGTCGAGCCCGCTGCGTGTCCGACCCTCACCCGCGGCGTGTATGCGTACGACTTCGGTGATACCGCCGGCGTGGCCCCGGTGGCCAAGATGTATACGCTGGGCCACGCTTTCGTGCCGGCCGGGATCCATGCAGGGGGCTTGCGTTACCACGGTGAGTCGCCGTTGGTGAGCGCGCTATACCATCACGGGCTGATCGAAGCGAGGGCCGTCAAACAGATTCCCGTGTTCGAAGCCGCCACCACGTTCGCCCGTACTGAAGGGATACTGCCGGCCCCGGAATCCGCACACGCAATACGAACGGCGATCGATCTGGCGCTGGAGGCCAGAGAAACCGGCAAGGAGCCTGCGATTCTATTCGGGCTGAGTGGCCACGGGCACTTCGACCTGGCTGCCTACGAGGCCTACGCTGCAGGTAGACTGCAGGACTACGAGCATCCCCAGGATGAGATAGACAGGGCGTTGGCGGACCTGCCGAAGGTATGAAGGGAGCTGTCTGCCCCAAGATGGCTGGATATGAGGCCGTTCCTCAAGTAGTCGGCACCGTCCACTACGCATTCGCCCTGGTTGAGTCGGCGGCGCTCAGGGCACACGAGCAGGTAGACGAACGCCATCTTGCTGACTTGGCCGAGGAGATAGAGCGCGACGGCGTTCTACGCCGGCCGGTGGTCGTTGACCGGGCTTCCTCGCGTCACGAATGGTCGTACCCGCTGGACGAGCGGCCCGTGTCGCTTGCGCTGCTGAGGGGAGCCAGTCGCCTGTAGTTCTCAGGAGGCGGGCGTTTCGCTTATCCCGAGCCCGAGCGCCGGTAAGAGAGTAGAAAGGGGTTGCCGGCCATTCCCTGGACCGGCAACCCCACCGGTTTGCGGTCATCGCTGTGAATTCCGGATACCGACAATACGACTGCCCTAAAACAAGGTCACGGCTTCGGGCCACGGGTCCTGGAGACAGGCGCTCCACACCTTGTCAATGTACTGGTGGGTGTAGTGCTGCTCCAAGAGGTGAAAGCAGTATGCACCAAGTGAACTAAGAGCGTAGCCATCAGATGTTTTCTCCAGCAGCCCGAGCCTGTCTGCTAACCAGAGTTCAAACCCATAGTACCTGGATAGTTCCTCTCCAAAGAGATCGCGGAAGCGGTCAGACGAGATCCGCAGGTTGTAAGCATTCCAGAAAAGCCAGTAAGAGTACCGGGCTGTCCTGGTAAAGTCCAGCCTGAGAGCGGTTGGGGCAAGAGCGTCCCTGACCGACTTGACGTATTCATCCACAGAAAACACGTTTGCGGTGAACGTCGTCCTGGACAGAGACACTGCACTCGGCCCATATCCGATGAATGCGTCACGCGTTACCGACGAGTACTGCCTGGTTCCCCTTTTTCGAAACGTCCAGACGGATAGCCGTTCAAACCCTACTCTTGCTGCGGCATTGCACAGGCAATCGAGCATGCGTTTCTTGTGAAAGCGTGATAGCGGCTTGTGCTGGTTCTCCGCGCAGGAGAAATCGATGAAGGGATATGCAGACACCTGGGTTGCTCCGCAGTCTACCGCTGTCTCGAAGTCCCTGCGGAGGCTGGATTCCGTCTGGCCTGGTATTCCAAAGATCAGATCGACATCTACTGCCTCGAAACCATTGTCCTGTAGCATATGGACCTTGCGTTGCCCGTCTACCTCATGGCGCCCCAGTCTTCCGAGCAACTCGTCGCTGAAGGACTGAATGCCTATGCTCACCATGTTGAAACCAGCAGCCCTAATGATGGGCAATGTCTCGGGACGGACGTCGTCTGGATGAAGCTCCAGTCCCGCGGCAGGCACCTGGTAGTGACGTTTGAGTGCCTCAACGACAGTGATGAGGTCTTTGCCCAACAAAGCAGGGCTTCCCCCACCGAAGTACAAGCTCTCAGCTCGAGTTACCGTGTTGGGGCTGTTCATCTCAATTTCGGAGAGAAGCGCTTCGACGAAGTCTTTGCGCAGGCGGGCATCATACTTTTCTTTGTAATATGGGCAAAACGGACACAGCACCTTGCAGAATGGCACGTGCACGTAGACACCAAACTCAGGCATGTCAAACGGATACCTGACGTTTCTGGCCCGTTTCAACTCAAATGGCCGTATGGACCTGGTCATCAAGAGCCTCAACATCGATGTGAGCAAATCGCTTCTCCCTGCAGCCCGCGCTATAAAGCTTGGCGCTTCTACGAAATCCCTGTCGGTCCGGCCTCACGCCTCGCCCGGAGTTCGCCGGCGTGACCCAGGTCAGCGCGTTGTACTATATTTTGCGTATGTACAAGCCGTCTCCCGGTATCTGTGCCGAAGTGGCAAGCTCTGATCGGCAGCTGCCATGCTGGTCTCAACTCCGAAGGGAACCACTGGCGGCTGCTTATGTCGATACCCACCCCGGGGAATTTCTCAACTGCCACGTTCATCTGGGCATAAAAGACCTGGTCAAGGGGATTACAAGCGCGCCCTACGCCCACTATTGTACGGTCTGTACCAGCTCGACACCGTTACCCGCCATTATCATGAAAGCAACGGTATTCATCAACCGCGCATTGTGCGCTCCCAGGTCAAACGTTTCAACCGTATCCATTGGTACGATTATCCTTGCCCCGACGTTTTTCATATTGTAGTAAGCCTTTGCAGTGCTTGCGAACTGTTCCACGCAAATATCCGTGCAGTCTCCCACTACAATCATGTTGGTGATCTGCGCATTTGCCTCCAGCCACTCCTGGAATTCTTTTTCCAGGAAGCCGCTAGTGGAATTCTTGAGAAAGAGCCTGTATCCACCGATGGCTTTCAGTTCATCCACCAATTCGCTCTCTTCGGTGCCCACGCCACAGTGTTCGGGATAGGTTTTGTATTCGGGAGAGTTTTTTGGGTGGCTGTCCGCAAAGCATATCACCTGGATACCATGCTCTTTGCAGAGCCTCATTACCCTTTCCACTTCCGAGACAAGAGCTTTTATCCTCGGGCTGAACAGGTTTCCCTTTACGCAGAAGCCCTTCACTACATCCACGATTACCAGCACCGTGTTTTCGGGTTTCAGTTCCCTGATATTGAGTGCGGGCTTGCTCTGCAACACGTCGAGAATTTCGGCGAGAGCCGCTATGCTGTCGGCAAAGAAACCCTCTCTCTGTTCTATCGTAATGGTATCCACATACATCCCTCCTGCCCCCCGGGTTGTTTGACGTTTGCTCGGTCATCACCTGCATCACGCTCCGGGCACGTTACGCCACAGCCACCCGTGCGAACATTTGTTGTAGAAGATGGGCGCAATGTTCAAGTAAGTTCTCCGGCCTCGCCCGTGATTGTGCCTCAAAGCGGTGCCCCAGGGCGCTCTCGCACTCTGATCAGGTATCTCGAAGTGGAGAGTGCGTGTCGTAGGAGGACTTCCGAGGGGTCTCGTCGAATACCATTTGATGAGGAGGATAAACAAATGTTCAACATGCGGCGGGATAGCGAACAGGCAGGCCGGGCTACCACCACCCTGCGGGATGACGGGGGCGACGATGGGAACCTCTTGCTCCGCGCGGCGTGGGCTTACTACGAGGAAGGGTTGACCCAGCAGGAAGTGGCGGACCGACTCGGAGTGTCACGCCTGAAAATCACGCGCCTCCTGAAAGAAGCGCGTGACACTGGAGTCGTCGAGATCCGGGTTGTCCATCCGCTCGCCCCGTGTGTCCGCCTGGAGGAGCAACTCAGGGCGCGGTTCGGATTGAAGGCTGCCTCAGTGGTGCCCTCGCCCTCCAATCCCGCTATGTTGAAGCGGGTTCTCGGCAAGGCTGGCGCGGCTTACCTCCAGTCCGTCCTCGGCCCAGGGGACCGGCTCGGTGTCACCTGGGGCACCACTCTCTCCGAGGTGGTGTTCTTTATAAGGCCAAGGCAGATTAAGGACTTCTCGGTGATACAGATGACCGGAGGTCTCACTCAGGGGATAGCGGATATCAATCCGTACGAAATCACTTATAAGATCGCGGAGATTCTCGGGGGCAAAAGGCATTTCCTGTATGCACCCGTGTACGTTGATAGTGAGAACACGTGCAGGGCGCTACTCGGTGACACATTCATCGCCGAGGTGATGAAGCGCGCCCGCGGCGCCACCCATGTCCTGACGGGCCTTGGCGACATTGGACCGCAGTCAACGTTCTACCAGATCGGATATGTAGACGAGGCTACCGTGTCCCGGCTACGGGACGAGGGCGCTGTGGGGGACCTCATGGGACGCCACTTCGACATCGACGGCAGGCCGGTCGGTGGGTTGCAGGGGCGCACGGTGGCAATAAGCCTTGACGAACTCCGCGCAATCCCTCACGTGATCGCTGTGGCAGGCGGGGCAACAAAGGTGCTGACGGTCCTGGGGGCGTTGAGGGGGCGGTTGATAAACGTCCTGGTGACCGACGAGTTCACGGCACGCGGCGTGTTGCAGGAGGACAACCGGCTCGAGCGTGAAAGGGGGGCGGTAGCGGGCAGGTAGGGAACAGATGGGCGTGGAGTGAACCGCGCCCGAACCCGATCAGTCTAATCGTCAGGAGGAGGTGCAGTGATGAAGGGTCTTTTCGACATTATACAGTACGTGTTGGGTCTTGGCCCATCGCTCATGATGCCGATTATTATTACAGTGCTTGGTCTTGTACTTGGGCAGAAGCTGTCGCGGTCAATTCGATCCGGCTTGTTCGTTGGCTTCGGCTTCATCGGGATAAACCTCTTGGTAGGGTTAATGTGGGGGGCCCTGTCGGGTGCTTCCCAGGCCATGGTGAAGAGGTTCGGCCTTCAGCTGACCGCAGTCGATATGGGCTGGCCGGTGGCGGCCGCCATAACCTGGGCGTTGCCCCTTTCGGCCGTCGTTATACTGGTAGCGGTTGGTCTCAATCTTGTGCTCCTCGGGATGCGCTGGACGAAAACACTCAACATAGACATCTGGAACATCTGGCACTATGCCTACGTGACTGCGCTCACGGTGGCCGTCACGAAAAGCCCTGCACTCGGTCTGGTTGCTGGTGGCCTGTACTCGGTCATCTACCTCAAGCTGGCGGACTGGACTGCCCCAGCATACCAGGAGGTATTCGATCTGCCCGGTGTATCATGCACCACCGGGTCCGTCACAGAGTTGGCTCCCATAGCGTACCTCATCGACAGGGTTGTTGACAGGATACCGGTTGTTGGGAAACTGAGCGCGGACCCGGCCTCGATCAAGGACCGCTTCGGGCCGCTCGGAGAGCCACCCATCATGGGCTTCATCCTTGGGGCGGTCATCGGACTACTGGCGGGTTTCAATCTCAAGGACATCGGCAATCTGGCCATGAATATGGGAGCCACATTGCTCATCCTCCCAAGGATGGTGGAGCTTCTCATGGAAGGTCTGGTGCCGATATCTGAGGCTGCGAAGGAGCTGCTCAGTAAGCGCTTCGCGGGGCGTGACGTGTACATCGGGATGGACGCGGCGCTCGCGATCGGCCATCCAGCGGCTATGTCCACGGCTCTCATTATGATCCCGATTACCCTCGCGCTTGCCGTAATACTACCGGGCAACAAGGTGCTGCCCTTCGTCGATCTTGCGGCAATGCCGTTCTTCATGATCTTCGGGCTGGCATTCGGCCGCGGTAACATAGTGCGCGGCGTGATCAACGGTACCATCTTCATGATCATCGCGCTCTACGGAGCAACATGGTTCGCGCCGCTGGTCACGCAAGTTGGCGTTCAGGCGGGATATAAGCTCCCCGAGGGCGCTACCACCATCACACAACTGGGCACTGGCCTTCACTGGATCGGCATCGCCCTGGTGAAGATCGCCCAGATTATCGCTGGGACGTAGAGTCCGTGCCGTGCTTGACCGCGCGTGGTTTGCCGGGGCCTCACTGTGGGCCCCGGCCGCGCGCGACTGCGAGGTGACCGTCATGATATGGGTCCTCGAACCTGATCAAGTGGTGCTGCTTCCTGGAGCTGAAAGCTGGGAGGAAGTAGTGAGACTCCTGGCTCGTGTACTCCTCTTGAAGGGATTTGTGCGCGAGACTTACGTGAACGCCGTCATAAGTCGCGAGAGGGAGTATCCGACCGGCCTTGAAGCCGGCGAAATCAACGTGGCCGTACCTCACGCGGATGCCGGGCACGTTGTGAGAACCTCCCTATGCGTCGGCGTGCTCGGCCGCCCGGTCAGATTTTCCAGGATGGATGAACCCGCGAAGTCCACGGACGTTACCGTGGTGTTTCTTCTTGCGGTGGCAGAACCCGAACAGCAGGTAGAGGCCCTTCGGAAGGTCATGGACGTAATACACGACCAGGGCGTTCTCAAGGAAATAGCGGATTACAGCAGCGCGGAACAGGCTTTCGGCCTGCTGTCCCGTTGCCTGTCCTAACTGCGTGGGCCCATTAGCGGCTCGAAGGGGGCATGAACGTGGCTGAACAGCGCCGTCTTAAGGTGATCGTCGTATGCGCAACTGGAATCGCCACTTCGACGATGGTTATGAGCAAGTTGAAGGACCTGTTCGCCCGCCACCAGATCCCGGCAACTCTGCACAAGGCGCGGACCTCCGAGGCCAGGAGCGCCTCGTCGGGAGCCGACCTCGTGGTATCCACCACCCAGATCCCGTGGCAGCTGGATGTTCCCGTGGTGAGAGCTCATTCCCTCCTCACCGGACTGGGTGAAGCAAAAACCATCGAGGAGATAGTGAGTACCGCCAGGGCGCTCCTCGAGAAACCGGAGGGGCGTGGAGAATGAAGGTAGCCAGGATTTACGATTTCGACGACATACGAATCGAGGACGCGCCGGTCCCGGCCATAGGCCCCCGCGAGATCCTCGTGAAGACACAGGCGAGTGGGATCTGCTCCGGTGACGTCATGCCGTGGTACATTCGGAAGAAAGCACCGCTGGTTCTGGGACACGAGCCTGCCGGGGTGATTAGCCAGGCCGGTAGCGAGGTTCAGGGATTCAAGGTGGGGGACAGAGTCTTCGTCCACCATCACGCCCCATGCTTCCAGTGCCACTACTGCCGTCATGGGGACTACTCGATGTGCCACGAATGGAAGAACTCGCACCTCGACCCGGGCGGCATGGCGGAGTTCTTCAGGGTGCCCGCACAGAACCTGTCCGATACGCTGGTATTGCCGGAGGGCGTGACTTTTGAGGACGGGGCGCTCGTCGAACCGGTTGCCTGTTGCGTTCAGGCTATCCGGAGATCAGCAATCAGCCAGGGCGACGCCGTACTGGTCATCGGACTCGGGGTGATGGGCCAGATTCTGTGCCTCCTCGCGCGGAGGTATGGTGCGGGATTGGTGGTGGCATCGGACTACGTGCCGGCACGCAGGCAACTGGCGCAATCGCTTGGGGTCGATGCCGTAGTAGACCCGTCAGCGGAGGACCCGGGGGATGTGGTCCGGCGATTGACCAGGGGCATCGGCGCCGATGTGGTCATAACAGGACCTCCCAGCACGGCAGCCATTCGTTCGGGTATTTCGTGTGTTGCGAGGGGCGGGACCGTGGTGATGTTTGCGCCCGCACCGCCGGGCGAAACGATGGAGATTGAGCCACATTCGCTGTATTTCAACGACATCACTATTATCCCGAGCTACTCGTGTGGACCCAACGATACCCGCGAGGCGCTGCGGCTGATCGAGTGCGGTGTGGTGCGCGCACAGGACCTCGTCACGCACCGCTATCCGTTCAGCCAGGTTGCGAGGGCGTACAGCGACATGGCACAGGGCGGTGACGTCATAAAGGCGATGGTGCTCTTCGAGTGATGGGAGGATTTGTCGATGGCCTGTGCGCAAAGCAGCTGTGACTGCGACGTAGGTTCGAGCGAGATGGAAAGGCTGCGCGCCGAGTCCCGGAAATACACGTTCTCACCGGATTTCACCTGGGATGGCGTCCGTGTGGAACGGTACAAGTCCGAAAACGGCGGATGGTCCGGTATTTCACGGATGATACTGGCGGGCTACTCGGAGAAGGTGGCGTTTCACCTGAGGTACTTCGAGGTGGCACCCGGAGGGTACTCGAGCCTTGAGAAGCACGTTCACTCGCATGTCGTCGTCGGGGTGAGGGGCAAGGGTAGGGTCATCGTGGGGGAGGAGTGCTGGGATGTCGGGTTCATGGATGTCATTTACATATCCCCCGGGACCCCGCACCAGCTTGTGAACGCGGGTCCAGAGCCATTCGGCTTCTTGTGCCTCGTCGACGCGGAACGAGACCGGCCTTCTCCCCTCACGAGCGAAGAAATTGAACGCCTCAGGCGCAATCCCGCAATATGCCGGATCATCCAGTCGGGGTTGGGTGAACCGGCAGGGTGAGAGCCTATACCCTGGGGGATCAGGGAATTGTCGGGAGAGAGGAGCAGTAAGTCATGAAGGCAGCCATGTTCTACGGGCCGGGGGATGTAAGGATCGAGGAGATTCCCGAGCCAAAGGCCGGTCCGGGTGAGGTCATCATCAAGGTGGAATCCGCCTTGACGTGCGGAACCGACGTAAAGACGTTCCGCAGAGGCCATCCCATGCGGAAAGGCCCCGGGCTCTTCGGGCATGAGTGTTCCGGTACAATCGTAGAGACCGGGCCCGGGGTAACGAAGTTCAAAGTCGGCGACAGGATAGCGACGCACAACAGCGCTCCGTGCAACGCGTGTTACTACTGCAAGGTAGGAGACACGAGCATGTGCGCGAACGGAACCTGGCTTGAGGGGGCGTTCGCGCAATACGTGAAGGTCCCGGCTCCCATTGTTAACAAGAACATGTTCAAAATGCCGGACGGCCTGTCCTTCCGCGCGGCGGCTCTCCTCGAGCCTTTGGCCTGCGCAGTGTACGGCGCTGACGGGGCGGGCATTAGACTTGCCGACACGGTGGTGGTCAACGGAGCGGGTCCGATCGGGCTGATGTTATTGCGCTGCGCGGCATCTCAGGGTGCCAGAGTCATCTGCTGCGACCTTTCCGAGGAACGACTGGCAGTCGCGAAGAAGCTGGGGGCCGCGGAAACCATCAACGCCTCGAAGGTAGATGACCAGGTCAAGGCGGTGAGGGATCTTACTGCGGAAGGAAGAGGCGTGGACGTCGCTATAGAAGCCGTAGGGCTACCGGAGATATGGGAAAAGACCATCCTGATGGCCAGGAAGGGCGGGACGGTGGTTCTGTTCGGGGGATGTAAGAGCGGCACGACGATCACGCTCAGCACCGAGCTGATGCACTATTCGCAGCTCACGCTCAAGGGCCTCTTCCATACCACACCGAGACACGTTTCGATGGCGTTCGACATGATATGCCGCGGCGTTATCACAGCCGAAGACTTCGTGACCGGAGCCTACAGCCTGGATGATGTCGTTGAGGCCGTCGAAGACCATGCGAAGGGGACCGGCGTCAAGAACGAGATTATCTGCTGGTAGACTGGGAGGAATGAACATGATCCTGTCGGAGGTTCGGGAGACGGTTCTTAAAGCGGCCCTGGAGATGAGCAGGCTGGGGCTCATTAGGGGCACCTCGGGGAACATCTCAGCAAGAGACAGCGCAACAGGTTACGTGGCTATCACACCTACGTCGCTGCCCTACGAAACGCTCAAGACGGAAGACATCCCCGTGGTCACCGTCTCCGGGGAGGTCGTGGAGGGGAAACACAAATCTTCCTCTGAGACGCCGATGCACACGGCGATCTACAGGGCGAGACCGGATGTGATGGCGGTAATCCACACCCATTCGGTCTACGCAACCGTGTTTTCGGTCCTTAACAGGCCTCTTCCGGTCGTTACCGTGCCTCTTGTCTTTGCTGGTGGCCCGGTTCCGGTTGCACCATTCGCGCTGCCGGGTTCGAATGAACTCGCGGACGTCGCCGTGAAAGCGCTGGGCAAGGGCTCTTCGGTGCTCCTGCAGAACCACGGCGTCATATGCGTAGCCCCAGACATGAAGAAGGCAATGGCAGCGGCTATCTACGTAGAAGAAGGGGCTCAGGTCGGATTCCTTGCGCTGAGCGCCGGAGGCCTGAATCCAATACCGGAGGCGTACGTCGAAAAAATGCGGCTCGCGGTCTCGAAAGGCGCAGCGCTCTGAGCAAGGAAATGCTTGCGCAACTGACGGTCGGAAAGAGACAGGCCGCGTGTTGAACTCCCACACCGCTCTATCCGCATCAGCCGTCAACCGAACAGCGCACTCGATAGTTACACGAGGGCGAGTACGGCTACGAAATGGGCAGAACTCCCCGCCATGACAAACAGGTGCCAGATTTCGTGGAAGCCGAACCTGCCTGGCCAGGGACTGGGCCACTTTGCCGCATAGAATACGGCGCCTATCGTGTAGAGGAGGCCGCCGGCCACAAGCCAGGCCAGGCTAGCTGTTGTTACCGCCCGAGACAGGGGATAGGCCGCCACAAGCACAAGCCATCCCATGAGCAGGTAGAAGCCGGTAGACAGCCAGCGAGGCACATTCATCCAGAACAACTTCACAATCATTCCGAGCGCGGCGCAGCCCCAAACGACCCCGAAGAGAGGCCACCCCCAAGCCCCCCGCAAAGGCACCAGGCAGAACGGTGTGTATGTACCTGCGATCAGGAGGAAGATCATCATATGGTCGAGCTTGCGGAGCGCGAGCCTGGCCCTTGCCGATAGCGCCAGACCATGGTAGAGCGTGCTGGCGGTATACAGCAAGATCAAGCTGACGCCGAAAACGGTGAAGGAGACCACGTGCCAGGCCGTCCCGTAGACAGCGCCTTTGTAGATCAGGGCTACCAAACCGCCTATAGAAAGGAGGGCCCCGATAAGGTGGGTCAGGGCGCTGGCGGGTTCTCGAGAGGACTTCACGACACTCCACCTCACTCGCTGCCGGCGCGGGGCAGCACTATGGGACTCCGTTTGGCAGCTGCGCTCCTCAATATTACCACATGTGTAACGTCACGAGACAGCTGCAAACAGCGCGTTGCGCGCACCACTAACCACGTCATCAGTGATGAACTCCCACACCGCTCTATCCGCATCGGCCATCACTCGAATAGTGCAGTCGATGTCCTGGTGCTTCAGACCCAACCAGAAATGACACGCTGAGGCGCCAACATCAATGTCGGTATAGCGCCACTTGAAATGACGATAGCCCTTGGGCTTGCTTATCTCGACCGCGTACTGTCTCCCACTGCAAGTGACCTTGAAGCTCCCTAGACGATAGCCTCGGCAATTGCCCCAACCGAAAACTACCGGGCAAGCGATCACGTTTGTATCTATATGAGGCGGAACTCGCCACTTTGGGCTTAGTACTACTGCGTTAAGTATGTGGTTTGACTCTGCACGTTCTCATGCATAGCGGGCAAAAACCGAATATCTCAATTAGCATCCTCTGGAGTTCGCGTCTCACTCTGGGCAGGGTCCACCCAGTAGCGCAACGTCTCCAGGGCAAGGAAGTTGAACGCAATCATGCATAATGTCACGTGATGGTGCCAACCTGTCCAGGTCCTACCTTCGAAGTGGTCCAGCCCGACCTCTTGTTTCAACTGTTCGTAGTTCTGCTCAACCCACCACCTGATCTTCGCCCAATACACTAACTCCTGCACGGGTGTATCCTCAGGAAGATTGGACACCCAGTACTTGGTGGGCTCCGTGGTGTCTTCCGGCCATTCGATCAACAGCCAGCCCATGACGTCTCGCACTTCATGATTCGCGTGCCCGCATGAGGGCTGAGCCCTCACTACGGCGAAGCGGCTCGTCAAGTCGCCTTTTGTACCCTGCCGCCACGTTATGCGTTGCCACGAGCCAGGCCCAAGCGCCTTCGCTACTTCCAACACCGACTGCGGTTCAGGCAAATCATAGCGCCGTCTGCGTGGACGTCCACGCCCCTGGTATGCTGGCTTACTGTTGGTCTCCTCGGTTAACCATACCCCGGTGCTCTCTTGAACGCCCACAACATATTTCAACTGCCGCTGCCGTAAGCCGGTGCGAAACTTACCCACTACACCATAGCCAGCGTCCGCGGTGACTACTCCCACAGGAATCCGCAAGACAAGCGCCCTGTCAATCATATCGAGAGCCAGTCCAAACCAGCGGCTGTCTTGCGTCCCCCCTCCATCAGCAGACCCTGGACCCAGAAAGCGCCCCAATGCCGCCTCTCAGAACGCCCAAGTTTCGCCAGAATCGGCCCCAAGAAAGCCGCAAGCCGTGAGCGCGATTCTTGAAGCTGTGTACGTGTCATCATGATCCAGTGATTCTCTACGGCGCCATCTCCTGCCACTTAACGCAGTAGTACTAGCAGGCCATCGACCCCGGACCCCCGCAAAAGCCGCTGAGTATCTGCCGACAGGAGTCCCGCCGGCCACGGTGAATCAATGTGGCAGTAAACACCGTCAACCAGGCCCAGCCCCAAGAGTCTTTCTACCTTCCGCTTAGACTGGTACCCGACGAAGACGCGTGTAGCGAGATACCGGCAGATCGCTCATCGCCAAAGCGGATGCCACGGCATCTTTATCGTTGCCGGCGGTGGCGTCCCAATCCTGGAGGGGGATAGCAAGGGATGTCCGATGACTCGAGTCGATTCTTGACAAGCGTCTTTGATAGTCTCCATGAAGGCATCATTGTAGTCGATCGCTCCAGAAAAATCGTCCTGTGTAATCGCCAGGCGAGGATCCTCCTTGGACTCGATTCCCCGAAGGGGCCGGGGCACCCAGCAGGGAGGTGCGCCGATGGAGACGTCAGTATCGTGTGCGATACGTGTCTCGGAGCCGATGATGGCAAACTCATGCCTGGCGACCTGGAGATAATCGGCGTTCGAAACGGCGTGCTAAGGAGCGGCGATCCTTTCGTGGCCATAGGGCGCGTCGGAGGCGAACCAGGCTCAGCGGAGGTGTTGGTGGGCCAGCACAGCAGCGGGAAACCTCTCGCTCTCACCTGTTCCATGACTGACTCCTCGGGTCGAAAACACCTAATCGCTGCCGATGTGCGGTTGGGTGAAAAAAGGGCATTTATCGAGGTAGATGGGCAGCGCTTTGATTACGTATACAAGGTGTCCGTGGGTCACATGGTCGCGCTCGATCCGAAGGACTTCAGCACGAAGTTCTACCAGGCTCCCGGCTATTCCGCCCGTGGCGAACATCTCGGCCATATCCTCCGGGGCGGCCTCTTCTCCGCAAAAGAGCCCGGGAAAAGCCAAATCGGGATCATGGGCAACAAATTGGAGCAAGTGTGTACCGAGGGGTTGAGCATAGAGGACCTCAACATGATTTTCAGTGGTCGAAGAGGGGCTATAGTGCCCCACACCAGACTGGTGAACGGAGTCCCGCTGAAGTTCTCAGTAGTCCCGGTGGTATCCGACGCGAACGTAGACGGTGCGGCTATCATCCTGGAGGACGCCGGGGTTCAGGACCACTGGCCATCCGATGTGCCGCTGGTCAGCTTTCAGGGACGTGCAAGGACGGGTGCGAGGGCCAGCATAGGTAGCTCACCTTTCGCAAGGATACAGGGGGGCAGCGAGGCTATAAGGCAATGCGTGATCATGGCCGACAAGATGGCTTCGCTTCGCGGGAACATCCTTATCATCGGCGAGAGTGGCACCGGCAAGAACCTGTTTGCCCGGGCGATACACGAGGCGTCGCCAAGGCGGGACGGCCCATTTGTGGTGCTCAACTGCGCAGCGATTCCTCAGAATTTGGTCGAAAGCGAGCTCTTTGGCTACGCGCCGGGTTCGTTCACTGGCGCTTTGCGCACCGGGCGAAAAGGAAGGTTCAGGGAATCTGACGGAGGGACGCTTTTCCTGGACGAGATATCGGACCTGGACCTGGTCTGCCAGGCCAAGCTCCTTCATGCCATTGAGGATGGCACGATCCAGCCCATAGGTAGCGTGGCGAGAGAGCGCGTGGACGTGAGGATCATAGCCGCGACCAACCGCGACCTCTGGACTCTTGTTGAAGAAGGAGCATTCAGGGCGGACCTTTATTACAGGTTGAACGTCTTCTGCCTGGAAATACCGCCGCTGCGGGAAAGAAAGCAGGACATCATTGACCTTGCCGAATCGGCGCTCACGGTCCTCTCAGCTGTTTGCGGACGCAGATGCTCCATTTCGGATGACACGTACAGAATGCTGCTTGAGTTTCCGTGGCCGGGCAACGTCCGCCAACTCCAAAACATCCTTGAAAGGGCGGTTGCCTTAGGGAACAGCGATGTTATCGAACCCGGTAGTCTGCCCAGGGAGATCACCCAGTACAAGGCAGGCCTTGAGTTGTCAGAGCCTGATGCTGGTGCTGGTGACCCCAGTCTATCGTTCCACAGGACGCTCAGGCTGGCCGAGGAAGGGATAATCATGAAGGCGCTGGACGAGTGCGGGGGCAACCGTTCCAAGGCGGCCAAATACCTCGGGATCTCCAGGAGCACCCTCTACAAGAAGATGTCCGACCGCACACGCCACACTGTGCGATAGCTCGTACAGTGTCTCCGCAATCGGACACATCACCTGACTACCAGGAAAGGGCAATGTCCGGCTGACGGCCTTTTTCGCTCGACGGGAGTCTGGCATGGCACTTGCACTGAATGAACAATGTCCTTTAGTCCACCTTGCCATTGCCTGAAGGGGGGTGTTGAGTCGGCACGGTACACGGCGCGTTTTCCCGGGTCCAGTCGCAATCATAGAAAGGAGGCATTCGCATGGAAGGCAGCGGTACCAGTCGGTTCGTGCACTCGAAAGGCGTGTGGTGGCCTATCTGCCTCGTGATCGTCGTTCTGTTCGGCATCCTCTATGAGTTCCCCGTTCTGGGGTTCTTCAATACGTATCCGGGGCAGGTACTGAACTACATCCTGTTCCTGAACGTTTTGTACTTCATCATCGCGGCCTGGATCTTCTATCGGATAATCCTGGATCAGTCAGGCGAAGCGAGGTGGAAGTGAGCCATGGAACCGCGCGTAGTTCTAATTCTGTCCGCCGTAGCCGCGTATGTAGCGATCTCCATGTACATCGGCCTGAGAGGTGCCCGTTCTACGACTACGACTCTGGAGGACTACTTCCTCGGCAACAGATCCTTCGGGCTGATATTCATGGCGTTCACTTTCTACGCCACGTACCAGAGCGCGTACATGTACATTGGCTGCACCGGCTTCGTGTATTCCCACGGAATGGGCATCTGGTATTCGAACGTGGCGAACCTCCTCTGGGCCTTCCTGTTCCTTGTCATAGGCATCCCCATGTGGAAGCTGGCAAAGAAGTTTCACTACGTGACCCAGGGGGACTTCTTTGCCCACAGGTTTGACTCAGACGTGGTTAGGATGGTTATGGCCTTCTGGATGATCCTCGGGCTCGCGCCATACATCGGCTCCCAGGTTAAATCCGTGTCGCTAACCCTGGAGACACTCACGGGGGGCGTCATACCGTTCCACTGGGGCGCCGTAATATTCATCGCCACCGTCGGATTCTACTCGATCACCGGCGGAGCCAGGGGTGTCGTGTGGACCGACCTGGTCCAGGGCCTCATTATGCTCGTGGCGATCTGGTTTGGACTGGCGTACCTCCTTCCGCAGGTAGGGGGCGTCGGGGGCGTTATGAAGGGAATCGCCGAGAAACACCCTGCTTTGCTGGGATTGCCCGGCGCGAAGGGCCTCCTTACCCCGCAGGCATGGTTCGGATATATGCTGTGTGATGCTTTAGGGGGCATAATGTGGATCCAGAACTGGGTCCGGTTCTACATGTGCAAAACCTGGAAGACGTTGGCTGCAATGGCCGTCATAGTCCCTATAGGCACCACACTGACATTCTATCCGGCCATGCTGTACGGCTTTGCCGGGAAGCTCCTTGTCCCTAACCTTGAGAAAGCCGACGCTATCATGCCCACCCTCATACTGGGCTACCTGCCGGTGTGGGTTGGCGCGCTCATCGTGGTCGGACTGTTCGCAGCTTCCATGTCAACCGTTGACTCACTGGCGCTGGCGCTGGCATCCAGCGTGGCGAAGGATGTCCACCAGAAGATCAACCCCCAGGTCTCCCAGGCGAAGCTTGTGGGAACCGGAAAGGTGTGGACCGCCGTCTTCCTCCTTGGTGGCATGCTGGTCGGTTACTACGCCAAAGACACATACTTGGTTGTATTACTAACCCTGCTCTCCCTGAGCCTGAGCGCAACGCTGTTCCCCGTCGCCGTCGCGGGGTTGTTCTGGAAGCGCGCCAACAAGCAGGGAGTCATAGCCGGCCTGGCCGCAGGGACGATCGTCGGAGCCAAGATGCTCCTCGGCGGGCCCGAGTTTGACCCCGTGTTCGGGATCTATGGCGGTGTGTGGGGCATGATCGTCACCACAGTCGTGATGGTAGTGGTCAGCCTGCTCACCCCGCCGACCAACAAGGACATCACGTCGGTGATAGACCAGGCCCTGCGCGGGAAACTGGACGAAGCGTAGAACTCGCAATGACGGCGCGTATTGGAGGCCGGCTGGTCTTCCCATGGACGGGCCGGCCTCCATGCCCGAGCCAACTTTTCGGTTCGCCTATCTATTTGAGTGGAGGGATCCATTCGTGTTACCTATCGAAATGGCCAGGGGAGCTCGCAAGATCGTCGAGCAGAACATCGGGCTGAGGCCCGGCGAAAGGGTACTCATCGTCACGGATACAGGGAGGGACTTCACCATCGCTACAGCCCTGGCTGCTGCAGTGGATGCGGCCGGAGGCGAGTTCAGCATCATCCTGACCAGGCCGCTCTCCAAGCCCGGGGATGAGCCCCCGGCGCCGGTGGCCCAAGCTATGACCGCCGCGGATGTCGTCATCGCGCCCACTTCGAGAACGATATTCCACACCAGGGCCACCATCCGCGCGACAAAGGAGTACGGGACCAGGGTTTTTACGCTATCCGAGGCCAGGCCGGACACTCTGATAACCGGGCTTATCGAGTGCGATTTCCTGAAACAGAAGCCGCTGGTCGACGCGCTTGCTGCGAGAATGGCCGAGGGCAAGTCTATACGCATAACCTCACCGGCCGGGACAGACCTTCACGCAAGTATCGAGGGACGGTTGCCGGTTGCGAATCCGGCCATATGCCACAACCCCGGGGAAAAGATGGGAGCTAGCGTCGAGGTGTACATCGCTCCCGTGGAAGGAACGACCGAGGGGGTCTTCGTCTGTGACGCTTCGAGCTCGATGATCGGCCTTGTGCGCGAGCCCATCAAGATCGAGGTCAAAGGCGGAAAGGCCGTCTCTATCAGTGGTGGCGCCGAAGCCCGGAGGTTGCGCGAAATCATCGAGGGCGTCGGGCACCCCGACGCCGACAACATCGCGGAGATCGCATTCGGCCTGAACCCGAAGGCCAGGCTTATCGGTAACATAATCGAGGATGAAGGAAAATACGGGACGGGGCACGTGGCCCTGGGAAACAACGAGGGGTTTGGAGGCGTGAGCAAGGCCCCCATTCACATTGACATGGTGTACTGGAAGCCGACTGCGTGGATCGATGGGCAGATGGTTTTCAAGGACGGCGAGCTCATCATCCGGTAAACCCAGGCGTTGTCGATGCCCCGGGCGACCCAGCTCCAGATTTCTCAACCGGCGTTGGGCACAGTGGAGGATTCGTGTATGAGTGGCCATACCACGTTTTGCGAAATCAACCTGGACAACATAGCTTTCAACTACGAGACTGTCTGCAGATACGTCGCTCCAAGCGAGGTCATTCCGGTTCTGAAGGGCAACGCGTACGGGCATGGTGCGGTGGCCCTCGCCAGGGTCCTGGTCGAAATGGGATGCAGACACCTGACGGTTGCAAAACTCACCGAGGCCTCGCAGCTCAGGAAGGCGGGGATAGACACCTCGAAGGTAGACCTGATAATAATGACGGCTATGCTACCAGATGAGATCGACATGGCGATCTCCATCAACGCATCGTTCTTCGTCCCCGACTTCCGTACCCTGGACTACCTCAGAAAGGTCGGGAACCGCCAGGCGTGGCCCCCCAGGTTCCACATAAAGGTGGACACGGGCATGGGTCGCATGGGATTTATGCCCGAGGAGGGCCACGCCGTGGCCATGGCCTTGAAGTCGCTGAAAGGGTGCAAGCTCGAGGGGTTTGCAACGCACCTTTGCGCGGCCGGAGAGGATTCCGAACAAAACCAGAGGCAGCTCGAGAGGTTCGACGCCTTCCTTGCCGGCGTGAATCCCCCTGATGGATGCCTCATCCACATGGCCTCGAGTTCGGCTGTTTGCCGTTTCCCGGAGATGTTCAAGTCGGCCGTCCGCGTGGGGGACCTCATATACGGCCTGTGCGGCGTCGACAACCCACCGTTCGAGCTGCGGCCGGCCCTTTCTTGCGTAACAAGAGTGATTCAGGTCAAGAGCCTGCCTCCCGGATGGCACGTTGGCTACGGCGCCAGGCAGTGGGTCAGAACGCCGATGACAACCGCGACCATTTCCATGGGTATCGTTGATGGGATGATGAGTTCCCAGGTAAACCGGGGCTGCGTTCTCGTGAACGGGAGGCGGTGCAGGCTCCTGGCGGCCTGCGCTGACACGGCGATCATTGACGTTTCGGACGCCGGGGGCGTAGAGCCCGGCGACAACGTTGTCTATATAGGCAGCCAGGGAAGCGAGCGCATCACGGCGCGCGAGCAGGCCATTGCCGCAGGCACAGGCTTCAACGAGTTGCTCAGCAAGATATCCCTGAGAACACCAAGGGTGTACTGCAGGAAGGGTAAGTACGCCGGCGAAATGTCGCTTGGTAGAATGGACGGCATCGCCGCCCTGAACTAGGGGCTGGCGCCATACCTCATCGTTCACCTTCCGGCGACCGGTACTCATCCGTCTCCAAAACCATCCCCCAACTACCACATCTCATCGAAAGGATTTCTCATGCCGGCGGCGAAGAATTTAGGTCATAAAAAGGTCATGTCTCAAATGTGCCCCTGGAGTGATGACCGTTGAAGGAACCGTTGAACGAGAAGGTGGACGCGGGAAACAGCCATGAGGACTACGTAGCGCAGGCCCGGCCCGCCGTTGTGGCCGTCATTGGGCCGGACGACCTCGTGTCGAGGGTACTGGACGTAGGCAGGCTTATCCCAGCGCTCGAGCTTGTAGGAATGCCGTACAGCGATGATGACGAGGCGCCGGCGATATACCGCCAGCTGCCTCCTGCGGTAGACATGGTACTGTTCACAGGTCCCGTGCCCTACTACCGTACCCTCGCCCGCGAAGATATCAGATTGCCAGCGCTTCACGTTTCTCTGCAGGGAACGGGATTGTATCGCGCCCTGTTTCAGATTCACGATCATTATGACATAACACGGCTCAGTACCGATACGTTCTCCCGCGAAACGGTCGAGGAGGTCTATCACGAGCTCGGAGTCAGTGCCTCCGGGGTGTACTCAAAGGAGTACCGCGCGGCGATAGATAAAGACGAACTGGTGAACTTCCACGAGAACTTGTTCAGGCGAGGCCTCACTTCAGTGGCGGTGACCTGCCTGAGGTCAGCGCACCATGAACTCGAGCGGCGAGGCGTGCCGAGCGTCCGTGTATTGCCCACGAAGTCTTCGATCAAGGAGGCTCTCGAGAAGGCTGCCCTTATAGGGCAGGGCCTCCGGGACAAGGCGAGCCAGGTAGTGGTGGGGCTCGTGGACATAGACAACTTTGAGGGCATAGCCCGACGAGCCGCCTCGGAACACAGGGTACAGCAACTGAAACTGGAGATACACGCCGCACTCCTCCGCTATGTTGAACAGATCGACGGGTGCATGAACTTCATCGGTAACGATGAGTTCCTGTTCTTCACTACCCGGGGCATGTTCGAGAAGTCTTCGAACTGTTTTACGCGCGCCCCCCTCATCGCCGACATCAAACATCATTTCAACACCACCGTAAGCCTGGGAGTCGGCCTCGGGTACACTGCCAACCAGGCGGGTACTAACGCAAGGGTCGCCCTCCAGCATGCCAAGCGCTGCGGGGGCGACGCCTGCTTTGTGGTCACGGAGGAACGGCGGGTGCTCGGTCCGCTCGGGTTGGAATCCCGCGTGGAGTATGGGCTCAGGCACATTGAACCCGCCGTGCTCGCGGCCGCGGAGGCTGCAGGGGTCAGCGCAACGGCGGTGGACAGGTTATACGGTTGCGTCCGCAGCCTCGGGGCTGAGAGATTCAGCGCAAATGACATCGCCCCGCTCCTCGGCATCACCCTGCGCAGCACGAACAGGCTCCTGAACCACCTGGTGGCGGCGGGCCTGGTGGCTCCCGCGGGCGAGGAGAAGCTCAATCGCCTGGGCCGGCCTCGTCGCCTGTACCATTTTCTACTGGGGAGGGCAATAAACGGGGTATGAAGACACGGGTCGGCATTATTGGGGGAGGGCGTATGGCCAGGGCGCACGCCATTGCCCTGTCCAGGATCGAAGATGTAGAGGTGGTTGGACTGGCCGACCGGTTTCCGCAGGGCGCTGCTCTCAGCAGGGAACTGGGCCTCCCCTACTTCACCGATTACAGGGCCATGCTCGAGAAGCCGCTGGATGCCGTGACCGTATGCCTCCCCCATACCCTGCACCGGGAGGTGGTTGAAGAGGCCGCCAGGGCAGGCAGGCACGTCCTGTGCGAGAAGCCCATGGCCACAACCCTGGAAGACTGCGATGCCATGATCGACGCCTGCGAGCGTGCGGGGGTACGCCTCATGATCGGCCAGACCCACCGCTTCTGGCCTGCCAGCATTTCGGCGAAGCAGCTCATCTCGGCGGGTCGCATCGGCAGGCCGATCATGGCCCAGGATTGGATCGCCTGGGCGGGCTTCTACCCGGGTTACCCGGGGTGGCTGGCAGACAACAGGCTGGCCGGAGGAGGCATCCTGCTGGACAACGGTGTCCACTCGCTGGACCGGTTGAGCTGGTTCTTCGACTCCAGGTCGGCGCGGGTGACGGCCAGGTTGGGGCAGTACGTCCATCCCATAGACGGGGAAGACAACGGAGTCATGCTGGTGGAGTTCGAGAATGGCGCCTACGCGACGGTCTTCGAGAGCTGGACCTTCCCCCGCCACGCCACGGAGTGCGCGGCGCTGATAGCGGGTACGAAGGGGGCCATACGCCTGAACACGTGGGGGAAGTCGTATCTTCTCACATCAGATTCCGATGGCCCCGAAGAGATCCCCATTCCGGAAGGAGCGGACGGTTTCGACCTCCAGCTGATGGAGTTCGTGGCATCCATCAGGGAGGGCCGTCGCCCGTCCGTCGATGGTTACGATGGCCGCGCGGCGGTGGCCGCGGTGCTGGCCGCCTACGAGTCCGAGCGGTGTCGCCGGGGGCAGGACATCCGGCATCGCGAGCGACCGGCAGAGTAAATCAGGAATCTGCACGGCGCGAGGCGCAAGGCGGAGACGCAAGTGGAGGCGCGAAGGGGGTGCGAACAAGGAAGCAAGTCGCGATTCGCGGGAGGGCGCTGAGGGCGCTCTGTGTTCGGCGTATTCCACTGATTTCACGAGAATTTCACGAGGGGGGACAGGTAAATGGCACGTAGTATCGGTATCGTGTTGCTGCTTGCGATGACGGCCGGGTTGCTGGCCGGCTGCGGCGGCGCCAGGGAACAGGTTATCGTGGTGGGCGAGCTTGCGGCGTTGACGGGCGGTACGGCAGCCTGGGGGACGGCGCAATCCAACGCGTTCAAAATCTACGTGGACGAGCTGAATAAGGCCGGCGGCCTGGACGGCGTCAAGGTCAAAGTCGTGACATACGACTTCAAGGGTGACGCTCAGGAAGCAGTGAATGCATTCAACAGGCTGGCCGACCAGGACAAGGTCGTCATGGTGTTCGGGACCAACAACTCGAACGCGAACCTCGCTTTCGCCCCGCTGGCGGAGCAAAAGAAAGTGCCCGTCCTGGCCAACGCGGTGGACCCCAACGTCACCACCCCGAAGATGACCGGCCTCAACCGCTACTCGTTCCTGACGGTTGCTTCGAACATCGTCCAGGGCAAGACGATGGCGGCATACGCCCTCAAGGAGCTTGGGTTCAAGCGCGTAGCGGTGCTCTATAACCAGGGCAACGCCTTTGCGACAACGATGGTGAGGCCCTTCATCGACTATTTCAAGGCAAACGGCGGGGACATCGTCGCGGAGGAGGTGTTCCAGGGTTCGGACGTGGAGTACCGCGCCCAGCTGACGAGGATAAAGGCGGCGAACCCGGACGCTATCCTGCTGCCGAACTACTACAAGGAGATCGCCCTGGCCGCACAACAGGCCCGCGAACTGGGGATTAATGTCCCCTTTCTCGGGCACACCGGCTGGCCTTCCCAGGTCCTGCTCCAGATGGCTGCCAAGGAAGTTGAGGGGTCCTACTACGTTAACTATGCATCGTTCCAGGATCCCAAGCTGAAGGCCATCCGCGACAAGTATTTCGCGGCGTACAAGATCGAACCCGAAATCAACGCGGCGATGATCCATGACTCGTTCGAAGTCTTCAAGGATGCGGTGAAGCGCATCGGGGCGCGCAATCTGGCGGGCATGAGCGTGGACAAACAGAGAGATGCCCTCCGCGATGCCTTCGAGAGTACAAAAGACGTCGCGGGCCTGACGGGCACTATCACCATAGACCACAAGACGCACCGTCCCGAGAACATCGAGATGGCGATCATCAAGGTTGAAAACGGTGCATTCAAACTGGTCACCAGGTACAAGGCGCCCTGAACCCGAAGGAGACTGTGATGATGGCTCCGGGACCGGCCGCGAAAAGCCGGTCCCGGGATATCGGCGGGACCGCCCGACGGAGAGAGGACGTGCGAATGTCAGAAGTGGGTCCCGGGGAGGGGTGAACTTGCTTGCCCAGCAGACCATCAACGGCATAGCAATAGGCGGTATCTACGCCCTGATCGCGGTGGGATTCTCGTTGATATACAGCATCCTGCGGTTTACGAACCTGGCCCACGGCTCGTTGCTGGCCGTCGGAGCTTACGCGGGTTTGCTGGGAGCGGGCCTGCTGCGATTGGGCCTGGCGGGGTCAATCGCCGTAGCCGGCGCTGCCACGGCAATTGTCGCCGCGCTGGCCGAAAAGGGAGCGTTCCGGCCCATCCGCCTCAGGGAGATACCCATCGTCTATTTCCTCATCTCGTCTATGGCGGTGTCGTTGCTATTCGAGAACCTGCTGCTCGTCGGGGCTGGAGCCACCTTCTACGTGTATCCCAGGCTTGTAACATCCACCCCCCTGATCCAGTGGCCGGTGACCGTGGGCTACCTGGATTTCCTGATGATGCTGACGGCGTGCCTCGCGCTGGTCGCGCTGAACTTCATCATCTATGGAACGAAGATCGGTAGGGCCATGCGTGCCGCCTCTTACGATCTCAGGGTGGCTGCCCTCATGGGCGTGGACACCGACCGGATAGTCACTTTCGCGTTCCTCATGGCGGGCTGCCTGGCGGGCATCGCCGGCGTCTTCCTGGGGATCAAGTATTCGGTGTACCCGCAGCTCGGTCAACTCATACTGAAAGGCTTCGTCGCCGCGATCTTCGGCGGGCTCGGAAGTGTCGCGGGGGCCGTCGTCGGAGGCGTGGTTCTCGGCCTGATCGAGATCATGCTCGTCGCCTACGTGTCGAGCGCCTTCAGCCCGGTGTTCATCTACGCGCTACTTATCTTCATTTTACTGGTCCGGCCCAGCGGGCTCCTGGGCAGGTTCACTCAAGAAAAGGCCTGAAGGTGGGGTAGCATGTCTTCATTCTACCAGGGTATCCTGGTCTTCACCGCCCTGAACGTCATGATCGTCGCGGGGTTGTACCTCCTGATGGGCGTCACCGGCCTCGTTTCCTTCGGTCACGCCGGATTCATGGCCATCGGCGCATACGCTTCCGCGCTGCTGATGCTGAACCTCCGCCTGCCCTCCGCGCTGGCCTGGGCTGGCGGCACGCTGGTTTCAGTCCTCGTAGCGCTGGTCATCGGCTACCCCACCTTGAGATTACGGCGCGAGTACTTCGTTCTCGCAACCATGGGCGTCGGCGAGGCAATCCGCGCGCTGGTCACAGCGCTTCCAGGCATCACGGGTGGCGCCGTGGGGCTGCCAGGCATACCCCTATCGGCGGGACCGTGGGCCATCCTGCTACTGGCGGCCGCCTCCCTCGCGCTGGTCAGGAATTTCGTGCGCTCCAAGTACGGCCGGAACTGCATCGCCCTGATGAGCGACCCGCTGGCCGCCGAGGCGATGGCCATCGACACCTTCTGGTACAAGCAGGCCGCCTTCGCCATCAGCGCCGGCCTGGCTGGACTCGCCGGGGCGCTGTTCGCCCACTACATCACTTATATAGAGCCGAACATGTTCGGGTGGAACAGGTCGGCTGAGCTGGTGACGATCGTCTTCTTTGGGGGTTTGCAAAGCCTCACGGGCGGAGTGATGGCGACAGTGTTCATAACCACGCTGCCGGAGATCCTGCGTTTTGCGGCTGCCTGGAGGTTCGTCATATACGCCGTGGCCATCCTGGTAGTCATCCTTTACCGCCCGGGCGGCCTGTGCGGGAACTTCGAGGTCTCATGGGAGTGGCTTGGACAACTGGCCGCACGCGTCCGGCGCGAGAGGAGGGAGCCGTCATGACTAGCATGCCATGCGCCGTCGATACCGCCCCCGTGGGCTTCCTGCTGGAAGTGTCGGGCCTGACTAAACGCTTTGGCGGCCTTGTTGCCGTGGATGACTTCGGCGTCAGTGTCCCACAAGGCAAGATATATGGCCTGATCGGTCCCAACGGGGCGGGGAAGACGACCGTTTTCAACCTCATATCGGGCATCTACCGCCCCGATTCGGGGCACGTGCGACTGGCTTCAGCCGATATCGCGGGCATGCCCGCGCACCGCATAGCCGCCCAGGGCATCGGGAGGACGTTTCAGAACATACGGTTGTTCAAGGGCATGTCCGTACTGGAGAACGTGGTAACCGCACTTCACCGGCAGGCTGAATACAGCCTCGTCGACGCCTGCCTGCGTACGGGCGGTGTCAAGCGCGCTGAGGCACAGGCGCGTTCCACTGCCATGGAAATCCTGGCCGCCGTGGGACTGGCAGGTATGGCCCGCGTTCAAGGGACGAGCCTCCCGTATGGTCTTCAGCGCAAGCTGGAGATCGCAAGGGCGCTGGCGCTGAGACCGCGGCTTCTGCTCCTCGATGAACCCGCGGCCGGGCTAAACCCGCGGGAGACCCTCGATCTGACGGACCTGATACAGAGGATCACCAGGGAGTACGGCCTTACCGTCCTCCTCATCGAGCATCACATGGACGTCGTCATGGATCTTTGCGACCGGATTACTGTCCTGAACTTCGGGAGGGTCATCGCCCACGGAACACCCACGGAGATCCAGGATAACGAACTCGTAGTCGAAGCCTACCTGGGGCGGAGGAGGTGACCGCAGTGCTGGAGATCCGGGACCTCTCGGTATGCTACGGAGCGGTGCAGGCGCTTTCCTCGGCCACGATCACGGTGCGCGAGGGGGAAATCACCAGCATCATCGGGGCCAACGGCGCGGGGAAAACCACCCTCCTGCAGGCCATCTCGGGCCTGATAACGGTTAAGTCCGGAAGCATTCGTTTCATGGGGGATGAATTGCCCCGCAAGCCAAATCTCATCGTTGCCCGGGGGATAGTCCACGTACCGGAAGGCCGCAAGGTATTCCCGAACATGTCTGTCTACGAGAACCTCCTGATGGGCGCGTACTCCCGTCGGGACGATTTCGGAGCGGATCTAGAATATGTCTACAATCTCTTTCCGATCCTCGAGGAGCGCTCGCGCCAGCCCGCCGGCACCCTCTCTGGAGGGGAACAACAGATGCTGGCCGTGGCCAGGGGCATTATGGCGAAGCCCAGGCTGTTGCTCCTAGACGAGCCCTCTCTGGGCTTGGCGCCGATCCTGATAGAACGCCTGTTCCAGGCGATAATCGACATCCACTCCCGTGGCATCCCGGTACTGCTGGTAGAACAGAACGCCTCACAGGCGCTCGCCATATCAGACCACGGGTACGTGCTGGAAACCGGCCGGGTCGTGATGGAGGGCACCGGGGGCGAGCTCCTGGACGACCCGGGTGTGCGCCAGGCATACCTCGGAGCGAGGACAGGTGACAGGAGGAGGGAAGGCGCATGACCGAACGCGCGACAAAGCGTTCAGCCGGCGAAGTGCGGGCCCGGATGAAGGAACAGGCCCAAAACCGGCTGGCGACGGCGTACGCGGGCGTTCCCCTGCGCCGCCGGCGGCCGGCCCGTCTTCGGCAGCCTCCTGGCCGCGGACCCGGAGGAGTGGCGCGGCCTGGCGGCGCAGATTGGCTCCTGCGGGGTTAGCGCGCTGGAGATGGATGTGTCGTGCCCCCATTCCATAGATGGCAGCTCACTGGCCATTCTCGAAGAACAGGTCCAGGCGGCGTCGACCGGCAGCCCGGTACCAGTCGTGGCCAAGCTCCCGCTCCGGCCCGACATTGTCCACATAGCCGAGCGGGTGTTGCGGGCGGGCGCTGCGGGGGTCACCCTGGCCAACCGGCCGGCCGGGCTCGACATAGACATCGAGACGATGGCCCCGGTGATGCACCGCTCGGTCGCCGGTCACGGCGGCCCGTGGATCAAATATGCCGTGCTGGCCCAGGTGCTCGCTGCATACAGGCGGCTCGGGCGGCCGGTGAGCGCCACCGGCGGGGCAACCAGCGCCAGCGACATAATCAAGTACCTGCTCGCCGGGGCGGGGTCGGTCCAGGTATGCTCCGCTGTGATGATTTCGGGATTCCAGGTGATCACCTCGATGGTCGAGGGCATCGGGGCCTACGTTTCCTCGCAGGGCACGACCGTGCAGGCTCTCATCGGGAAGGCTGCCGTTTTCTTCCTGGAGCTGGAGCAGATCGCCCGCGGTGGTGACCTAGTAGCCTCGGTCACGCCGGAATTGTGTACAGATTGCGGGCGATGCCAGGGGTTCTGCTTTCACGACGCCATTACGCCCGTTGACGGCGCCGGCCGGAGACAGGTAGATCCGGGAACCTGCGGCGGCTGCGGCCTTTGCGCAGAACCGCGGGTCTGCCCGGTGGGGGCCATCAGGATGATTTCACGCGGCTCACCCGTGTAATCAGGGGGCTTGAGCCACGCGCCACGGCCGGCATCGATACAGGGCCGATCAATTCTTCAGGAGGTGCGGTCAATTGCGTTTCATCGATCTGGCACTAACCGTCTACGAAGGGATGCCGAAGTTCTGGGGCGACTACCACGCACCCGTGAAAGTCGAGGTCACCGGCACCTACGAGAAGAACAAATGCATGGTCAGGAAACTGGAAATGGCCACTCATTCAGCGACGCACGTGGACGCGCCGGCCCATTTCTGTTCCGGGGCAACCACGATCGACAACGTGCCGCTGGCTCAAGTCATAAGCCGCGCGGTGGTTCTCGACGCGTCGGGAATCGGAGAGCGCGGGAGGATCGGCCTAGACAAGGCGAAGGCCCTCAACGTGGGGCCCGACGTAGGCGTCATCATCCGCACCCTGTGGGACCGCCGCTGGGATTCCGGGAAGTACTTTACCGACATCCCCGGACTGGACTATGACGCTGCCCAGTACCTGCTCGAAAAGGGGATCAAGTTCCTGGCGGTGGACTTCCCCCTGGACCTCGACATTCACCGTCTTTACCTGGGGAACGGCCGGATACTCATCGAGAACCTGACTCACCTCGAGGAAATCAAAGAGGACGAGGTGTGGCTGCTGGCCTTGCCGGTCAAGCTCCGCGACGGAGACGGGGCGCCGGCCAGGGTCGTGGCCGTGGAAGGATGGTGCGGTCAATGAGACTCGCGTTGATGGAAGCCGGAAGCAGGCGTTTCGTAGCGGTCGAACATGAGGGGAGTCCGGTGGACGTCACTGGACTCGTCGCGGGGGTCGACGCCGCGCTGGAAGAACCGGAGCCACTCGTGACGCTGGCGATGCAGTACGACCTCCTGGCCCATCTGGCCGCGCGGCTGGATGAACCAGCGGCCGGGCGGCCGGTGGAGCTGGGAGCGGGAGTCCGCTACCTGCCGCCGGTCAGGCGGCCTGGCAAAATGGTCTGTCTCGGGCGCAACTACGCGGCCCACGCGGCAGAAAGCGGGCTGTACCTGCCGGCGGAACCATTGTTCTTCTGCAAGGCTTCCTCGGCGGTGATCGGTCACGGGGACGCCATCAGGATCCCGTCCTGGGCGGGGCGCGTGGACCCCGAGGCTGAGATGGCACTCATTATTGGGAGACCAGGTCGCTACATAAAGCCGGAGGAGGCGTTCGATCACGTGCTCGGCTACACCTGCTGTAACGACGTGAGCGCACGAGAAATGCAGGCCGCAGACGTTGAGCGTGGGGACCCCTGGTTCAGGTCGAAGAGCATCGACACCTTCGCACCGCTCGGCCCCTACCTGGTAACGCCCGACGAACTCCCCGACCCTCACCGGCTGACCATCCGTTGCATTGTCAGCGGAGAGGTGAGGCAGGACTCCAATACGTCCTATCTGGTTCATAAAATCCCCGCCATCGTCGCTGCGGTGAGCCGGTTCATGACCCTTGAAACGGGGGACGTGATTGCAACGGGCACGCCCGCAGGCATGGCGCCGATAAAACCCGGCGACACGGTCGAGGTGCACGTTGAGGGAGTCTGCAGGCTGGCGAACCCGGTGGTGTCCGAATGATGGACTGTTGCGCAGGCCTGACGGCGGCCACGGCATTCACCGGGTATGCGTGGGCAGGGTACCTGCGCGATAAGGTGGCCCTTGTAACCGGGGGAGCGGGGGGCATCGGTGGGGCAGCGGTTGCCGCACTTGCCAGAGCGGGGGCGAGGGTGGTGAGCCTCGACCTGCCGGAGACCGATGGGGAAGCGGCAGCGGAAGCCTTGCGTGAAGCGGGTCTGGAAGTCCGGTTTCACCCAGCCGACGTGACCTGCGAGGCCGATATCACCGCGGCCATGGAAATGGCCACGAGTCTCTATGGGGAACTGGACATCGTATGCGCTGCGGCCGGAGTACAGTACCCGGCGTCGTTGCTGGACACGGAGCGCGCGCACTGGGATCGGGTACTCGACGTTAACCTGACCGGCACCTACCTCACCCTCAAGTGTACTATCCCGGCCATTCTGCAGCGGGGAGGCGGCGCTGTTGTCACGATCGGGTCCCGAGTCGGCCTGCAGGCCACTCCACGCCAGGCTGCATATTCCGCTTCCAAGGCGGGGGTTATCGCGCTCACCCGCCAGGTCGCCATCGACTATGGCCCGGGTGGGGTCAGGGCTAACTGCGTCTGCCCGGGTCTGGTAGAGACCCCGATGATTGACGCCCTGTTTCCAGGGGGTCCGCCGCCGGACTGGTGTGACAGGATCCGCGGGGAGTATCCCCTCGGGAGAATCGCTGCACCGGAAGAAGTTGCAGATGTAGTTGTCTACCTGGCCGGCCCCGCCGCGTCCTTCATTACCGGGGCGGTCATATCGGTCGACGGCGGGCGCAGCGCCGTCTAGGATAGCGCCAGGTACAACGGGAGGGTACGAATTGTTCGATCTCGTTATCAGGGAAGCCACAGTCTATGATGGAACCGGTAATCCAGGCCAGCGCGGCGACGTGGCGGTCGCGGGTGACCGCATCGCCGCGTTCGCCCCTTCCCTGGAAGGCAGAGGTCGCCGGGAGATTCCCGCCAGCGGCCTTGCCCTCTGCCCGGGCTTCATCGACATGCACAGCCACTCAGACCTGATGGTCCTGGTGGAGCCACTGGCGGAGATTAAGATACGCCAGGGCGTGACTACCGAGGTAATCGGCCAGGATGGTATAGGTCCGGCGCCAGTGGACGATGAGCGTGTAACCGAATGGCGGCGATTCCTCGCCGGATTGGCGGGCAATCCCTTTCTTCACTGGGACTGGCGATCTCTCGCCGGATACCTCGACCGGCTGGAGGCGGCCTGCCCGGCCGTCAACGTCGCCACCTACCTGCCCCAGGGTAACGTGAGACTGCTCGTCATGGGAATCAGGCAGGCGTGGGCGGGAGAGCAGGACTTCCATAATATGGAGCGTCTCATCGACGACGGTATGAAAGCCGGAGCCTTCGGCATGTCAACCGGCCTGATATACCCGCCCTGCCTTTTCTCGGACGAAGCGGAGCTGATCAGGCTGTACCGGCGGGTCGCTGACTGGGGCGGGATTATGGTCGTCCACATGCGGAACGAGGGCAATTTCCTCCTGGAGTCACTCGAGGAAGCCATACGCATTGCCGGCAAGGCTGGACTACCTCTGCACATAAGCCATTTCAAGGCCGGCGGGAGGAGCAACTGGGACAAGTTTGCGGCCGCCCTGGCCCGCATTGACAGGGAAGTCGACGGCGGGATGGACGTCACTTATGACCAGTATCCGTACACCGCCGCCAGCACACTGCTTATGGCCCTCCTGCCACCCTGGGCGCTGGAGGGGGGGGTCGACGCCACCATGGGTAGGCTCGCCGACCGCGAGACCCGACGTCGCATCGCACGCGACATCAACGGAGACGGCCCCGGATGCGGTGAATCGGGTAGTTCCGACGGTACACAGCCAGCGTGGGACAACTACGTCCAGCTTGCAGGCTGGGAAGGGATCATGATAACCGCAGTAAAGACACCGGCGAACAGGCAATTCGAAGGAGCGATAGTGACCGATGCTGCGGCGCAGGTGGGGAAAACCCCTGCCGAGTTCGTCTTCGACCTCCTCCTGGAAGAGGAGTGCGCGGTGTCGATGGCAGCCATGCTCGGTTCTGAAGAGAACGTTCGCCTGGGGCTTCAGCACCGGCTGGGGATGGTAGGAACCGACGGCCTTCTCGGCGGCAAACCGCATCCAAGGGTGGGCGGTTCTTACCCGCGGATCCTCGGCCGCTACGTTCGCGAGGAAGGCGTCATCTCCCTCCCGCAGGCCATTCGCAAGATGACCGGATTCCCCGCAACCCGGCTCGGTCTCGACGACAGGGGCCTAATCAAGCCTGGATATGCCGCGGATCTGGTGTTATTTGACCCCTCTTCTGTGATGGACCGCAACACCTTCACCGAGCCGCGATTGCCTCCTCTGGGGATCAGGTACGTCCTCGTCAACGGGGTGCCCGTGCTCGCGGACGGCGAACTCACGGGTCAGCGCGCGGGCAGGGTGCTTCGAAAGTGCTGACACCTCCGTTTAAGGTAGTTAAGCCCACGACTTCCTCATCGTGTTTTACCTTTGTGTAGACCTGGACTTACTTTGACCTTAGTGCTAGGGTACATAGAGTGTGGGCCGCTGCCTCGTTTATGAGGTTGATCACGTGCGAATCGTCCAAAGAATAATACACCTGCTTCTCCTCGCGCCTGTACTTTACCAGCAATAGTTAAATAGATGTTTAATCGACTGCCAACTGTAGTCTACACCTCGTTCAGCGAATGGCTAACAGCGTGCACTGGCCGCTGGTCGAATTACAGCTTTGTTTGATACAATCGCCGTAACGTACCACAACTGACTGAATTCTGGGGAGTGACGTCTATGATAGCGATACCTTGATCCTTGGTCAGCCCTTGCACCTGTGGCTGGGCCTGTTATTGCTGGCGTTGATCTCTCTCCAGGTCGTCACCGGCAGAAGGCTCATAAAGATTCCGTTCGTTTGGCATCGTCGCAATGGGTATGCGATTGTGGTGGTGGCGCTTATCCATGCTTTCCTCGGATTGGGCCTGTGGTTCTGGGGATTCACAATAGGGTAGACAGGGGGGGTGCTAGCATGAACGGGATGCGCATGAACAAGATGTACTTACTGCTGATAGTAATGCTTGCGGTGCTCATCTTGACAAGTGGCTGCGGTGGTAAGCAGCCGGGGAATGAACAACCTGGCTCAACGCCAGACAAGAACGTGGTAATAATCGAGAAGTCTAAATTCCAGCCGGCAACCCTGACCATACACAAAGGAGAAACCGTGACGTGGGTAAACGAGGACCAGGCTCCCCACACCGCCACTGGCAAGGGATTCAACAGCGGCAACTTGGCCAAGGGCGGGGTTTTCAAACACACGTTTACCGAATCCGGTACGTTTGATTATATATGCACCTACCACCCATCCATGAAGGGTCAAGTGGTCGTTAAGTGAAAGAGGCAACCACGCCGTGGTTGCCTCTCAGCACCTTCTACACGCAGTTAGCTTCGGGGGCTTTCCCCCATGGGGCCGGTCACTGGCTTTACGTTATGCCAGCCCTTGTTATGCATGTAGTCAAACAACTCTTTGGTGCTCTGGACGTATTCATCGTGATATCCTGTCGATAGCTGCTTCGCCCCTGACAGCAGATCAGCCGCGATGTCCCTGTCGCTCAACTTGTCAGCCACACGTCTACCCCCTTGAACTAGAATCGTCTCACCTAGCCAAATCCGCCGCCCATCCCCTCAGGCCCGCCGGCGGACTCCCCGACAAGATTGGACAGCACCCTGACGTTCTTCTCATGAAGGTCACGGAATCTCTCGCACATTGTGCGGAGCTGCGGGTCATCTGTCTGCTTGGCGTAGATGGAGGCCTTCTTCGAGTTCAGGATAGACGGCGTGTAAACCTTGCCCCGGTATCAAGGCGCCCTCCGTGTCTTGAAAGGGTTCATTTTCCACCTATATGCACTAAGCACGGCGCGAAAGAAAGTGCTGGTAATGCGCCACGCGCAGGACAAAAATCCTCGCAGGGTCGCGTTTAAGGGGCTTTATCACCCGTACCGGTTTTTTTGACTTTGGGGGAACCCTGGTATAATTGGTCTTGTCCCCGAACATATGTTTGATAATAGGTGATCGCCATGAACCGTTCCGGCTCGATAGTCGCATTTATTGATCTTGCAGGGCTCTATGCTGCTTGTGAAAGCTACGACGTAAACACCCCTCTGGCGGTGCTTAAAGATGGGGTCTGTCTTGATGTTTCTCGAAAGGCTTACTGCTCCGGTGTCAGGATGAACATGACCCGTCGTCAAGCACTGCTGATCTGTCCAAACATAGTTTTCGCCAAGTATTGTGAAGGAAAATACACTGCTTCGTCGCGCAGATTCCTGGATATCCTATACAACCACTCTCCGGTAGTAGAGCCTATCAGTCCCAATCAGGCCTTTGTGAGGTTGTCCGGAAATGCTGACGCAGAGGCCACTTTACAGGCGACCAGGGCGGAACTGTCCGGTCTTTCATTCCTCATGCTGGCAGGGGTAGCAAGTTCTAAATTCGTTTCCCGCGCAGCTACGGTGCAGATGGCAGACCAGATCAGCATGGGACAAGGGGCAGAGGGAATGGAGGAAGTGTCGGGGATAGATGGTGTGTCCCTGTGCTTGGCTGTTGTTAGAAACGAAAAGGAATTCCTTGAGCGCCTCAGGGTCTCTTATCTATGGAAGGTGCCACAGGAGGTGCAACTTAAGTTAGAGGCCCTTGGGATAAAAACAGTTGAGGAGATAAGCAGGGTTCCTAAAGTCAAGCTGGTGGAACAGTTCGGGCGTGTGGGGGGCGAGATTCACGATCTGGTGCGAGGAATAGATAATGACTACGTTAAGCAGGCCTATCCACCCCCAGAGGTCGTCGGGCGTGTCTCGTTTGATGGCAGCACTGATTCGACAGAGGTTATCAAGAGGGGATTAGAGGTAGTTTGCTTTCGGGTGAGCGGGGAACTCAGGAGCAGGGGGTGTGGAGCAGGCAGTATCCGCGTCGAAGTAGCGTTGGAGAACGGGGAAAGACTAACCGCCTCACGTGTTTTCCCATTCCGCAAGTCGTCCCCCATAGCACTGAAAACAGTAGCGTGGGCATGTTTCAGTAGTATGCCTGGCATTTCTGCCCCCGTGGAAGAGATAGTAATCAGTGTGGGTGAGCTGGGTAAGGCAGAAGGAGCGCAAATACCTCTTCCCCTTGGCCCGGCAGACATGAACACCCGTGTGCCTGCAAGAAGGCTCGAGTATGCGGTTGTGTCCCTCAGTAATAGGTACAGTGGAGACGCTGTTACAAGAGGAAGCAACCTCAAAACTTCCAGGAGAGAAGAATTACTCTCCCTATGGGATCCCATAAGGGCAAAAAGCAGGAGTATCAAATGAGCAAGGTAGTGAACCAACCGGTGCTGGTTATAACGGACGCGCAGGTGAAACCCGCGAAATTCTTCTGGCGTAGATGGTTCAGAGTGTCGAGGATCATGGATACTTGGGCCGAGACCGGACGGTGGTGGGAGGGTGAGCCGGAAAGGGTTATCTATAGGGTGATCTCCGATGGGGGCATGGTGGCAGAGCTCGAAGCGTGTGCCGGCCGGTGGGTGCTATACAAGATATACGATTGAACAGCGTCTTTTCATCTTGCTCCAAGCGGGGTTGATACCGTGAAGTTTCCTCACCTTCATACGCATTCCCCATTTTCCTTCCTGGATGGCGGGAGCTCGATCCAGGAGCTGGTAGACCGGGCTGCAGACCTCGGGATGGAAGCACTGGCCGTTACCGACCACGATAACATGAGCGCTGCCGTCAAATTCCGAGACGCCGCTCTGAGGCGCGGGTTGAAACCCATTCAAGGGGTGGAGGCCACGTTGAAATGGTGCGGAACGGAGCCTTCGCCACACCTTACTCTGTTGGCGGAAAACAGCGAGGGGTACAGGAATATCTGCGCCGCGCTTACCAGGGCACATCTGGATAACCCCAGAAGGAAACCAGCGCTGGATATTGAGGTCATGCGAGACCATGCAGCGGGAGTGATCGCCTTATCGGGTTGCCGGCGGGGCGAGATTCCCTCCCGAATCCTAAAAGGTGATTATGCTGGAGCTCTTGAGGCAGCACGCAAATATGTGAGCGTGTTCGGCAATGACCAATTCTTCATCGAGTTGTCGGAGGGGCTTCTACCCGGAAGCACGATGCTTAACGAGCGTCTTTCAGAAATCGCCGGGAGGCTTGGGCTTGGCATGGTAGCCACCGCGAATGTTCACTATTCGTGTAAAGCCGGCTTCGTTATCCACGACCTTCTGACCTGCGTGAGGACGCTGAGCAAGCTGGATGACGTTAATCCAGAGCGGAAGATTAATGCTGAAAACTACCTCAAGACGCCTGCCGAGATGGAGGCCCTTTTCGCCCAATACCCTGCCGCCGTGAATGGTTCCTCACTCCTTGCTGAGAGGTGTAGCGTAGCGCTCGAGGTCGAGGGAAAGTGCTATCCATCTTTCCCCACTCCAGAGGGAACCCTCGCGAGGGAGATGCTCAGGGGCCTCGTGCGCGAGGGAGCGCGGAAGCGATACGGAAGGATTACTGCCAAAATCCGCGACAGGCTTGAACACGAACTCGGTATCATAACTGCTTTGGGGTACGATGACTACTTCCTTATCGTGCACGACATCGTCAACTATGCACGACGTAGAGGTATACGCCACGCGGGACGAGGTTCGGCCGCAGATTCTGCTGTCGCCTACTGTCTTAATCTGACTGATGTGGATCCAATCGCAAGGGGACTCCTGTTTGAGCGATTTATGAGCCTGGAGAGGGCTCAGAGCCCTGATATCGACGTTGATTTTGACGCGCGCTACCGGGACGAAGTTGCGGAGTACGCCTCAAAGAAGTACGGAGCCGACAAGGTAGCGTCTGTGTGTACATATAACACCTTCCAAGCGAGATCGGCAGTTCGGGACCTTGGCAAAGCGATGGGGTTTTCGGAAGAAGAGATTGACAGGCTGGCAAAGCGGCTGCCTCATGTACCTGCTGATGACCTGAAGAGCGTAGTGGAACGCTTGCCGGAGCTCCGCGACTTGAGGCTCGACCCCGTGAAATTTGGGCATCTATTGGAGGCGTCCGAGAAGATAGCAGGTTTCCCACGCTTCCTGTCAACTCATCTTGGCGGGATCGTCATAAGCCGGAAACCGTTGACCGAGCTAACACCTTTGCAGGAAGCCGCGAAGGGCGTGGTAGTGACCCAATTTGATAAAGACGATATTGAAGCCCTCGGCCTCATTAAACTCGATTTATTGTCACTAAGGATGCTCTCCGTGGTTGAGGATAGTGTGGCAATGATCAACGGCAGTCCAGGAAGTACCGCCGCAGGAAGCGTCGACTATGACAAGATCCCTGTTGAGGATAGGGAGAGCTACAGGATGATCCGCCAGGGCCGCACCATCGGAATGTTCCAACTTGAGTCTCCCGCTCAAAGGGCCCTACAAGGACGGCTGGCTGCAAATAGGTTCGAGGACCTGGTAGCATCGGTAGCCCTTATTAGGCCAGGCCCGGTACAAGGGAACATGGTCGATCCGTTCGTATTGAGAAGGCGTGGGTTTGAGCCGGTGAGCTATGTAGACCCCAGACTGGAGGCCATTTTAAATAAAACCTATGGTGTGGTTCTATTCCAGGAGCAGGTAATTCAAATCGCCGTAACCGTCGCTGGATTTACACCCGGAGAGGCTGACAGATTGCGGAGGGTCATGAGCCACAATAGATCTGTCAAGGAGATGCAAGAGATCTGCAAGGTGTTCGTGGCCCGAGCAGTAGAAAACGGAACACCTCAAGCCGTGGCCGAGAAGATAGCCGGCTGCATCAAGTCGTATGCCGGTTACGGGTTCTGTGAGGCCCATGCTGCGTCGTTCGCCGTTACCGCTGCCAAAACAGCATACCTCGTAAACCACTACCCGGCGCACTTCTTTGCAGCCATTCTCAGTCATCAACCAATGGGGTACTACCCTGCTAACACGATTTGCGTGGAGGCGCGAAGGCGAGGTGTCCGGGTGTTGGGTCCGTGTATTAACAGCAGCGGGAAAGCGTTCACTGTGGAGGATGGGGCCATAAGGACTTCGCTCGCGTGTGTCAAGGACATGACGGGGCAGGCTCTTGACCGGATCATAGGAACCAGGCGAGCCCGGCCGTTTACCTCGTTATTCGACTTCTGTCGCCGCGTTGACCCGCCGCGGAACGTCGCGGAAAACCTCATATTGTGCGGGACGTTCGACTCAATCAGTACGAATAGGCGATCTCTGCTTTGGCAGTTGAGCAGCGTAATTGAGGCAGCGCGCTTACAAGTAGACGATGGCAGGCAACCAGACTTAAGGTGGAATATCTCGGAGGACCATTCCTCTATCAATGACTTTTCTCTACCTGAAAAGGTACTCTATGAATATCGAGTCCTCGGGATCACGATCAGTGATCATCCCATGATGCTTATGAGGAGCCGGCTTAAGGCTGAAGGATACCTGTCAAGCGAAAACGTGCTAAACGCCAAGCCGGGAACCGTAGTTAAAGTGGCGGGATTCCCTGTACGACCGCACCGGCCTCCGACACGAAGTGGTAAGACAGTTGTGTTTTTGTCTCTGGAAGATGAACACGGCCTTATCGATATAACTGTCTTCGAGAAAGTATACCAATTATACGGACAGTTAATATTTGCAGATCCTGCGCCAGCACTCCAGATAGTTGGGAGACTGGAGAAGAGGGGAAATGGGGTGAGTGTGACTGCGCAGAGAATTGAGATACTACAACTATAGTTCTTGAGCGTGCCTAAGTAACACAAAGCGCAGAATTCGCTGTCCAGCTCGGCACTTCCACTGCTCATCAACAATGCGGGGGTTTACCCCGTGAGGGACTACCTCGAAGTGGATGAGGGCTTCCTGGACTACCGCCCCAGGTCATATCCGAGCCCGTGCCACTCCCCTGTTCCCCTGGCCCCATTCTCAGCCATCGCGGCAGCCTGACCCCACTGAGGACGGCCATGGCCGTGTGTTCCGTGCTGAAGGAGGAGACGGTCGAGCGGGCGAATCCAGGGAGCGTGACCTGCGAGATTGAGGTAGGGAAGGATGCTGGCAAGGTCCGGGTGACTAGGACGCGGCTCAGGGGCGTCAAAGTCGCGCGCCTGTGAGTGGGGGAATGCGACGTTCGCGCCCTGCTGAGGGCCTCCGAAAGGGTCGTGCGGTGCAGGGTCAACTCAGCAGGCTGTTCGATAACGTCTTTTGAAGGGCGGAATGGGCAAATGGATAGAACGTTCAGCTTTCATCTACCTCCGCGCATCGAGTTCGGTGAAGGGATGCTCAAGAGATTACCGGCTCTAGTTAAAGAAACGCTCAAGGGGAGCCGGGTGTTTGTCGTCACGGACCCCGGAGTCAGGAAGGCCGGCATCGTCGACCCATTGCTCGAGGATATGCGGCAGGCGGGATTCGAGATTCGGGTGTTCGACAATGTGAAGCCGAACCCCCGCGACATCGATTGTGAAGAAGGCGGACTGGCCATCAGGGAGTTCGAGGCCCATATGATCCTTGCGGTAGGGGGCGGGTCGGTGCTCGATTCGGCCAAGGCAATCGCCGTGCTGCAGGCGAACGACGCGCCGCTCAGGCAGTACGAAGGGCGCGACAGGTTCCCCAAGGACGTGGTGCCCATCGTGGCTGTGCCCACGACGGCCGGAACAGGGTCGGAGGTTACTCGCTCTTCGGTCATAACCGACACCGGCCGGAAGTTCAAGATGACGGTGAAAAGCGTTCGATTGGCTCCCAGGCTCGCCGTTGTGGATCCCGCCACAACGCACAACCTGCCGAAGGGGCTCACGGCCTCGACAGGGATGGACGCATTCGTCCACGCGATCGAGTCGTATACCTGCAAGGCGTCGAATCCGTTTTCCCAGGCCTGGGCCAAAGAGGCCATGCGGTACACTTTCCGCAACTTGAAGGAGGCCGTGCTGGAGGGGACCAGGGAGAGCCGGAACATCATGATGCTTGGCTCGGTAATGGCCGGGGTGGCGTTCTCACACTCGGACGTTGCCGCGGTACACTGCATGGCCGAGGCGATTGGGGGCCTCTACGACACGCCCCACGGTGTGGCCAACTCGATGTTCCTGCCGGTGGTGACGGAGTTCAACGCGCAGGCCAACCCGGAGGTGCATGCGGAGGTAGCCCGGATCTGCGGATTACCCGTTGACGTAATGCCTCCGCGCGAGGCCGCTGCCTTCCTCGTGGAAGAACTCGAGCGGCTCTCCGAGGACGTCGGTATCCCGGAGTTCGGCAGTCAGCCCGGTGTGTCTCCGGACGATTTCGACCGCCTGGCCGAGGCGTCGTTTATCAACGGTTCGACCCCGAGCAACTGCAGGACCATAAGCAGAGCCGACTACCTGGACCTCTTCCGGAAAGCCTACAGGGCCTGAGGCAGCGCTTACTATGGCCGGACCAGGGAGGCACCATCAAGTGCGCGTCATCAGACGATGGCCTGCCGCGGGGGGTAGCCGCGAAGATGGATCCGCGCACGGTTTCGGCGGATCACCGAAGTGACGCTTCTGATAGTCGCGCGGCGAGAGACCAAATAACCTCTTGAATGCCTTGCTGAAGTGGGCGGAATCGTTGAACCCCCAGCGAAAAGCGATTTCGGTGATGCTGTCCCTGACTGGCCCAATGCGCACCAATTCGCGCCGGCATTGCTCCAATCGCCTGTGCATGATCCAGTTTGAGACAGAAACACCCATATCCTCGAACCATGCCGGAGAGCGCATGCCGGCGGATACTCAGCCAGCCGCTTTGCTTCGGCGCCATGATGGTGAGAAAGGGCGATGCCCACGGTATGGTGGCGGGCATCGCCCATCCCACGGACGAGGTAATCATGGCCAGCGAGCTGATCATAGGCCTCAAGCAGGGGATCGGCCTCCCATCCAGCTTCTATCTGATGGACATTCCCGGCTTTGCGGGAAGCCAGGGGAACCTCCTGGTCTTCGCAGACCCTGCGATTAACCCGGATCCGGGTCCCGAACAACTGGCGGACATTGCGGTCGCCACGGCCATGAGCACCCGTGAGTTGTTGGGCTGGGAGCCAAGGGTCGCATTGCTGTCGTTCTCCACCAAAAGCAGTGCAAATCACCCGAACGTGGATAAGGTGGCCAGGGCGGTGGATCTGGCCCGTAAGAAGGCCCCAGGCCTGCTCTTCGACGGCGAAATGCAGGCTGATGCGGCCCTGGTCGAGGCGGTTGCGCGCCGGAAGATGATGGATACGGGCGCAGTCGAGGGACGAGCCAACATACTGGTGTTTCCCAATCTGGATGCCGCCAACATATCCTCGAAGCTGGTCCAGGTGCTTGCGGGCGCCAAAGCCTATGGGCCGATCTTGCAGGGGTTTGACCGCCCGGTGAGCGATCTGTCTAGAGGCGCCACGGTTCGAGACGTGGCAGGTGCTGCTCTCCTGGTGGCGGCGAGAAGCTGAGCGCGCTGGTCACGCGCTCGCTGACGGCTCTGCGCCAGCCAACGGTCGCGCGGCGACCAATGGTTCTATGGTTGGGGGACGGGTGCGTTGATGCTGGGTGTGGGCGTGGACATCATCGAAATCAGCCGCATGGCCGAGACGCTCGCAAGATCGGGGGACGTATTCCTCAACAGGGTCTTCACTGAGAGGGAACAGCTGATGGGGAAGAGCCATCATGCCCCCGCCACCTACTACGCCACGAGGTTCGCGGCGAAGGAAGCGGTGTTCAAGTCACTAGGCATCGGTTGGGATGGCGGGGTCGATGGCGGTGTCGACCTGCGGGATATCGAAGTCCTCCGTGGCCCCCGGGGCGAGCCGCTGGTCGAGCTTGGCGGTCGCCTTGCCCTGCTGGCAAGCGAGCGGGGCAAGACGCGGGTACTGCTGAGTCTATCGTATGACGACGACTCCGCCATTGCGTTTGTCGCCCTGGTTCAAGCCACCGAGTCAGGGCGGGGCTTGTCCTGAGCATCAGGCCTGTTGGCGTTTGTGCCTTTTGCTCTCGAGATAACTCTGATAGTCTTCCTCGGAGGTGAATATCTTCCACTTATCCTTGCCGGCGTTGTTGGCCACTTTCCTGACGAAGCACCTTCTTCCTGTAACCACTTCGGCTGATTTCAGGAAGTGGATGGCTTCGGTCTCGGATTTCATTGGATATGGCCAGTGCCTGAGGCATTGCTTTCTTCCGCAGGTGGGGCACACGTACTTCTCATGGTCACAAGGGGAATCCCTGGGAATCCAGCTATAGCAGGTCGGGCAAGGGTTTTCCCGGGTAAACCTCCATTGGCTCAACACCGCACCGCCCCTCAAACGTATTGCCTGATTCCCCGGCACTTTTCGGATGACGTACGCCTGTTTCCTCCTCGATAAGTGCAGTAAGCGGGGTGCCTACACTCGGGGGCCCCCGCTTCGATGGGTAGCCGGTCTTGCGATCCCTGTCCTGGCAAGGCGTTACCGGCGGCCGGGCACTTCCCGCGGAGGATTATCCTCTTCGTCATTCCTGACCTGACTGTGAAACAACTCGTCAGGTTGGAGTTCCTTATGCACTTTAACCTGGCTAGTCACGCTGGTTACCCCTCGAGCCTTTGCCGCAGCCTTCTTGGCAGCCTCCACTTCGTCCGGGTCGCGCGTGTTACCCACGAGTGTCACTGCTCCGCGTGAGGACTCCGCGCCGATGTGCCTCAGGTTGACAGATGGGTCTGCCTCCAGCTCCTCCGCCACCTCGAATTCCACGTCCCGATCATCGGTCTGGCCGTCTGTGCTCAATGAGATCACGTTGTCAACCGATTTGACCCCCGGCTTGCCCCGGGCTACGGTCCCAGCGTGCCGCTTTTCTGATAGGGTGTCTACCACACCGCGCACGATAGCCTCTCCGTTTTCTACATCTGCTTCCAGGGCATAGCCCCGGAGGTTCTTGTCTCTACGGAGCGCTTCCTGAACCTTCTGTGTCGTCTCCTGATCGGACTTATGCGCCTTTTTGGGTTCGTTTGTGTTTGCCACCCGTTGAGCCTCCTCCAATCACGCCTGTGTCAGGAGGTAGTATTGCCAGGTGGAAGAATCTTGTGTCTGGCGGTGATTAGGGATCAACCGAGTGCTTTGGAAATGAGGAGGCAAAACCCATGAAACAAACAGACTCCGAGCCGAAAGGACACCCAACGAAGAGATATCCGACAATCGGTGTATGTGGTCTCGATTGCGGTCTATGCCCGAGATATTACACGGTAGGCGCCTCAAGATGTCCTGGATGTGGTGGCCCCGATTTCTTTCATAAGCATCCATCATGTTCTTTCATAACTTGTTGCGTCAAGAAGAAGAACCTTGAAGTCTGTGGTGAGTGTTCAGACTTTCCGTGCCCCAAGTTCAAAAGTGGTGAAGAATATCAGCAATTGGAAGAGTCTTCTTCTTACCCATCGTACAAGAAAGTCATGGTGAACCTGCGTTTTGTAAGAGAACATGGAATTGAGCGATTCGTAGAAGAGCAGAAAAGACGGATCAGATTACTTGAAACAATGATAGAGGGTTTTGATGAGGGTAGATCGAGGAGCTTTTTCTGCAAGGCTGCAACGCTACTCGATCTGGCGAGCCTGAGAGGTTCATTGGACGAAGCAGCCCGGAGAATCATAAGAGAGCAAATCAAACAAGACGACGTCAGAAACAAGGCCAGGATCCTAAAGGCGGTTCTGAACGAATTTGCCCTTAAGGACGGAGTGGAGTTGGTAAGAAAAAAGTAGCCCCAACTGGACGGACATCATGGACCGCTGGAAAAGCCCGACGGTGGACATGGGTGCCCCGCTGGAGCCGGAGCGAGGTCGTCCCGACGCCACGGGGTAGAGGGCATCGCCCGGTGGGTAGTGCAAGTCCATCGTTGCGCCAGCGCACACGTCGCGGCTGAACCTGTGCCCTGAGGCAACGATCTCGCCAGGACCGCTGCGCCGATGCAGCGGTCGGCCGAGGATTGCTGCGCCACGGCAACCCAGAGCGGGTTTGTTGCACCAGCGCAGCCATCCCGGCAGAATCGTTGTCCTAGCGCAGACATCGTTGCCGGATCGCTGTCTCCACGCAACAATCCCCGGTCAATCACCGCTACGGAGGACGGGAAGGCGCCGGCGCAAGAGACTGACGTGTTGTTCTGACCTCGCGGACGACTCCGATGAGGAACAACGACAGTGGGAGGACCAGTATTGTGCCGCCGGCCGAGCCAGATGTGCGTTTGTCAACGAGATTCTGATCCGCCGCGCTCGCGTGGGAGTGATCCACCGGTGCTCGCTTGAATGTGATCCACCCCTGAGAGATTGTACTCTGGTTCCTTGCGCCGCTGCTTGAGCCGGTACG